>NZ_CP174166.1:368568-737137 GCF_045276915.1 Mesomycoplasma moatsii | reverse complement strand
ACGGAATGGTAGACGTAGGGGACTTAAAATCCCCGGGCAGTAATGCCGTGCTGGTTCAAGTCCAGTTTCGGGCACCATATAAAAGTAATGAGTTGAATGCTCATTATTTTTGTGTATTTTTGGAAATTAAATATTTAACAAAGTAATAAACCATAATCATTGCTCGAACATCGTTTTCACAATAAGCTGCAAGATTTTGACTAACTACATTTCATTCTTCATCACCAATAGCATCTAAATATCTTTGAATTGCTTTATTCATAGCCATTAATCCATTTTGAACTTCTAATTCTTTGTATGGAATTATCATTTCTTTTAATTGAATTTTGCTATCTGTAATATAATGTTCTAATTTTTTAATCGAAGAAAAACCTAATAATTGATGTAAGAATATTGGCGGCACTTTATCTTTACTACCTGAATAACGAAATAAATCTAATAGATCAATGGTATTATTTTCAATAATTTTTGCCATATGTTCTAAATTTTCAACGATTTTTTTATCATTTTTTTCGTCTAAATAATTTTTTAACATTTTTATCATTTCTTTAATTCGAGCTAGTTCATAATTTTTGTTATATACAACGTATTTTGCTTGATCATGCCAATAAATAGATTTTATAATTTTTACAAAATCTTCAACTTGAAGTTCCTTTGGATCAATAACAATATTGTCTTTGAATATTTCTTTTTCTTTTGATGTTCTTATAATTGAAACTTGAAAAACAATTTGTTGATATGGTTTAGCAAAAGCAATAGATGAATAAGGCATTGAAAAACCTTCGAAGTCGTATCAAACAACATCTGATTTTGTAATTGGTTGGATAAACTGAATCATTTTTTTATAATCCAAATGACTTTCTTGATTTAAAATCATCTTTAAAGGAATTTTTTTGTTTTTAAAATAATCTATATTGTGACTGGGCAAATATATTAAATCTAATAGATTTTTTTTATTTAATAGATAACCGCAAACTTTAGGAATATGACAATTTTTATAATCAAATAAATTAATAAAATTTGGATTCTCTCCTCAAGGAGTGATATCTTTTTGATTTAAAATTAAAAATTGTTTTATTTCTTTAGCTTGTCTAATTTGTTCTACATATTCATCAAAATTTTCTAACTTTAAAATAATTTCAGGTATTGCAGTTTCAATATTTTTAATCTCTTTGTTTTTTTTACTTTGTTTTGATTTGAATTTAAACTTTATAATTCCTGATTGTAATTTTTCAATAATAGTTAGTTTTTCTTTTTCTTTTAAATCCGCTTTTTCAAAAGCTTTTCTATCTTGTTTAGTTTTATTGCTTCAACAATAATTTGTTTTATAAAAAAATAACTGTTTTGGTTCAGGATAATCTATTCTATTTTCATATAAGTAAAAAAAGTATTCATTAACTTTTACATTTAACTTAGTTAAAACAGAATACTCAAAATATGCACGTAAGTAATTAATTAATTTAGTTTTAGTTGAGTGTAATAACGAATAAATAAATTGTTTATCTTTTTTGTATAAAGATGGTTTAATAATCATATCCTGATAAATAAAAACAGGATTAATTATTCAATTAATGTTTTCATCTTTTAAAGCAGTTATAGTTTTTTGAAAAGCTAATTCATTTGATTTTTCTTTAATAATTAAAACTTTTTTATTTTCAATTTTTGATTCTTTAATAATTTGATCAATAAATAATTCGTTGACTAAACTAAATCCATTTTTGATAATTTCAACATATTTATAATCATCAATTTCTTCTTCTTCAAAATCTTTTGCTATTTCTCAAAAAGCACTTACATCTTCATCTATATCTTCATTTGAATCTATTATTTTATTAATATCATCTTTATTTCACACAAAATATTCTTGGGAAGTAAATAACCTTTCTAGATGTTTATAAGTGATAAAAGCATTTGTTTTTAAAGATAAAAGCATTTTGTAATTGTCTATTATACAAAAAACAAAGAATCATTTCTACTTTTTGTAAAAGCCCTTTTATACATCTAGTTGATTAAATCTAAACAAATTATTTATTTTTTAATTCATTTTGAATTGTTGGAAGAGATTTGATTTCTTTAACATCTTTTTCAAGAACATCTAAACGTTTTTCTACTTTATCCAAACGCTTCTCTATGTTACCAATACGTCTTTCAATCCCATCTATTTTGTTATCAATTTTATTCATAAAGTCCAAAACTTTATCTTCAAAATTTTTTGTATAACTCATAATTTTTATTTTTCCTTTAAAAGTTCCTTCATAATCACCATTTGCATGATTTATTTTAGTTAATTCTATCTCATAAGTTTGGGATCTATTAAAAAAAATCATTTAAAGCAATTTTGTGAATAGAACCTATTTGAGCATTAATTACATAATTTTTCTTTGGTGCCATATTTAATACTTTTTAATTAAATTAAAGATAAAAAATCTATTACACCAGGAAAAATAATTTCAATTGATTTACCTATTTCTTTTGCTTCTTTTAAAGATAAAGATTTTTTATTCTCATAATCAATGTCATCAACATTTACTAAAAAAATTTGTGAATATTTTTTAAAAAAAATAATATAAAAAGCTTTGCCTCCTAAATGAGAAATAAATTTTAAGTGATTATGTTGATGAGGTTTAATGTTTGCAATTGGCAAAAATTTCTCATCTGTTGACTTAGCTTCAAAAGTAACATATTGTCCTTTATAAATTCCATAGTAATCAACAGTTGATTTACTTTTAATAAAAGATGAATTTAATTGAATTATTTTATTAGATTTATTTTTTGATGCACTTTGAAATGAAATATTTAGATTATTTTTTGTAAAAAAAGCAATTTTATTACTTACATAATAACTTATTGTTCGATTTAATATATTTTCTAACAACATTCCTCGATTTTTATACGAAATATATTCATTTTTCATTAATATATTACCTTTCAAAATAAAAAAGAAAAGATAGAAGTTAACACTTCTATCTACCAACAAGATTGCTTACAAAATTTTAACATAAACTCATTAAATTATCTAAACATAGGTAATTTGTATCTTTTTTACGATTAAATTAATTTTATTTTTATAATTAAAATTGAACTAAATTTAGATAATAAAATCAAATAAATCATCTATATTCAAAGTTTTTAAATTCACTAAACCCGAAGAACTTAATCTTAAATACAAATTATTAAATTCAATATTTTTGGATTTTAATTCAAAACCTATATTTTCACTAGGTATATAAAAATCAATTTCTTCTTTGTCTTTAATATAAAATATTTTTCTTTTTAAATTTTCTAAATTATATTTATAGTTTAAATGCATTAAAAATAATGATTCATAAATCTTTCCAATATGAAATGTGTGATCTAAATTGAAATATAAATTATAAAAAAATGGAAGAGATAGATAGTATTTGTTAGGTCCTCTTTTAGACAAAATCAAATTTCCATTATATCTTTCTAATATACGAATAACTCCAATATTTTCCATAATATTTAGATATTCATAAAATGTTGTTTTAGGAATAGATAATTTTGATCTTATTTTTTCAAAATTTAATTCTCCAGTTTCACTAAGAGCAATTTCTCTAATAATTTGTTTCATATAAGAAGGAGTAAAAGAACGATTAACTATGAAATTTAAATCATAAATAATTGTTTTTTCTAAAATGTCTAACATATATCTTTTTCTAAAATCTTCATCTTTAATACTTCACAATTCAAAAAAAGAAGTTTCTTTTAAATAAAAATGAATTATTTCTTTTTTAGAAAAATCTTTAATTTCTTCTTTTCTTATTGAAATAAACTCATTTAACATTAATGGTTGGATATTTACTTTAATAAATCTTCCAAGCCCAGATTCTTTTTCTTTTAGATTATAGCTACTTGAACCTGAAGATATAATTTTTACATTGGGAAAATGATCATTAAGACTTTTAATAAACATATCTCAATTTTCTAATAATTGTATTTCATCAAAAAAAACAAGCTTAAATTTATTGCTTTTAAATAATTCAAAAAACTTTTGTTTAATTATTTCACTTTTATTACCTAATGAAAGTTCAAGTTCTATATCTAAAAATATAATTTCATCAATTTTTAATTCTTTGTTTGATATAAATTTATTCAAAATTTGAAAACACATTGTTGTCTTCCCAATTCTCCTAATTCCATAAAAAACATAAGAAAACTTCTCATTTTTAATTTTTTTATAAAAATGGTTAACATATTTTCTTTCGTATTTATTTTTTGTCCTATCTTCAATAAAGTTTAATAATTCTTTTCCAGTTTTAATATTCATAATTAAAAATATTTTATCATAAGTTCTAAAAAAAGAACTTATAAGTTCTAAAAAAAGAACTTAAAGTATTTTATATATAAGGTATCAATTTATATTAATTTGTTAGTATTTGATTACTTTTTGAGTTTCTATTAAATTTGTCGTATATGTTATTTATTTCTAGGTTTATTATTTCCTCTGCCTTTACCCAGAATTATTGCCAGTTTTTGATGGTCAACCAGCACCATTAGGATCTCTTTGAGGTTTATTTTTTTCTTTGTTAAAATCATTTATTTCGCTTCCATTTTCTTTAAATATTTTATTGCAAATCCATAAAAAAAGAAAAACTAAAATCTATCACAAATTTAAAATCTATTCTAGAGAATTTGCTTTTTATTTTTGTGCTTTGTTGTAAAAATAAAAATTCATTTGTCACATAACAAATGAATTTTTTATTATTTTAATTAATTAACTTTTTAATTTTCTATTTCTTGCAAAGAAGTAGATGAATGCGAAAATTCCTAATGTTGCAACTGATGCTGCTCCAATTCCAATTCAAGCAAACATTGGCATGCTATCTGTTTTTTTAGATAAACCTCAAACATCATTCAATTGAATTTCGTAAGCTGTTGACATTGTTGGGTCTTTATAGATAGCTTTAACTTTGTCACCATTTGATAACAATCCTGGAGCCACTAAGTAATTTCCTGAAGGGTCTTTAACTTGATTTCATGAAAATCTATTGAAATCTGATAGTCCGATTGTATTATAAGCAAAACTTAAGTAACCTTGATCAATTAAATATTGTAATGTGAATGTTGTTGCTCTTTTTGCTCTTAATTGAGTAGGTTTTTCAATATCTACAGTTACATTTCTTGGATCTTTAGACGAAATCATATTTCCATTTCCATTAACACCTTGATAACTGAAGTTCATTTCTTTCATTAAAGAAGCAAATGTATCATATGAAATTGATGTAAATTCTTGATCTTGATCTCTAATTCTTAAGTTGGCAATTTCAAATCCTGATGTTTCTGGATAAGCATCTTCATCTGCAGGTTTAGGACCAATTGGGCCACCCTCAGGTTGAAGAACTGGAGGAGTAATATTTATTGCTCCTCTCTTATTAATTTGTACAAAGCTGTATTTATCTTCAGAACTATTATGATTTGCAATATCAGCTACTGTATTGAAGTAAGCACTATATACTGTACCTTCTGGTGATCTTAATTGTCATGCAACTTTGTCGCCATTTTTTAAATCATTAATTGTATCAATATCACGAGTTCATTTATGTTTAATGGTTTTTTCGCCTGTTGAAGGATCTACACTTCAAACTTGAGCTTCAAAATAATATTTACCATTAGATAAATCTTCAATAGTTAAGTTATCATCATTTGGATTATTTGGATCGTCAACATAGATTCTAAATGAACCTTCCCCATCTCATTCACCAACTTGCTCTACTCTCAATCATTTGAATAAATCAGTAGGAGCGTCTTCAATAGTTAAAGTTGTAATTTGGAATGTTAATGGTTCTGGTTGTTGTGCATAAACAAACTCATCATTTGTAGGAACAATTTCTACTTTAATAAAGTCACCATTTTGTAAATTATTATATTCTTGAATTCTTCCATAATCTATAGCTTTTTCTCAGTTTGAATTTTTACGTCTAATGCTTGTTTGCAATTTAACTTGACCACTAAAATCGCTTTCTATTTGTTGCTTAATTTGTTCTAATGTTAATAATTCAACATCTGATTGACCTGTTTCAGTTTTTGTAACTTTATACATAATGTCATCTTTAATTCTTGATTCACCATTTTTTGGTAATTGAGTTGCATCCTTAGTATTTACAAAAACATTTGCAGGATTTGGATCAGCAATAATTTGTTTAAATTCAGATGAATTGAATTCATATCTAATGTTGTTAACATTAATTACTAGGAATTTAATTAATGAAGTTGGTAATGTATATTCTCTTGTTACATTAGCTTGATCTACATAATAGTCATAAACATCAGGTTCTGTAGATAAACCTTTTTTATTCATGAATTCAATTTGAATATATTGATTAGCAAACAAACTATATGCAGTTAAGTCAGTAATTCCTTCAATATTCCCATCTTGATTATAGAATGAGAAAATGTTATCTTCTTTTTCACTTAAATTTAAACTTCTTGTTGAATTTAATTCTTTAGTTGGATGTGATGGACGATTTTCTGAATCATAGTAAGGGAATACTTCTTGACCTTGTTTATCTCTAATTGGTTGACCATCGCTACCATAGTATGGTTTATCGCCTTTATGAATTCCTACACCAGTTGTTTCACGTTTTACTAAACGATCTCCAGAATTTGAAACAAGAATTTCATCACTAGCACTTCTATAAAAATCATTAAAGTAATTTAATTTCAGTGAAACACCTTGATAATTTTTACCTGCATCTTCAATCAATGAAAGCTTATTCAATACAGCAAAACCATCTAATCCTTTATCTGTATTAACTGGTGCGCCAACATTTTTAACTTCCATTGAATCTCAGTTAACTTGAATTTCGCTTGTTCTAACTTTATATCCATGAGCACGTGATTGTTGTGTTGGTGTATGTTCATCATCTCTTAGAACAAATCCTGAATCATCTTTAGATGGATCTGATAAAAATTCAGGTTTAATTCTTAGGGCAACAATTATATAATCATTAACTGCTAGACTTAAATTAGTACTTTCATTTAAAGTTGGAGCTGATTTTCAAACACCATATTTTTCATTTGCTTCATTTGCTGAAGGCACTTTCTGAATATTATTTGGTTTAGTAATTTCTTTATATTCTTCATCAGTTAAAGGACGATTTGAAACATAATAAGCTAATTCCATTGCATTTTTCATATCTTGTGTATATTGACCAGCTTCTGTATCATTACCTGTAGGTAATTGAGCAATGAAATCATCAAAACTCATTTGTCTTCCATCGTCAGTTGTTATGTTAAACAAGAAAGATCCATCATTTTGATAGAAAATTGCTTGTTTTTGATCATTAATATAAGTAATAGCAACTGTCTTACCAATTAATGGGTTAATAATTTCAATTGACAATGAAACTTTAATATCTGGAGAAGAAATAATATATCCATCTGCTTGTATTTGGTCATTATGATATACATCATATTTATCTGAACTAGCTTTTAAATTAATTGCAATATATTCATTTGCAAAGTTACCTTTTAGTGCCAACTCTTCAACAATACCTTTTCCTTCTGGATCTCAAACTTTATTTTCTTGAATAAAATTATTTGCTTCTGAAGTATAAAGAATGTCAAAAATTTGAGCTGATTTATATCCATCCAACATTGTATTAAATTTAGCAACTTCTTTTGTTCTTAAAATTGCTTTAGTATTTGTACCTGTTACAAAGAAATTAGATGCAATGAATGGAGTTAATTTATTAGCATTGATATAACCTTTAACAGCACTATTTAATTGCTTTGTATCATCAATCAATTGAATAATTGGGCTTTGAGACTCATTATCAATAATAATTCCATCAATTTCTAGACCATAAGGTGGGTTAAATTGATTATTGATATCATTATCAATAACAAATCTTGCTTTAATATCTTCACGCAAAATAATTCATTTTGTTTCTGATAATCCACCATCAAGACCATTTAATTTATTAATGAAATCATCTTTAGTTAATCATTCTTGTCCATCAATTGTATATTGAATTTTAATTAATTTTTCTTTATTTTGAACATCTGGTAATTCATTATTAACTAGAGCCATAACAGCATCTTCATTAATATTTAGATTTTTAGTATTTCCAGTTAAAACTAATTGTTCTAATCAATTTGATTGTAATGAAATTGTTACTTTAATTCTTGAAGCATCAAGTTTAATTGGAGCTGAATATTGAGGATTATCTGGTAATGCATTCTCAAAAACAAATCCTGGTTTTACTTTAAATCTTACTCAATAATCTTTATTTTTGTTAATTTCATTAGCATTATATTGAGTTGATCAACCATCATCTACTGGTTGTCCATTATTAGAAACAGAGTTAAATTCTAATTCTAATCCTTTTAAAGCGTTAATGTCTCTAGTTCAAGCATCTAAATCTTTAATTACATATTGTTTTTCTGAACCTTCTAAATATTTATTCGCGAAAATTCAATCTGGATTTGTTGGGTCTGTTTGGTGAATATATACCTTAAATTGAGCTGCATCATCAAATTGTTCTGGTTGAATTACAACTTCTTCGTATGAAGATAATTGGAATTGCAATGTTCCATATTCATCAATTGGCGGATTATCTAAAATAAACACTTTAGCTTTAACCTCATTTGAACTAAAGTTTGCTTTTGAAGTAGTTAGATAATCTTTAACTTCTTCTAAAGTCATTCAAGTTTTTTCGCCAGGTTTTCCATTTAATACATATTTAATTCCTAGTTTTGCGGCATTAATTTTATTATTAGTTGCTGTATTACTAGTTTGGCTATCTTGAATGATTTTATCGATAATTTCTTGTTCTATTAATTTTAAAGCATCAAAATTTTGTAAATCTGCTGTATTACCAACAAATTGTAATTTTTTAAGTTCATCAATTGAAACAATTAATGTTATTGGTAAATTAATGATTAATTTTACTTCAACTGGTTGCAAATTATCTTGAGCCGAATTCTTATCTCCTCAAACTTCAACACTATCAGCAAATTCATCTATTACTTTAAATCTAATGTAAAGTTCATTTGCATTATTTAAATCATGAATTTCATCCAATGAAACTCAATTATCACTTGTAGATGAACCTGGAGCTTTAAATTGAGCTTCAAGTCCAATAGTTTTTAATAATGTAGTAATTTGTCCATAATCCATTCCTACCAAGAATCCTGAACCAAAAGTACCTTCTATACCTGGAGGAGTAATATCTTGAATATTAGCGCTTGTTGAACCAGCTCTAAATAAAGTAGGTTTTGTTTTCAATACTTCATATCAAGTTGATAAATCAACTTTTGTTTTAACTTTATCTGTATTAGTTTCAATACCTTGGTCTAAATCAGCATTATTTTTATCAATCGGAATAAACTGATCATTTATTGAAACAAATGTTGCTTTTATTGAAGCAGCAGCAATTGAAGAACCGCTAACTTTAAATTTAATTAAACCTTGACTAGAATTTTGATAATTTACTGAATATTCACTTAATAGTGTTTTTAGTGCAGTAGCATCAACTCAATCATTATTTAATTTATTTCCATCAGCTAAAACCACTTGATAACGAATTGCTAAGTTATTTCCACCTTGAATATTATTTAAAATTTGTTGTTCGCTTGCAATTAATTGTTGTGTATTTAAATCGTGAACATATCCACTTAAATCCAATGCTTTTAAAGTATCTAAATCAACTTCAATTTTTGATCTAATTTCATCTACATTAACAACATGAATATCTGCTTGAGGATTTGGATTATGATTGTTGTCTGTGTAATTTGCACCATAAACATAACCAGCTTTAGCAATTATTCTAATTGCCAAATATCTTGCTACAGGGTCAATTGAACTAATTTGAACATTTTCTCATTTACTATCACTTGATGCATCTTGATATGTAGCACTTTGATCAGTAGTTCATTGAATCATCAATCCATTTGCACCAGTTCAATCCCCATTTTCATTAACTGGTAATTGACCATATCTATATGTAAACTGAGTATTTGTTCCACGAATCGCAACATTATTTGCTTGAGTTTCATATGATTCGTTAACAAATATCTTAATCACCGCATTATCACTAATGTTTTCTTCATGCAAGTTATATACTGTATCTTGAACTACATAAACTGGATCATTTATATCAATAGGGTCAACATTTACCTTAATTTGAATTAAATTAGTAGTTGCATCTTTAGTTGAAGATTTTAAAGCTTCAATAAATGCTGCTCTTTTATTTCATGTACCAGTAGCACCTAAACGGTATTCTAATCAAACTGTAGGAGCTTAAGTTCCTGGCAGTGGTGGATTAGCTTTAACAATTTTATCTATTAATTCATTTTCAGGAACTTCATTAATACTTAAATATTTAGTATTACCTGATAAAGGATTTGCAGCAATAAATTCATCAATTCATGATTTTTCTACTTGTAAATATTTAGGTAAATTTAATGGTAATTTAACACCACTTGATCATTTTAATGATTCATTAGTTGAAGTTGTATCAGTTACACCAGTACTAAAATTCTTGATTTCGAAGTTATTACCTCAATCAGTATAATCATCTGTTTTTGAAGAAAATCTCATATAAACTGCAGGATCAAACTAATCAACTGAAGTTATTAATTCTCTTGAATCAACTCAATTGTTTTTACCATCATTTGAATATTGGATTAATAATCCTAATTGTTTTTCTGTTTCTTGCACAAATTGATCAAATGTTACATTATTAAATGTAGCAGGAGTAAATCCTTCTAAATTATCAAATGTTGATCCTTCATTAGCTTTTGATTTTGTTGTTGACCAAAATTCTGCATACTTAGTCATATCAAAAGTTGTTGATAATTTATGATTAACAATAACTTGTGAATTTCCTTCGTATTCAATAGCATATTCATCTAAATTTGCGCTATCTTTAAATACCACTTTAGCTTGAATTTTTGTTCCATATTTAAATGTTGGTGAATAAAATCTTAATTTACCAATTTTACTAATATTGTTTGTTGCTTCAGCTTAACCCTCATTAATTTTTTCTCACATCGAATTTAAATCAAGAGTAAAATCAGAACCGTTTACTGAATAAACAATTTGTAGTTGTTGCTTATATTCATCTTTATTTGCATTATTATTTAATTCTCAATATTGTTCTTCAAATTGAGATCATGATGTTTTAATAGCATCAATTGTTAAAGAGTTACCTACTCCAGTTGAACTAATAGTAATATTTTTATTTGATTCATCAATGTTTAGATATTGATACATTGATTCAAAAAATGAAGAATTAATTTTTAATGTTTTTTTAACAGCTAATGATAAGTATGTAGTTACACTCTTAGTTGAATGTAAACTATCATCAAAAATATAAATTCTTGGTATTGTATCTTCACTTGCATATGAAATTGTTACATTAATAATTGGATTTTCAGAATTGTATGAAAAATTTGTAGGTAAAGTATCAGAATTTTGTACTTCTCCATTTGAATTTTGTCAACTAAAATTAAATTTATAACCTATTGCTTTTAAAAATGTTTCAATTTGACTAAATTCCATATTAGAACCATAAGTAGAGTTGCCTAATACCTGGACCTTTCATCGATTGAATTGTTGAATCTTGTTGATTTGCTCCTTCAGCAACTGTTCCATGATGAGTTTTTAGATTTTCAATCCACTCATTCATGTTTAATTGCAAGATAACATTTTGTGTATCTAAAAGACCTTTTAATTCAAATCCTTTTTGATTATCTGTTGAATGATTCTTCTAAAGCGTATAAACTATCTGGTTCTAAATCTGTTATTTTTACTCATAATTTAAATCCATTAGTAAAACTATCAGAATACATAAATCCTAATTTACCAGTTTGTCTTGATAATTCTTGATTAATTGCATCAGCTGCATTATTGCTTGTAAATGTAAAAGCTTCATTAGTTGTATTATTAATTGAATAATTAAATTGTAATCTTCTCTTTCATTCTTCTTTAGAGTGAGCTCCTCCTTGATTTGCTGCTTGATCTTAAGCTACTATATAATCAAGAATTTTATCCTCAGTTTGATTTAATCATCTAACAAATTCATCTAATCTTTGAGTTGGATTTAAATAAAGAGGCGAAGTTAATAGTTGAGCAGAAAAATCAAAGAATTTTGAAGAATCAACTTTTATTGAGCTTGCAATTCTAAATCCTGTAAGTTTTAATAGTTCAAGTTTTATTTTCGCCAACATTTGCTACTTTCCCATCACTTTGTGCCTGATAATTAGTTCTTTTAAGGTATATTTTAAATGATGCTGTTCCTTTACCATTATCTGATTCAACAAGTTGCACAAGAGAAAGCTCTCCATAACCACCTTCAAGTGTTGGAATAGAACTTGGATCAACTCAATAAGGTAATTTTAAATATCCATATTCAATAGATTTTTCAATAATTGCTTTTCTTACTAATGTTCGATAACTAGAATCCACTAATGATTGACTAGCAATAGTAGATGAAATTTGGTAATTATTTCAAGTAACTCCTGCTAAATCATAAACATTTTCTTCGTCAAATGAAGTTGTAACATTATCTGTTCTAAAACCACCAATTCATCAAGTTCCAAATGGAGCATCAGTTTCTTTTTGAGTTCCTTGTATGCCATTAACTTCTACTCCTTGAGCTCAATGTAACATTTGATCATTTTCATTTCAAACATTAAGTCTAATATCTAATCTCATTTTCCCTGTAGCTGGAAAATATTTATAATTCATTATAACAATATTATCTTTAGTTAATTCGTTATTATTAAATGCGCCATCTGATTGTAAACCATAATTTGTTTTATAAGCAACATTTTTCACTCATTGAGTCGATGTTTCGTATTGATTTTCTTTAGTTGCGGCATCATAAGCTGGTTTAATATAATTTTCAAATAAAAATTCTTTAATTTCATCTACTGTAATTTTTTCAACATTAGGTGCTACATAATCAGGTCATTGAATTTCTTTGTTATAAGTTGAACCATCAGCATAAGGAATATTTTTATTACTTCAATTTGGATTAATAAATGCAGTTGCTTCAGTATTATTAACAAATTGAGTTGCTCCAACTTTTCTTAATCCTGAAATTGTTCAGTTATTAAAAGAAACTAAATCTTCATTACTATTTGGTGCAGGAACTGCTCATCTTTTTGATACTTTAACACTTAAAGTAACGCTACCTTCAGCGTTATTAAATTGCCCTTTAGTTGCACTATCACTTTCAATATCAAATCTTGGGAAGAATGCATTAAAGTCTTGTTCTCAAGAACTTTCATTATATGTTGGAGTACTTACTAAATTAGTAAATACATCTCCTCTACAAATTGATTGTCAGACTAAATTTTTAAAATCAACTTTAGTGTTTGAACCATATTGATTAGTTACAATTTCAGATGGAACTAAATAAGGAGCAATTATTTTTCCGCCAAATGTTAAACTTGAATCAATTTTAAAGTTTTTAATTTCAGTAACTTTAACTGTTTTAAATCCTGTTAAAGTAAAAGTACCAATTTTGTGATTTGTTCATCAATTACCTTGACCTTCCATCGAATTTACATCACTATAATTTAATAATCCTGTATTAGTGTAAACGATAGTTGAATATAAATCAAATGATACTGAACCGGCATTATAATTATGAGTTATTGTATCTTCTTTAATTAAAAACTTAGCATCATCACGAACATTCTTCATGCTTAATGCATTCATAAAAGATGAACTATATCAATATGAAATATTGCCACCAAGTTTTAATTTATCATATAAATATGCTTTATCAACTAAGCTAACTGCATAGCTACTATCACCATAACCTGAAATTGTATTTGAAGTAGCTGATGCATGTGTATAATACCCATAAGTTGATTTGTTTTGCGTATTTGATCCACGATCTTTTTGGTTAATAATAATTCCATTATTTGAACCATTTTTCATAAACATGACGTTTAAGTTAAATATTGTACTATCGTTATTATTGTCATTATGATACTCTAAAACAGGAATTCCAAAAGCTCCTTGGTTAAGTCCTAAACGATAATTTTGTGAAATATCAACACTAGTACTAAAGTTACTATAGTAGGTTGAATTTGATGCATTTACTGCTTCATCATCAGTTTGCATATATATTCTTCAGCGACTATTATTTAGAGTTTTTGTGGGATTAAAAGTATCATTACCTCAAGATGTAGGGTTATTAATTACTGCGGTAAAACGGCCATCATAACCTTTAGAAGAATCTTGAATTCTTTGATCATATCCTTCTAAAAGTAAGGGCGATGCAGTAGTATTTTTAATTCCTTTTGCAGCAATTACGCTATTATCAAAATATCCACCTCAAGTTTCAGTTCATAAATTATTTCTTCAAGGACCTGAAGTTCCCGAAAATTGTTGTCCTCCACACCAAACTGAAGTGGTAATTAATTGACCATTTTTATGAAAATTATTTGAATTTCCAAATGCATCATAACCACCAAATGCATTAAGCGCAAATGTAACTTTCATATCAGAAGTATCATAATTGTAACTAAATGCAGCACCAGAAATATTCGATCTTACTGCTTCGGATATAATAGCTCAAGAACTTCCAGATCAGAAATTTCCATCAGCACTACTCCCAGGATTTTTAATACCTTTTGAAGCAAAATATTCTTTGTTATCTTCTTGAACTAAATATTCTACTTCAATTCATGAACCCGTACTTCCTTTTCTTAGCATCAGTAAAACTGCATGAATTTTATCACCATAAATTCATGAACCCATTCCCATAATAGCTTGATATCTATCGGTATAATGGTATTTAAATTTTCTATTTTGTACTGATTTATCTTTTACAGAATATTCAAAAATCTTATCAGAACCTCAACTACCAAGATTATTATTATCTGTATGTAACTTTGGATAAATTAGATAACTAGTAACTTGAGCATTATCGCCATCAGATGTTGATGTTTTATAAATTGGTGATAATCCTCACGTATCATTTCTAAAAGTATTACCATCATAAGTATAAGTGTTAACAACTTTATCTTCTCATGTTGTAAATTCTCCTCCATCTGTTTTTGATGAAATATTTGGATACTTACAAACTTTAATCCTTACACTGTCTCCTGCATTTCTTTTTTCATCAGTGTATAAAACTACTAATGTATCTTCATAAGGAGTGTATTCTGTAGCTAAAACATTATAGCCACTACCATAATTAGAATATCACAACACTTTATTTGGATCGTTTTTATCAATACAAATTAGTTGATTATTTTTATTTATTGTGACATATCCATTAGGAACTGGTTTAGTTACGTTTGGAGTGCTATTGTAAATTTCAGTTTGATTTAAATTTTTTCCAATAATAAAAGAATCGTGACTAGTTAGTCCAAAACCATCGTTTTGAACAGCACGACTAGCATTATTTTGATTAATGGATGATCCTGATTGATCTAATTTTAGAGCACCAATTCCTGCAATTACACCAGCAGAACCAATTAAAAGCGAAGTTCCTAAACCCAATAACTTTTTAGTGCTTTTTTTCATAACAAACCTCTTTCTTAATTAAACTCTTAAGTAAATTTTTATAAAACAACTCCAAATAAAATTGCTAATGTTGCTACAGTTAAACCTAGAATAATTCCTGAAATTAATAATCATTTTAATACCGGTCTAGCTGATAGTTTTATTTGTCTATCTTTTGTTGCAACTGAAATACTTGAAGCTACTAAAACTCCAACCCCTACAAGAGCAACAATAATTCATCATAACTGTTTTAAAACTTTTTCTAATTCTGTTAGCGCCGAAGCATCAGGTGTTGATCTTAATGCTAAAATATTTTCATCTTTTACTAAAGCGCTAATCATTTTTTCTAAACTATCAACATTATCTCTACCTGAAAGCTCTTAAGTAAATTTAGCAAAATCATATTTACCATTAATAATGTTTGATCAAATACCTAGTTCTGAAGGTGAGTATTGAGAATTTGTGTTTAGAATTGTATTGATTTTTTCGTACAATTCTGAAGTTGTAGCTTTTCCATCTTGATGAGCAAAAAATGAAGAACCACCTAGAGAACTTAGTTTTCATTTCATACAAATAATAATATTTGATCCTGAAATTAAATCATCTAAATATGAAGAGCTAACTTTTGTTGAATCTGTTGATTCAGTTTTACGATCAAAATTAGGTGAAGTGATATTGTGGATTGTTTGGTTAAATCAATTTGAAATTGTTGCTTCATTTAAATCTGCCCTAGTACCAGAAGACAACATTTTGTTAATTACTCCTTGAAGATCAAACTCTTTGTGTCCTAATGTAGATAAAATTTGACTATAAACTAACACTTTGTCTTGTTTTGCTGCAACTGTATCTGAAGTAAAAGTTACTAATGAAGTTGCATCTAGAGAGCTAAATACATTATCATTTTCACTAGAATTAAAAATTGAATCTCCTAATCTTGTCAAGTTAGTATCACCATTATTGAAATATAGCAATTTAAACAATGATAAAGCAGAATCTTTTAATGTTACATTACTACTTGTTGCAACTCCACTATTTCAAATATTATCTTTATATTTGAATACTTTGATATTAGAAGCGTCTTGAGATGTTGAATTGTAAATTTCTAAAATTTCTTCTGGAGCTTTAATTACTGAATATGTTTTTGTTTCTGTAGATTCAAGAGCATTTTTAATACTGTCATAAACAAGTCCATATTGTTGTGCAATAAATTCATTATTAATTGTTCCAAATTGATATTTAATTAATTGTGCTACTTGTTTTGCTAGTGCTTTTTTATTTTCAATAGATAAAGAATCAAATGTTGTATTTTGATCAATTGTATCGTATTGACTTTTAACAATTTGGATTGAATTATTAATAATTGATTCGACATCTGCACTATTTGATGTATATTCTGTTATTCTTGCTAAAAAATTATTAATAACACTTTTAGCTGAATCAATTGAAGAACCATCATAACGATTTGATTTTTCTATTGAAAATAATTGATTCATAAATGAAGATACATCATTTCAATTACTATTTAGTTTATTGTAAATAGTATTTGCTGATCCAGAAATTTTTTCTGTTTGTGTTCTAATATTTGTAAATTTAGAATCATTTTTAGAACCAATTCATAATGTTTGACTTCCTAAATCATAAGTTTCACCATTAAATATTCCTGAACTTGATTTACTAAACTCATTGTAAACACTACCTAAAATTGACAATACTTGCGCTCTTTCATTAACACTTTCTTTTGCTTTAAATGTTGATTCTTTATTGGTTAATGATTGATCACTAAATGATTTTGGCTTTTCAAAGAAAATTTTTTGAGTAATATCACTTATTTCGATGAATTGAATATCACCATTAACATTAATATTTTCATAATTATCACGATTACCAATACTATAGAAATAAGCAGTAAATTTCAAAGTTTGTCTTGTAATTGCGTTTGTAGAATCCAAACCAGAAGTTAATTTAATTGTTGAAGCTTGTTCAAAATTATCTTCAGTTATTTCTTGAGGTAATTGTTCTCTTATTGTTGAATATAAATCATAAGTAGCAGGATCAAATGATGAAGGTTCAGTTCCATTAGCACTTAATGTTAATTCTTGTTGTTTTTTAGTATCAATCCCATTTTCATAGATATTAATTGGCTTATAACTTAATTGATTTTGAGCTTCAGCACCTTCTTTATAAGCATGGTTAAGACCTAATTTTACTTCTGAATCTTTACCTTGATAAAACTCTAATGTATGATCTTCAAAGTTTGTTAATTCTCTATTTGAATTATATTTAGCTGTTAATGTTTTACCAAAAAACTCAATACTACTAATTACTTTAGATGTATCGCTAATATTGTCAACTAATGTTGTTGTTCCATCAGCTAAAATTTTTCCTTTAAATGTTGAACTATTTGTTGCTTGGACATCTAAAATTCCAAATTGATCAGGTGTTACTATTGATTCACTACCTTCAAGTTCTGATAAAAATTCTAGATTTTGTACCATTTCTTGATCTTTAACTCTTACTAAAAGCTCAACTTTACCACTAGTTGATTTTTGAACAACAAAGTTTTCAAATGAAACTGCGTTACCTTGATCTAATTCGGCATTACTATTTCATCTACCAAAAATATCAAAATTTTTAACTAAATCACTTACATTAGTAACGGAACTCAACTGATTCTTATCATTTTTAATAATTAATGTTCCATCTAATGGAAATGCGTTATTGTTCTTTTTAAATTGAAACTTTAGAACATAGTTTCCTGTTTTTGAAGGATCAATTTCAGCAATTTTAACTAATTGAGTATATCATTGTCCTGCTACATCACCAATAGAAATTGGAGAAGATGTTGAACCATTATCACCTGAAAGATTTCTTTCTTTTAAATTTGCACTCGCGATGCTTGAAATTTTAGTTCCATCAACAATTCCTGATAAAATCAATAAATTTTGCTGAATTTCATTAATTCCATCAATTTCAGCAATATTTTCTTTAAAACCTGATTGTTGAACTATTTGTTCTTTAATTGTATCTTCTCAAAATTGAGCTGGATCTGGCAATATCCCAGTCATGTTAGTAATAAAATCTTTTTTAGATGCTTCTAAAGCTGAACGTAACTTAATTGTTCCTTCAATTTGTGTAGAAATATCTTGTAATTTTTGAACAAGTAATTGAATTGAAGAAGGCAATGAAGATGGAATCGGGATTGCTTTAATATTTTGTGAGAATTTTTTTCATAGTTCTACATTTGTTTGATTGATTACATCACCTTCAATAATTGGGTGTGATTCTGGAGTCAAAACAGGACTCATGTAGAACAATTCATCTGGATTTACTAAATTACCTTTTCGATCACCATTTGGTGAAACTTCTCTAACACTAATACTTTGTTTTTGTGTTAATAATAAATCTTTATTTAATTGATTATTTGACGAAGAATTAGATAAAGCAATTGCTGTAGCACCTAAAGCTAAAGTAGTTACTGTTACTGATGATAATAAAATTGTTTTTTTGTTTGTATTCATTCTCATATTAACCTCCTTAGTCTTTAATACTTTCATTTAATGCTGTTCTAAATTCTTGTGTTTGTTGTTTATTTTTTGTTTGCTTAATTGCTTCTATATCAACTTCTTTTGTTCTTTCACCAATTAAATCGTTTACATCCTGTGCTTGTTTCTGAGCTAACTCTGATTTATCAACTTGTTCTTCTTTCTTTCAATTTGATTTAAAAATTTTAGCAACCATACAAATTTTAATTACAAGCGAAATTGACATCCCTGCTAAAACAATAACTGACATAAATACAAATACTAATGGTGATATTGCTAATTTTTCTGGATCAGCAATATTTGAATCTCTATATAAGTATCCACCAAATAAAATTGTAAATAACCCTAGAATTAATGCAAATGATAAAGTTGGAATGGTAATTGCTGTATTTCTTAAGTTAGGAATATTAACTTGAATAATTGTTGTAAATGCATAAAGAACTAATAGCGATGCAAATGTAATGATTAGCATTAATGCTTTTATTTCACTAGTAATACTGTTATCATCATAGTAAATACCTTGGATAAGTGCTGATTTAACAACAATTATTCAAGCAAATACATCTAGCAATAATCCATTGTCAATTGTTTTAAAAATTCTTGAAATATAGAATCCTTGGTTTGAATTTTTCATATTTTGAATCTTAATATATGAAATTATAATGATATAAGGCACTACCAAAATTACATCAATTGCAATTTCTACAAATAGAGGAATTTGACTAAATGAAATTGTTTGATTAATGATTAAAGCAACTGAATAAGTTAAAATCATTGCTGAAGACATAATTAATGCAAAAACTCTTGCGCTTTCTCAATCTCTAATGGTATCAATTTCATATTCTGTTCTTTCACCTAAAAGAACATCTCTATATCTTTTAATAAATGCTGTTGCTAATCCAAATACTAATAAAGCGATAACAAATGATACTAACCCTAAAACAGCAAATAAAATTGATTGATTATTTAATCCATCCTTTAAATCGATATTTGCTGATAAATAAATGAACAATTCTACAAGTCCAGCAAATAGAAATGAAAAAATAGCAAATGGAGCTCTTGATCATGATAATGGGTATTGTTTTTTATAAACTGACATTGTAACAACTGAAACAATTGCCATAATCAATGCTCAAGCACCATAAGCAATTGCTAATATTAAGTAACGATCAACATTATTTGATTCAGAATAATTACTAATTGCGCTTACTACTGTAATTCCTACTGAAAGGATAGCTGCATTTAAAACATGAACTAACGCATAAGCTAAAGGATGTTTTTTCTTAATATCACCTTTAAATAATCAAAAAATAAGTGCTAATGATAATGTACTAATTGCTAATAAGGCAACAATAGCACTAATTTCATAAATTGGTGGGTTTGATGCTTCAATTGATCCATTAAAAATAAAAGTTGCTGGTAACATACCAAAGAAAAAACCATAGATAATTCCAGCGATAACTTTAAATATTGAATCAAATTTTCATTTTCTTGAAGTTATTTCCTGACTTGAAACAACGCTTTCTCTTCTATCTGTGTTGTTAGTGTTAACTTCTTGTGCTATACTTGTCGACATAATTTTCTCCTTCTATTAATTTTAGTTTATATTGACTCTATTTATTAAATTAATTCAAATCTAATACCAAGTCAATAACAACTATTATTTCTTGAGCAACGCTTGAATTATATGTTCAATATCTTTCTGGATCATTCACTGAAGATATTTTAAATCAAATTGTTATTTGATTATTATCATTTAATCTAGTGTTTGTGATTGTATAAAGTGCTTGATCTAATCCTTGTGGTGGTTCAATATTTAAATTTTCACTTAGAGCTTTTAGATTGTATACATTATTGTATAAATCTTGATCAGTCACGCCATCTTTTTTAGTGACAGTAGGTTTTAGTGGACTTAAATCATTCGCAGAAGATAATTTTTGATTAATTTGTTTTTCTAAGCTAACATAAGCTTCTGATTTGAATCCAGTACTAATTTGTGTTTCATAAGTTTTTGTGATTTGAGGTCCTAATGCTTCACTACTAATTTCTACTTTAACAATTGCGTTTGTTTTGTAAGTATCGTTAAATGATACTTCTTTTATTTTGTAAATTAAATTGTTTTGTGGTTTTTGAATTGTACTAATATAACTAAAGTTTGCTGGTTGCTGTAATTCTTCTCATGTCAATTGTGTACCATCGGGATGAGGGTTTACTTTAAGTTCTAATTCAGAAGCATTATCAACGATTGAACCTGATACAGTAAAGATATTTGATCAAGCTACTAAATAAGTGTAAGCATCCTCACCTAATTCTACTTTAGTAACTACTGCTTGATAATTTGCAGGAGGAATTTTTTTGCCATCTTTAACAATATAAGTTGTATTCTCTGGATCGAAAATTAATTTTTGAATTTGTTTATCAATCTGATCAGCTTTAGATAAAGTTCTTGTTTCTTCTTTACTTAGTTCCGGTAAATATGTCAAATGTCCTGCTGCTTGTTGAGATTTTAAAAATGTAAATAATTGTGTTGTTGTATCAAATTCACCATTTGAATTAAACTTATATGCATCTTCACTATTTATTACCAACTTTGTGCCATTTTCATTGATTGGTGTTGAGAAAGAAACTTTATCACCTAAAAGATATTCAAATTCACTATTGTTTGATAAATATTTTACTTGGTTATTTGCATCAATTTTTCTAAAAGAAGTAGCCAGAGAACCTGAAGTTTTAATATTTAAATCATTACTATTATCGATTCTATCAATTGATTGAATCTCTGCATCTTCAACAAAAAATTTGATATCTTGAGACATTAGCAATGAATTTAATGATTTTGATGCATTAGTTACAAAATTTTTCTTGGAATTTTCAACTGAAGCAAATGAAGAAGTAGGTATTGTAATTTCTTTTGTATATGTTCTACTTGAGTTTTTATATTCTTTTTTAATTTCTAATGTAAAAACATAGTTATTATCTTGTACAACAAATCCTTCTTCATTTTCTAGAATATTTACATTAACTATACGATAAACAACATCATTAGATGTATCTTTTCAACCATTACCAATATTTACCAGTCCTTCTTTAGCAAAAGAAAAAACATTATTTATTAGTTCGTTTGAAAGACATATTTTGTAAACAAAATATTTAATATCATAATTACTTGGATTAACGCTATTATTTAAATTTTCGTCTGAAGAAATCTGATTAAAAGAAAGTGGAGTAAAATCTTGAGCCTTATTCAAAGTATCATACTTATTATTTTCATTAATAACAACAAAAGGAACTGAAATAGTGGCACCAGCAATTAAAACTGCTGATGGAATAGTTCAAGCTAAAATTGTTTTTGTTTTTTTAGACAAGTGCATTATCTTTTCTCCTTGATTGTACATTTATAAAAATGATCACATTAAAAATACCCATAAAATTTTAACAAAAAAGTTTTTTTATTCAACTTTTATTTCACCTTGTTCTACAAATGGTTTTGTTAGTTTTACCACCTTTCTTTTTGATAAGTTATAGATTGGAACTATCTCAAAATTATCTTGTAAATATTTGTAATTAGATAGTAGATATAACTTTTGATTTTCTTTTTGTGTTTTTTCAAGAGCAAGTGCTAGTAATTGAAGAACATGACCATTGACAAACGGATGTCTAGAAATCATTTTATTTAATGTAATTGAAAATAATTCAATTCTTTTTGGATCCATTGTTTTTGGGAATAATGGTTTTCTTCTAACTGTTCCTGAATATTTATTTTCATACCAAATTTTTTGACTAAACAAAATCATTTGTATGTACATAAAAATATCTTGATACAAGATTCTGTCATTATCTAATTTAATATTTCTGATATTTTTAGTTTTTCAAATTTTCCCTAACAGTATTGGTTTGGTGCAAATTGCTTCATTTTGACTTAGTTCTCCTGAAGGTGTTGGAGTAATAATTATTCTTGATTTTGAAATACTAAAATCTTTTCCATCGTTTTCTATGTTATCTTTTGGGATATATAATTCATCTTTTAAATCTGTCATATACAGATCATATTTCATTGGATATAAATTATTTAAAAAGTATTCTAGTCAACCATCTGCTAGTGTATCTCCAGATTTCACAATAGTTGTATAAGTTGTTTTAATAATATTGTTTTTTAGTAAGAAGCTAAAAGTAAGTGGTAGTCCTGTTCAATAATCAAAAGAGAAAATATGATAATTAATTAATTCTTCTTTTTTAATAAAATCATTTAATTTTTGAGAAAAATTTTTATTTGCATTATCACTTAATATAAAAACATCAAAAAATAAATGACTTATATTTTGATCAATTAATGAATATAGTGTTTGCTTAGTTTTTTGGAAATCACCATTACAATAAACAACAATTGAAATTTTTTTTATTTTTGATTCCATAATATTTCATCCTTTATTTTTATATAAAAATCTTTAATTCTACCAGCACTTAGTATTCTTACAAAATTATTTATAATATTCTATCTAAAACTTTTCGTTTTTTTTTTTTTTTTGTTTGAAGTGCAAATCATTAAACTTGTGTTTCTCAACAAATAATCAGATTATTCTTACAAAAATAAAAATATTTAATATTTCCAAATAAATTTTGTTTATAAAATAAAAGAATAATTTATTTACTTTTCTTCATCTTTTTAAAATCATCTCTATGAAATGATTCAAGAACATCTAATCTAGATTTAATATCTTTAATATCTGTTCGAATTTCTTTATTAAATTCTTTTTGTTCTTTCATAAAATCAAAAACAGCATCATTAAATTTATTTTGTTTGTTCATAAAATCCAAAACTTTATCTTCAAAATCTTTTGAATAACTCACAGATTTTATTCTACCACTAAATAATCCTTCATATTTTCCAGATTTGTGATCAATTTTTGTTAATTTAATTTCATAAGTTTGAGAACGACTAAAAAATCGTTTAGAGCAATTTTGTGAATAGAACCTATTTGAGCATTAACTACATAATTTTTCTTTGTTGACACAGTTTGTTAATTATAAAACAAAACTTTACTTTAATAAATCTTAATGCTATTTTTTATAATTCAAAATTGATAATAAAAATATTAGAAAATTTTTTTACCTAGTCTAATGTATTCATTAATTTTTTCATCTAATTCTTGAAATGCATCATTATAAAAGTTTTCATCGTACAAGTCAATACCTGCTTCTTTTAATAAATCAATAGGTCATTGAGAGTCACCTTTTCTTAAAAAATTGTCAATATAGTTTTTAAGTACATTTTTACCTTGTTTTTTGTATTGTTGAAAAAAATAATTTGCTACCAAATAACCAATTGCATACTTATAAACATAAAAATCATAATAAAAATGAGGAACCATTATAGCAGCATATAAATCTTCATCTTTTTTAAATTTATTTTCAGATGAAGAATATTGTTTTGCAACATTTTTATAAACTTCTTTTAAAGCATCAAACGTTGATAAAGCTTCACCTTTATCAATACGATTATATATTTCAAACTCATATTCTGATCACATGGTTTGTCTTCTAACAGTTGCTTCAAATTCATTAATAGCTTCAGAAATTAAATAGAACTTAAGTTCGTCATTATTTGTATTTTTTACTAAATAATCATTTAACATTAATTCATTAAAAATAGAAGCAATTTCAGCTAAAAATATTGGGTATTGAGATAAATTATAAGGTTGTGAATTATCTGAAAAATAAGAATGAAGAGAATGACCTATTTCATGAGCTAAAGTTGAAATTGAATTTAATTTACCATCATGATTCATTAAAATAAATTTCTTGTCAATTCCATATGTTGATCCAATAGAATATGCTCCTGATCTCTTATTATCAACAATACAATAGTCGATTCAATTTTCTTTAAACATTTTATTAACAATTAATAAATATTCTTCGCCCAAAGGTTTTAATGCTTCCAAAACAATATTTTGACTTTCTTCTATAGAATAATTTTCTTGAATTTTAACTAGTGGTAAATATATGTCTCATGATTGAAATTTTTTGCGATACTTAATTTCAAAAAATTTCTTATGAACTTTTTTAAATTTGTTAAAAAGATTAATATTGTTCTTTACAGAACGATAGAATGTCTCTAACAACCTAATATCCACTTTGTCTTCGTCAATTAATGATTCAATAGACGATTTATACTTTCTCTCTAGAGCTCAAGTTGAAATATTCTTAATATGCTGATATAAAAGAGAAGCCAAAGAATTTTTATGTTGCAAATAAGCATTTATTCATTTTTTTTGAGTTGTTTTTCTTATTTGCTCATCTTTATTTAACATAAGTTGCATACGATTAGCAGGAGTTATTTTAATTTTTTTATTTTTAGAACTGATTGCATAGTCGTAATTTAATTCACTATTTGTAATAATGGAAAAAACTTCATAAGCACTTATTTCAGCTCTTGAAATTCTTTTTATAAATTCTTCAATATTATTTTCAAATTTATGTTTTTTTTTGGTTAGCGTAAATTGTATATCTTTTTTAAAATTTTTAAATTCATCCAATTGAATTCATTCTTTTAATTTTTTTTCATTTTTAAAAATTCGATTTGTTTCTGAACCTAATTTTTTTTGGTAATTAAAAAATCTAAAATTTAAATCTTCATTTAATTGATTATTTTTTTTGTCAATTACATTAATTGATAAATTGTTAGAAATATAATTCGACACTCTATTAAATAAAACAGTTATTTTCTCTTGATCTTTTAGATATTTTAAATATGTTTGCGAATTTTCGTATTTACTATCTTTTACTTTTAAATTTTTATCTAATTCCTTAAATAATTTTTCTATTAATTCTTCAATAGTTAATCCATTTAAAAGAGAATCTAAATCAAAACGATATTTTTTAGGAACATCACTATATTTTTTATATTGTTTCATTCTCTACCTCTATTTATTTAATTTTTCACTTGGAATAATGTGAATATGAGTATGAAAAATTACTTGTTTTGACGAAGCTTCGTTATTTACAATTAATCTAAATCCATCAACACCCAATTTTTTAATTTCTTTTAAAGCTAATTTCCGTGCTATTTTAAATAAATAAGACATATCTTTTTCCTTAATTGTTTTCAAATTTCTTGAATAATTTTTAGGTATAACTAAAAAATGACCTTCTGTTTTTGGGTTTATGTCATAAAAAGCAATAACTTTTTTGTTTTCAAACAAAATTTTTGCTGTCACTTCTTTGTTAATTATTTTTGAAAATATTGTTTCCATTAAATAATACCTGCATTCTTACGATCGTCATTTGTTTTTTTGGATAAACCTAAAGATGAAATTTGAGAAGTTAATTCACTAACATCACCCTCAACATTAAAATTATTAAATAAATAAAAATCTTTTATTGAGTTAAATAAGCTTGAGTCTGAAAGTAAAAAGAAATAGATTAATTTTCTTTGTTCTTCTTCTGTATTTCAAGGTGTATTTTTAAATGTAAATTGTCCTCTCATATATCAATTTTTACCTATATAAATTTGTCCATTATCAGCAAATTTTTCAAAAATAGGCAACGCTCTTAAATAATATGTAACTCCTTTGGGTTTAATACTCCCATCACTTGTGTCAAATATTTCAATTCCAACTTTATTTGGATCTCCACTAAAAAGATAACCTTTTGAAAGAATATTATTTTGATCTTGTTCTTTTTGTGATCAATTTTCTAAAACAAAACTATAATCAAAACTTTTTTCTGCTTCAGCATTTATTTTGTATTTATAAGTAAATGAAATAGTTACTTTCTGCGTATTTGTTTCAGAAGGTTTATAACCAATCGAATTAATTATTAATGTTTGAATAATGCCGTTGCTTTCGTTTTTAAACTCATTATTATTAGTCGGTTCCACTGTTACATCATTTCAAGCAACTTTTAAATCTCCGATTAATAATGAATAAGAATTTTTATTTTTACTTTCTTCTTTAACATTAATGCTAGGTAGTGATAGTTTATTTGAATTCTTACTATTATGATCTATTGCTCCTTTAATTGCTTCAAACTCACTAAATGTAAATAATTTATTTGTTTTAGTATCCAATAAGCCTATCTTTGATGAACCAAACAATTTTATTGAATCTATATCATTAGCTAAATCTTCTGTTAATTCAGTTTCTGAACTCGACTCAGAATTTATCTCAAATTTATTATATGCTTCTAAATTTGAAAGATTATTTATTGCTCCTATCTCATTTGAATTTGGAACAATTGTATTAGATAATTTTGTATCTAAAGTTGTACTTAAATTATTAAATTGATTGATTGTTGAAACAAGTCCTGATGTGCTAACTGAAGTAGTATAATCATCACTTGAATAAGATCATTTAAAAGTTGGAGATTTTTCTACCATATATTTTTTTAGTAAAAATGTATTAAACTTACTTATTTCAGAAGTTGAATGATCAACAAATGACATTGTATTAATATAATTCACACTAGAAGGATTTTTAGTCATCTTATTAAAGTTGGTTCCATTTTTAATTTGATCTTCGGTTGCATGTAAAAAATACATTTCTGATAGTAGTAATTTCATTACATTTTGATATACTAAAGTTCCTCTTGTTGACATTAAAATTTTAAAATCATCCTTAATAAGATTGCCATCTTCACTACATCCTGTATAACTTAAACTAGGATTAAAATCAGTAATAGTTAATGATTTGCCTGTGTCAGATTCAATTGGCGCTCAAACATTATATTTATTTTTTTTTCATTCAGTTGCTTTTATTTGAAAATACACCTTAGGTTGTATTGAAGAATTTGAATCACTACCTTCACTTGAAGAAGACTGAACAATTGACATGAAAGAAACATAAAACTTATATGCTTCTTCTATATTTTTTACAAATTTATTTTTTTCTTCATTGGACAAAAGATTTTCGTCAATAGCAAAAGAAACAGTTGTTTCAGATCCCACCAATTTACCTGTTTCGCTTTCTGGCCATTTTAAATAATCAAGATAATATCTAAATGAATTTGTAATTTTTTCTTTATCCAAATCTGAAGAATTTGGTTTTATATTTGTTGTATATAAAGCAGTATAAGTAGTGGTCAATCAACTATCTAGTATTGTTATTTTAGCTGCTTCTGATTCAAGTGCTGTTGTTTGTTCTTGTTTGCTAATATCACCTTTAGGTAAATCTGAACAAGAAGTAACTACAAAAGGTGTAATAAAAGCCAAAGAAGAAATACTTGATGTTATTCATATTTTTTTAAATCTACTTTTCATAATTACCTTTCATTATTTTTTTTATGTTTGTGCTAGGAGATAAAATTTTTTGTAGATTAGTAATAAATAGATTTTCAATTGCATTTTGACCAATAGCTAAAGATTGATCTTTGTATTTGAGTTGAGTCTGAAATGCTGCTTGATTCACTTGGTTTACATCCTGAATAGTTGCAAAATCATAAACTCTTTTTGAATCAACAATAGTTTTTAAACTATTTCAAATATTGGATACTATTTTGCCTTTTGCTTCATCATTTGATAAATAGAATTCATTTCTGGCATAGTTATAAAAATCTTTTATAATTCCTTCTATTATTTCAGGTGTATGTTCTTTTCCATCTTTCTTCAATATATCTAAAATTCCTTCACCAAATAACCTTACTAATTCATTAGTATTTTGTCCTTTAGGATCCAATAAATTAATAACTATTAAGTTTGGATTATCTAATTTTGCAAATATCGAAGGAGTATCATAGTACATGTTAATTGTTGTAGATTCTTCACTTGATGATGAATTATCTGCATATTTATACAAATCATTAATTGCCATTTTTTGAAAATCTTCTAATTGTGGTTCGGAAAAACTTTTTGAAAATATTTTAATTTCAGATGAAGAAACATACATGTAAGTCCCAATATTGCCGTTTTGTTGTTCAGGAGCCGACAATTGATATAATGTTCAATAACCAACTTGATTAATAAAATGTTCGTTATCTGAATAATTCATTTTTATTCCATTAATATCACTAGCATTACCTATCATAATAGAATTGAATATTTTTCCCAAAAAAATTAAATCTTCAGTTCCTAGAGAACTAATTAAGTTATCAAGCTGGGTATTGAATGCATCTACACTTATTGTATTTTTGTAAGTAAAATCAGCAGCATTCAAGTTATTTTTTAAATGTTTAATAAATGAACCTAAACTGTAGCTAACTTGTAATGAACCATAGCTTAAATTATTTCAATTTTGCTCTGTATTTTTATTTCCTGTAACAGTAGATGATAAATCAATTTCATTTCTATCATTTATAGAAAATAGAATTTTCATAAACTCACTAAAAGGATTATTTTGATTTATAGAAAATAAATCGTTATTTGTTCCATTATAACCATTTGATGAAGAAGTTAAAGCTGAAATATAAAACATATTTAATGAAGAAGATGAAGAAGAATCATCTCTAGTACTTTTACTACTAGATCCGCTATCTTCGTTACTGTCTGAACCATTGTTTGAATCTGAAGACGCAGTAAATAAACTTGATGTTTCAACAAGTTTTGAAGAACCTAAATTAGAAGTGTCTTGTCCACTTAATTTTTTAATTAACAAGTTATCTAAATCGTTTGATTTAGTATTATCATTATTTTCATTTCTAGATGTGTTTATTAAATTTGCTCCTTTAAAATTAGACAATCTACTCATTGGAACAAATAAAGATTCATTTCCGTATTTAATTTCTACTTTAAATAAATTCTTTAAAAAATCTGAAGTAAAAATAAAAGGGGAGGCATTTTTTTCTCCGGGCGTTAACCCTGTTAGCGTAAACGAAGAAATTAAACTAAGTTTATAGTTGTTTTTAATTAAACTTGTTAAATTATTGTTGCTTATTGGATTTCTATATTCAGTTGAATAAGATTTTGTTTCGAATACAACAATTTTCTTCTTACTTTCGTCTGTTGTATCTGTTTTTTTAGGTTGAACAACATTAGCGCCAGGATTACTTAAATTACCGTTAACATCTAGTTCAATATTATTCAAATAAGATTTTCAAATTCTTTGAGCTTCTTGCTCTGTTAATGAAACATCTCTTTCTGTTCCATCTTTTTGTTCTTCTTTACATTTAACAAATTCGTTAGTAGAGTCTAAAGATGAAGGTAATCGATTTGCAAAATTTAAATCAATTCAATTTCAACTATTTTGCGAAATTGATACACCTTTATATCTAGCTAATGCTGAATTTTTAATTTGTTTGCTTACCATATAAGCAAGAGCTTTTTCTTCTAAAACACTTACATTGGTAGATCCTTCTTCTGCCAATTGTGGACCATAAATTGAATTTGTTTGTAATTCTTTAATTCACTTTTCTAACCAATTACTATCATTTTCAGTAGCTTTTTGAAATGCTTTTTTATTTTCATTTAAAATTGTTTTTTGATTTTTTTCAATTTCTTTAAAAGATATTGATAAATCAGCACCAAAATCTTCTACTTTTAAATCTTTATCTCCTTTATGTAATTTTTCGTAAATAGCTTTGAATTTTAAAAATGCATTTCTTTCTTCACGATACAGTTCTTCTAAAACTGTTTTATAAAAAACATCATCTCATTTATCAAAAATAGATGTAGTCATTTGAATTTTGTCAATACGTGATTTAAATTCTTTATATGTTACATTAACTCATTCTTTTGTTATTGGATCAAAATAACGATACATAACCTCTCTATCTGAATAAGGCAAAGTTAAAGATAAAGTACATGAAGATAACGCTCAAGGTACTGCAATTCCAGTAGCTGTAGCTCCTAGAACTAATCCCGCAATTATTCACTTGGTTCATTTTGACTTTGGATTTTTTTCAGCAAAACCATATTCAATAGTACTATCAGTATTTAAGTTTGAAAAAAATGAGGAATTAACTTTCCGTTTTTTATCTTTTTTTTCTTTTCTAGACATATTCCTCCATAATCAAAACAATGATTTAATTTTACTATAAATTTTAGTCAATTAAAGATTGAATAAAATGATAACAAAAGTACAAAATTTGTAACTAAATAATAAAATTCTATTTAATGTTCCTTTTTATCTCTTAACTTAAACTTGTATATAATTTGTGTCATGGAACCTAAACAAAATAATTTATCCATTTTAAACTCTTTCAACGAAAAATGTAATAAAAATAATATTTGATATTCACTAAGTGGTTTATCTTTGTTAGATTATCAAAGTAAAAAAAATTACAGTCAAAAAAATATAATTGAGGTTTTTATGACTGTTGATTCATATAAAAAATTACTATTTTTTTTTCATGACAATATTATTGATTCAACAACAAAAAATAACTACTTTTTTACTAATCCTTTTTATTTTGAAAAAGAATTAAATGAAGTTATCAAAATTAATCTACTAATAAAAGCAAATATTAAAAAAACTGAAAAGTATTATTCTATTAAAAATTTGATAAGACAAAAAATAGGTTTTTACAAATCTTCAAACAAAGAATTAAAAGGTTTTTTGAATTCTATAAAAAGAACTTTTTATAGTTTTTTGAATTTATTCTGAAGTCCTTTAACTTGACAAGAAGTATGTTCAAATATTTATGATGATGAATATAGAGGTTATTTTATAATCGATTCTTTTAGCGACAATATTAATAAAAATTGAATTCCTTCTATAACTATGGAAAGAGAACAAATAAATTGAAATGATAGTTATACTTATATTTTTAAAGAATGAAATGTTTTTTTAAATAAAAGATATGGTTTTGATTGACAAAAAAAACCCATCATTTCCAATAAAAAATTTGATTATTTTTGAATAAATAAAATTAAGCATTAACTTCATTTACATTTTTATCTTCTAAGTATTTAAGATTGTCAACATATTGAATAGAAACTACAACGTATGGACTTCTTCTTTTAGTTTTATAAAAGTAAGGTTTTACTCTTTCTTGAATTAGTTTTTTTAATTTTGCTGATGTTCAATCATCAGAGTTTTTAATTTTGTATAGAACAGCTCCGTGAACTAATTTTCTAATTTCAGAAATAATATCTGTCGAAGACTTAACATATATTGTTCCTCTTGTAATTATTTTTGCTCGACCAACAATTTCATTTTTTTCTTTATCTATAAGCATAGAAACATAGACAAAACCATTCTCTCCAAGTTGTTCTCTTTCATTAATTAACTTAGTATTTTTAACTGAAGCAATTTCGCCATCAATATAAATTGGACTTGATTCAATTACTTTATTAGTTTTATAAATTTTATGATTTAACATCTCATAAACTTCACCATGTTTTGCAATAATAACGTTGTTTGGATCAACACCCGATTTAATTGCTGTTTGTCCATGTACAACAGACATTCTAAATTCTCCGTGATATGGAAAAAAATAAGTTGGTTTTGTTAATTCAAAAATTTTTTTATGTTCTTCTTGATAAGCGTGTCCTGAAGTATGTAGATATCCATCAATTTTATTTTCTTTAATATTTGCTCCTAGTTTGTATAAATCGTTGATTAATAATTCTATTTTTATTCGATTTCCTGGTATAGGTGAAGATGAAAATATAATTAAATCATTATGTTTAATGGTAACATGTGGATGTTTCCCTTCTGCCATTTTTGCTAATCCAGCAAGTGGTTCGCCTTGAGAGCCTGTGGTTAAAATCAATAATTCATTATCATCATATTTTGATATTTGTTTTTTGTCAATAAAAACAGAATCATCAACATCAATATGTCCTAATTGTCTAGCAATATTAATACCATTCACCATTGAACGACCAAAAGCAATAACTTTTTTATTCATTTCTTGTGCAATTTTAATGATTGCGCAAATTCTAGACATATTTGAAGCAAATACAGTAATAATGATTTTTTTAGGTGCTTGTTCCATATATTCTCTAATTGCTTTTAAAATATCTTTTTCACTAGGTGAATGATAAGGTCTCATAGCATTAGTTGAATCTGAAAAAAGAACTGTAAGATTTTCTTCACCAATTTTTTTTAATTTATCAAAATCAGTATAAGAACCTATTGGTGTATAGTCAATTCTAAAATCACCTGTAAAAAGCATTGATCCATTGCGATTAGAAAATCTTATTCCAAAAGCATCTGGTATCGAATGTTGAGCTGATCAAAAATCGACTTTCATATCTCCAAAATTCAAAACTAAATCTTTGTTAATTTCAATTCATTCTATACTAGATGTTTTAATTTTTCTTTCTTCAAATTTAAATTTTAAATACTGAATGCCTACTGGAGGAGCAACTATTCTTTTGATATCACAATTTTGTACTAAATAAACAATTCCACCCATATGGTCTTCGTGACCATGAGTTAAAAAAAGGCCTTGGATTTTTTTTTGATTATCAATTAAGTATTGGTAATCAGGAATAATACCTTTAATTCCTGTTAAAGAACCATTAGCAAATTGAATTCCTGCATCTACAATAAAGATTTGATCATCATGTTCAATGACACAAGTAGATTTTCCTATTTCTTGAAAACCACCTAAACCAAAAAATCTTGTGGCTTGATTATTCATAAAACTTAAGCTCCTTTTTTAGAAATTATTTGAAATAAAAAATAAACATTAACTTTTAAGTTAATTTCATTTTAACATTTTTTATTAAATTCTTTAAAAACCATTTCATTTTTTTAAAAAAACAATAATTTACAATTTAAATACAAGACAAGGATATTATTGACGACTTAATGTATGATAAGATTTTGTTAGCTTATATGTACAAAGGGGCACATATCTATGGATTTATTAGAGCAAGCAAAAGGAATTAAGAAAAAAGGAATTATTGGATTAATATTATTTTTCACTTTAATTGGCGCAATTGTAACATTTATTCTAGACATCATATGTGGAATTAAAATTCTATCTACTAATTGAAAAAACAAAGAACTAGAAGATCAAAAAATTATATGAGGTATCTTTTGTTTCGTCATTTTAGGGCCTATTTCTGCAATCGTATTTGGTTCAATAGCTTCAAACACTTTATTAAACAACGATTCTTTACAAAATAAAGAAAACAACAATAATAATAATGAAGAGAATAAACATAATACATCAAACTAAAATAAATATTTTTTGAACATATCAAAAACCATTGAAAAACAATAAATTTAACTTACGATTAAAATAGAATTTTAATTTTGGTCAACTAGTTTTTTCAGTATAAAATAAAAAATCTAATTTAATGTTTTAAAATATTTACATATTTTGTTTTATGAAAAGTTCAAAAGAAATTAGACAAGCTTGAATAGATTATTTTGTTTCAAAAGGACATCTTTTCGTTGAATCAAAATCTTTAATACCTTACAAAGATCCTTCATTACTTTGAATTAATTCTGGAGTTGCAACCTTAAAAGATTATTTTTCCGGAAAAAAGAAACCGCCTTGTAGTCGAATAACTAATTCGCAAAAATCTATTAGAACTAATGATATTGAAAATGTGGGCGTAACAGCAAGACATCATACTTTTTTTGAAATGCTAGGAAATTTTTCGATTGGTGATTATTTCAAAAAAGAAGCAATTGAATTTGCTCATGAAGTTGTTACACAAGTTTTTGGTTTAGATCAAAATAAAATTTATATTACATATTTTGAAGAAGATTTGGAAGTAAGAGATAAATGAATATCTTTAGGTTATGAAAAAGATCATTTAATTCCAGGTTCTAGAGATTTAAATTTCTGAGATGTTGGTTCTGGCCCTTGTGGACCAAATACAGAAATTTTTTATGATCGTGGTCCAAAATATCATCAAGGAGGTCCTGAATTAATTGCAAAAGATATTGAAAATGACCGTTTTATTGAAATATGAAATATCGTATTTTCTCAATACAATAATCTAGGCAATAATGAATATGTAGAATTAGCCCAAAAAAATATCGATACTGGAGCTGGTCTAGAAAGAATTGTATCTATTTTACAAGATGGCCCAACTAATTTTGATACTGACCTATTTTTACCAATAATTCATAGTGTTGAAAAAATGACTACATATAAGTATGATATTGAAAATTATTTTAAAAAAGATTTAGAACAAGAAATAATTAATAAATATTTTAAAATAATTGCAGATCATATGAGGGCAATTACTAATGCAATCAGTGATGGCGAAAAACCTTCTAATACACAAAGAGGCTATATTATCAGAAGATTAATTAGAAGAGCTTATTATGCTGGTAAAAAATTAAATATATTAGATAAAACCTTCTTATATAAGTTAGTCCCTATTGTTGTTGATTCGTTAATTTTTAAAGTAGACGTTAACAAAGTCGCAGAAATTATTGAAGAAGAAGAAGAAACATTTTCAAAAACAATTGAACAAGGCAAAAAAATATTAGAAGAAGAGATGCAAAACACAACTAATAAACAATTTAATGTAAATGTTGCGTTTAAATTGTATGAAACTTACGGTTTCCCGATTGAAATGACAAATGACATTCTTATTGAAAATGGATTTAGTCTTGATTTTAACAAATTAACAAAATTAAAAGAAGAACATTCACAAAAATCAAAATCAAATAACAACATTATTACATTTGATAAGCAAATTAATTCTTTAACTTATATTGATAAACACGTTAGTGATTTTATTGGATATGACCATTTAGAACTAAAAAATGCAAAAATTCTATATTTACTAGATGAACAAAATATTATCCAAAAAGCGAATGAAAATGAAGTATCATATTTGATACTTGAAAAAACTCCATTATACGCAACTAGTGGTGGACAACATAATGATCAAGGTTTTTTAATTCAAAATAGGAATAAAATTAAACTTTTAAATGTTTTTAAAGACAAAAATAATAATAATATTCATGTAATAAAAGGAAAAATAGATTCTTCAAAACCAATTGATGTTTTTGTTGATCCAAACATAAGATTAGGTTTAATGAGAAATCATTCAGCAACTCATTTAACATTTGCTGCTTTAAGAGAAATTTATGGAAAAGAAATAGATCAATTAGGTTCTGATAATAACCAAGATCGTTTAACATTTGATTTTCCTCTAAACCATAAACCAACTAATGAAGAAGTTAAAAAAATTGAATTATTCGTTAGGGATGTAATAAACAAAAATATTGAAAGAAAATATATTGAAACAACTATAGATGAAGCTAAAAAAATGGGCGCAATAATGACAATTGATGAAAGCGAATATTTTGATTCTAAAAATATTAGAATAGTTGAATTTCCTGGAATTACTAGTGATTTATGTGGTGGAACACACATTGACTTTACCAAAAATTTAGAAGCATTCAAAATAATAAGCGTTGAATCAAAAGGAACAGGAATTTATCGTATAAGAGCAATTACATCGTTTGCTCTCGTTAATCAATATTTAAAAAACGAATTCAAAAAATATAAAGAAATTTTTGATTCTTTAATGAAAAAATATCAATCTTTATACGAAACCAAAGAAACAAAAAGAGAATTATTAAAATTTGGATTCTTTAATGATGATATTGACTTAGAATCTAAAATTGAAATAGTTAAATCTTGAATAGATTCTATTAGCGACGAAACTAAAATATTATTGAAAGAACCTAATAAAACTTACAATAATTTTGAACTACAAGAATTTTATTTAGATAATAAGAAAATTATTTTTATTAACGAACTAGATAACTTTAATTTAAAAGATATTGCAATCCAAACAAGAGAAAAAATTAAAGATGGAATCATTATTTGTGTATCTAAATTTGAAAATCAAAAATCTCTTGTTATTATTACTTCTAAAAAATATGATATTTTAGAATTTATTAAAATTCATCTAAAAAATTTTGAATTAAAGGGGGGGGGGAATAATCTAATCTGACAAGGAGTTTCAAAAGAAAAAATTAACTTAGATTATTTAAAAAAATAAAATGAGATTACTTGCTATAGACTTTGGTACTAAAAAATGTGGTTTAGCAATATCAGATCCTTTAAAAATAATTTCTCAACCTTTAAAAATAATCTTTTATGAAAATTTTGATTTTTTGATTAATGAAATTAAAAAAGTTGTGAACGAATATCAACCTATAGAAAAAATAATCTTAGGTTTAACAAAAAATATTGATGGTTCTTTAAGCAATATTGGAAAACTCACTATGAAATTTAAAACAAAATTAGAAAAAATCTTTTCTCAAATTCAAATAATTTTAGTTGACGAAAAATATACAACAAAAGAATCAAAAATAATTATGAAAGAAATGAATATATCAAATAAGAAAAAAAAGCAAAAAAAAGATGCTATTGCAGCACAAAAAATCTTAGAAAATTATTTAAGAACAAATAATTAAAGTTTTATAACATTCAATATCGAGTATTTTATTGTATAATTAAAAAACTTTAGACTTACTGTACTAAAAACTAAAAAGTTATGGAGGTAAAAATGGCAAGAGTAGATCAAATAACCGGAAGAAAACCGATGTCAGGAAATTATCGTTCTCATGCTTTAAATGCAACAAAAAGAAAATTTAATTTAAATTTACAAAAAATAACTATTAACGAGAATGGAAAAAAAATTACTTATAGAGTTACAGCTAAAACAGTTAGAACTTTAAGAAAACAAGGAAAAATATAGTTTTTTAAATAATATAACGTCTAATTATGGATAGTAGTATTTATATAAGAAAAAAAAGTAATGGCTACTTGATAAGAGGTTTTTTTTATCTGATTGCCTTTATTTTGTTAGTCGCTTCTTTTATCGTTTTAACATCTAGATATAGCATTGACTACATTCTAGATAAAAATGGCATTATCACAAATGATCCTTTTAATGGTTTTTATATTTTTTTAGCTGCAATGCTTTTATTGAATGTAATTACTTTAATTATGTCGTTTGTTGATGCTATTCTAATTCTTTGTAGAAATTATAAAAATAGAAAATTAGATCAACAAAAAATAATTTGTGGAATTTTAGGTTTTTTCTTTTATTTTATCCCAATAATTATTTTTGGTTTTTTATGTAAAAAAGAATTAAATGATCAAAAACAAGAATTTTAAATTAACTATTTTTTGTTAAAAACTTTTCATTTTTGCGTTTTGTTATTAATGTATTGCATAAGAGTAATAAAGTTGATGATGTCATTAAAATAACTCCTAATCAAGCAGGTACTAATCCTATAATTGCTAAAGGAATACATATCAAATTAAATAAAGAAGCTCAAACAAAATTTAGTTTTATTAATTTTATTGTTTTTTGAGATAGTATAATAGCTTTATAAACTGAATTTAAGTTAGTTTCTAGAATAGAAATATCAGCCATTGCATTGGTTATTTCAGATCCTGTAGAATAAGCAATGCCTATCGTTGCAGCTTTAATAGCTAAAATATCATTAATTCCATCACCAACAAAAATAATGTTTTTGTACTCATTTACTATTTTTTGTTTGTCAATAGGTAAAAGTTCATAATAATATTTATCAATTTCTAATTCGTTAGCAATATTTTCTACAATTTCTTTACGATCTCCTGAAATTATTATTGGTTGAATACCAATTTTTTTTAATTTCATAATTGTTTTTTTGGCGTCTTTTTTTATTTCGTCTTTAAGAACAAAAACAGAAACAATTTTTTTATTTATTGCAAATACAACCATTATATTATTTTTATAATTTTCTATATCTACATCTAATTTAAAATTTTCATTCTTTGAGTAAGTTAAAGAACCTAAAAAATAATCTTTATTTTTTTCTTTGGCAATAATTCCAACTCCTGGAACTTCCTTAAATATAACAAATTGATTCTGAGTTTTTTTATTTTTTAAATAATTATTAATTGCTTTTGATAAAGGATGAGTAGAATTAATAGTAAGCGCACTAATAATATCATTATATTTATTTGAACCAATTTGTTCAATCACTTTAACTTTACCTGTTGTCAGTGTGCCTGTTTTATCAAAAGCTAAGTAATTAATTTTATTGATTGCTTCATAAATTTTTGCAGAAGAAAATAAAATTTTATTTTTAGCTGCTAAACCTGATGAAGAATAAATAGCTGCTGGGGCCGCTATTCCAAAAGCACAAGGACAAGCAATTACTAATGTAGCAACACTATGATAAATTGCAACTACAAAAGGATTTTGATTATCAATGTTTTCAAGATTTGCAATAGCAAATTTTAAACCAATGTTATTATAAGCAAGACCTAATCAAATACAAAATGTTGCTAAGGAAATAATAAGAACAATTGGCAAAAAAAACTTAACTATTTTTTCTGATATTCTTTCAATATTAGATTTATTTTTTAAAATATTTTCTAACTGTAAAATAATTTTATTTAACATTGATTCTTGCATTTTTTTAGTTGAACGATAAATTAAGACTTCATTTAAATTAATCATGCCCGAAAAAAGTTGTTCATTCTTTTTAATAGTTCTAGGAATAGATTCTCCTAATAAAGATGAACAATCCACTTCGACTTGATCACTAAGTAAAATTCCATCAGTTGGAATTGAAGATCCTTTAGGAACTTTAATAACTGTATTTTCTTGAACATTTTTTGAATTTTCTTTATAATACTCGTTGGTTTTTTTGTCTAAAATTAAAATTTCTTTTTGTTGCAATTTCAATAAATCTTTAATTCCTAAAGATGTTTTTCTTTTTAGTGCATCTTCTAAGTAATGACCTATACCAATAAAAAATGATAAAGAAAAACCTACCTCTCAAAATTCCATGTCTAGGGCATGAATTGAATGATTTTCTGCTATTTTAATAATAGAAAAAATTAATGAAAATAAATAAGTAATATGGGTGGCAATTGCTATTAAAAAATCCATTGTAAAGTTAAAACCTATAATTTGTTTATAAGTTTTAAAATAATCTCTTTCTAAATAAAAAACTAAAAAAGTAGATAAAACAAACATTATTATTGAAACAACATAAGAATGATATTTTTGCTTTGTTGCAAAATTTAATATCATTCAAATCATTGAAAATACAAAAACAATTCCTTCAAAAATTAATTTGTATTTTTTATTAATCATTAAATTTCCATTCCTACATAACCTGATTGATTAATTAAATCAATAATAAAATTACTAGGATATTTGTTTTCATCAGCTTCAACGATTAACATTTTTTCTATTAAATTTATTGAATATTTAATATCTTTATATTGACTAAAAACTTTATTAATTTTTTTAATACATGAAGCACAAGAAATAGATATATCAAATCTTCTAATCATAATAATCTCCTAACTAATAGAACAACAACATTTGTTTACAATATTGTCTTTCTTTAAAATAAAATTTAATAATGTTTGGTAATTAGAAATAAAATCATTCTCTAAATAATATTGAATTATCTTGCCTTTTTTCTTGAAGTTAACTATATTTTCTTTTTTTAAATCAATTAAATGTTTTGACACATTGCTTTGTTTTGAATTTGATTGCTTACATAAACAATCCACCGAGCAACTATCACATTCACAAACATATAAATGCATAATAATATGTCTTTTAGTTTTACAAGATAAAAATTTAAATATTTGATCAATTTTATATTTCATAATAACATTATTATATATTACTATTTAGTAATATGTTAAATATTTTTAAAATGTACTAATTAACTCAGAACAATTAATTTATTTTTACACATAATGATTATGTAATGAATATCTAAGAAACCCTTTTATTTTTCTAATATTAATACAAATAACTATAAGTAAATCAACAAAAAAATGAACTAATAATCCAACACCAAACATTATTGAAACGTTTATTAAATTTGGTTCTCATAAATTTAATTTTCATAATATAAAGTAAATAGAATAAACAGTTAAATTAACAACTAAACTTTGAATCAAATAATAAATAATTTTTCCTTGATTAATGAATATTGAATCTATTATTTGACTATAAGCAAAAAGTATATAAAATACTATTAAAATTAGAACCAAATTATTTACTTGTAAAAAATCATCTTGAACATTTAAAACATATTTAATAAATATAGGATTTAGGGGAATAAAAATTAATCATAATGCAACAATTAAAGTAATCATTAAAATATAAAAATAGATTTGATATTTTAAATTTTCTTTTTTATTAAAAGTTTGTTTTATAAAAATTGCAAAAGTTGAAACAGGTAATAATAATCAATTTCAAATAAAAGTATTTGTTATTCAATATATTCCCTGATTATTTAATTGATTAATTGGAAGTAATACCATAAAATAAAAGACTATATTTCTTATAGTAACTTCAACCGCAGATAAAAATCATAATCATAAATATTTTTTAAGATTAATAAAAAAGTTTAAGTTTTTAACAAATATTTTAGTAGTTAAAATATTTCATTTAAAACATGAAAAATAAAATAAATAAATTAATGAACAAATTAAAGATGAAAATAAAGAACTAAATCCTATTCCAATAACTCCTAAATTTAATGAAAAATTAAATTCTGTAATTAAAAATACATCAAAAACAATATTTAATGATGTATACAGAATTGACAAACAAAATGTAACAATTCGATAATTTGGTAATTTGATTGAAGTAGCACTTATAAATAAAAAAGAAAATAATCCATAAAATAACATTCCTCAAACTTCAATTTTTATATATTTTGCTGATTCGTTTATTAAATTCGAATCATTTAGTAAACTACTCAAAATATTATCTACATTAAAAAAAATTACAATTGTAAAAATTAAAAAAATTAAAAACACACTAATAATTAAATTAGTATAAAACGATTTAATATTTTTGTCTTTTTTAAGATTATTAAAGATATAGAATAAAGGAATAATGATAGATTCATTAATTATTTCATATAAAATGCTCAATCATAAAATTTGAGATGCTATATTTATAGCATCTTCACTTGGAATATCCCCTAAAAAGAAAATTCTTACAGTTTTATAAACAGTTGGTAACAATTGAAATAGAAACAAAACAAATAACAATTTTCAATTTGCTGTTTTTAAATATTTATAAAACGTCATGCTATACTTATTCATTTTTAAAATTCATTTTACAAAAAAAAAAAAAAAAAACAAAATTTATCCAATTTTTTTATTGATTTCTTTTTTATTTTTTTGAATTCAATTAATAGAATCTACAGATCATTTTTGAATTTGTTCGCTATTTTTATGGTTATTTGCATAATCTCTCATAATTAGAATCATCTGATCGCAAAAATTAATAAAAATATTTGGATCATTATAAGAATTTATGAAAGTAAAAATTAATTTTTGTTTTTTCTTATTACTAATCTTTGTAGATCCTAAATTAGCACATGTTCAAATTGCAAAGTAAATATCATTTTTTATATTTCCTTTGTATATTCCATCTCAATCTATTATTGCTTTTATTTTATTTTTATAAAAAACTAAATTATGAGGATTAATATCTCCATGACAAAAACCTATATTATTTTGAATTTCATATTCAGTTAATATTTCTTTTGTTATTTCATAATATGATTTCAAAATAAAAGCAAGATGTTTAATCCTAGATTTAGACAAATGTTTAAATTTTTTAATTGTTTTACCTTTAATATAAGTTAATTGATAATATTCTGTATCTTGTAAAATAATTTTAGGCACATAAACACATTTTTTATCATTTAAAAAATTTAAAATTTTTATAACTAAATCATTATTTTCACTTTTTTCTTTGAATAAAATGTTCTTAATTCTAAATATTTTCTTTCCGGATTTTCCAATTTTAAAATTGCTCATAATTAACTTCGTTTTTTATTTTATATCAAAGTTATATAATTAAAAGTGAGGTTATTATATATGACAGAAATAGATTTTTTTAATAGATATATTTTAAAATGGCAAATGGAGCAAAAAAGATTCCTATTATAAAAATAAAGAATTTTGACATGAATGATTTTATTTGAATATTGAACATATTCCATATCTATTATTTATTTCATTAATTTGAATTGAAGACAAAGGTGGTAATTTTAATAATAATGAAGGAAACAGAAAAAACATTAATTTATTTTTAGAATTTATAGACGGAATTAGCACAAATTCCAAAGGTAATGGGTATCCTGTATACTATCTTTTCATTATTTTAAATTTAAAACTCCAATTCAAATATACAATGATGCAAATCTAATTGAAATCGAATTATTTGGTTCTTCCAATTCTTTCATTTTTAAAAATTCGTCAAAAATTATCATGTATTTAATTAACTATTGCCACAAAATTATAAATAATCATTTTAATAATCCATTAATAAAAAGTGAGTATAACAAATATCATGACAAATGAATTAATTTTTATGAAAACAAAAATCAAATATCAATAAAAAAGAATATTAAGTTTATTTTAGACAAAATATATAATAAAAAAGAAGGAATTTTAGCATAAAACAATTTTGCAAATAATAATAAATACTTTAAAATATATAATCACTATGAAAGAGATAAGAACAAGATACGCTCCTTCACCAACTGGATACTTGCATATAGGTGGCGCCAGAACTGCTCTATTTAATTATTTATTTGCAAAACATAATAATGGAAAATTTATCTTTCGTTTAGAAGATACAGATGTTTCTCGAAATGTTGAAGGCGGAGAATCTTCGCAATTAGATAATCTTGCTTGATTAGGAATAATTCCTGATGAATCTCCATTAAAACCAAATGAAAAATTTGGTAAATATCGTCAATCAGAAAAATTGGATCGTTATAATGAAATAATTAATCAATTAATTAAAGAAGATAAAGCTTATATAGCTTATGATAGCTCTGAAGAACTAGAACAGCAAAGAAAAGAACAAGAAGCCAAAGGAATTATTTCTTTTCGTTATGATCGTAATTGACTAAAAATATCTCAAGAAGAAAAAGATAAAAGATTTAAAAATAAAGAATATTCAGTTAGGGTATCCTTACCTAAAAATAAGGATTATGCTTGAAATGATCTAGTAAGAGGAAAAATTAGTGTTAATACTGATGAAATTGGTGATTGAGTAATTAAAAAATCTGATGGATATCCAACATATAATTTTGCTGTTGTAATTGATGATCATGATATGGAAATTAGTCATGTTTTAAGGGGGGAAGAACATATTACTAATACACCTAAACAATTAATAATTTATGATTTATTAAATTGGGAACCACCTCAATTTGGACATTTAACGATTATTACTAATATGGAAGGAAAAAAATTATCTAAAAGAGATTTAACATTAAAACAATTTATTGAAGATTATAAAAACGATGGTTATATTCCTCAAGCAATCTTTAATTTTCTAGCTCTTTTAGGTTGAACATCTGGCAACAACCAAGAAATAATGTCAAAAGAAGAATTAGTTAATATATTCGATTATAAACGTTTATCAAAATCACCATCTAAATTCGATATTACTAAAATGAATTGATTTTCAAAACAATATATGAAAAACGAAAATAACCAAAATTTAATTAATAAACTAAATTTTGATATTCATGTTAATGATGAATGAAAAGAAATTTTTGTAGATACATATAAACAAAGTTGCAGTAATATTAAAGAATTACAAGAAAATTTAAAAATATTTAATCTAGATTTAGAACCATTAAAAGATAAATCAAATAAAGTCGTTAAAGAATTTATTCATCAATTATCTTTAGTTGAATTTAGTATTGAAAAAATTCAAGAAGCAATCAATAAAACTAAAGAAATTACAAGAGAAAACGGAAAAAATTTATTTATGCCTATTAGATTGGCTACAACTAATTTAGAACATGGTCCAGAACTTGCTAAATCAATTTATTTATTTGGTAAAGAAAAAATTTATAAAAGGTTAGGAATATAAATGAAAATTACTTTTAAATCAACACAATTTGATAAAAATAAAAAAGAGCAAGGCGTTATTGAATTTACTTCTAGATTAGAAAGAGAAGAAGATGAAGGATTTGAATGTTTAATATTTCAAGAAAATAGAAACGGAAAAATTATTACTAATAGAATTGAATATAATCAAAACACATTAAAAATATATAGCGGAGTATCTTCATTAACTTGTAAGTTAAACGAAGTTATAAAAAATGACTTTGCACTCAATGGAACGCAAGTTGGCAATGTTTTTCTTTATACTAAAATGATTGAAAATAATATTGAAGATAAAAATAATTTAAGTTTTAAATATTTAATTGCAGCTACTAGTGATTGTAAAGACGCAACAACAATTAAGCTCGAATTTAAAATACATGACTAATTTCTTAAATTAAATTTAATTCGCAATCAAATATTTTTACACATTGTAATAATTTTTTTAGGAATTAAAGATTTTTTAGCAGTAATATTTTGTAAAACATTTGTTTTGTAATATGAAGAGTTAATGATGATTCCGGCATGCAAGAAATAAGATATATAAAGAATAAATAACATTAAATATAAAAATGAACCTATAGCACCAAATTTTTCGTAATTTAAATATTTGCAAACTGTAGAAAAAATCATCAAGAAAATAACGATAGGAATTAATGAAGTTAAAATTCCTAAGTTTAAGTAAGATCATTTTAATCTAATTGGAGAAATATATTTATATAATAAACCAATTCCAATATAACCAAAAATAACAATATAAATAAATGAAATTAAATAAAATAAAATTTCATACGTAATATCGTTATTAATTCATTTTTGAATCAATAACATTAATGGAGCAAATGCAATTGTTGTTATTGAAAAATACAAAGAAATCATAATAACAATAAAAATAGATTTTAATCTTTTAATAATAAAATTTTGTCGATCTTCAAATCAATATAATTCAGTAAAAGAATCTCTAAATTTATTAATTCCTTTAGAAGCAAACCAAATTGAAGAAGTCATAAATATAACAATAACTAAAATCTCTCCTGCATTAAAATCAATTTGCTTGTTAAACATATCTTGAATTCCTGGAATTAAATGTGGAAAAATTTCATTCAATAAAAAGTCGCGCCAACTAGAATTAATAGCTCCTATCACTGAAATAACAATAACAAATATTGGAATTATAGATAAAAATAAGTAAAATCCTACTGAAGAAGGAATAAATTTAAATTTACTTGATGATAATGTGTAATATGTACTATTTATTGTTTGATTAATTTTTGATTTTGTAACATTTTTACGATCAAAGGCAAATAATAATGAAATTCGAATAATAAATTTGATAATTTTAGAAATAAAATTATCTTCATTCATGTATTTAATTTCATATTTAGCAGTCCAAGAAATTTTTGTTTTTTCAAATTTATTTTTTTTGATTGGAACTGCATCTCATCCTTGTTTAATTTTATTTCTTCTCAATTAATCTTTCTCTCCTAATATAGATTTTATCAATTTCATTACAACTTTAGGGTTTGCTTGTCCTTTAGACAATTTCATAATTTCTCCGGCTATAAATTTAGTTGTATTTTCTTCACGAGTTTGATAATCAATCAATAAATTAGGATTTGCTGCTTTGACTTGATTTATTCAATTACTAATAATGTTTTCATCCGAAATTAATTTTAAACCTTTAGATTCAATTAATTCTTCAACTGAAGTATTTAAATCAACAAGTAGAGGAATAATTTGCTTTAGTTGCTTTCCTGAAATATCACCATTTTCTAATAATTCTAAACATTTTTTTAAATTAGAAGGGTTTAAATTCAATTTATTTATTTTTTTATCTAATTTTTTTTCTAATGGAACAATTTCAGAAAAGAAAATTTTTACTTTAGTCAAAGTATCATAATAATCAATTGCATCAATAAATTTTGCATAATCAATATTATTAATAATTTGATCAACAAAATTTTCAGGAACATTTAAAGATAAAAATCTTTGTTTCATTTGATGTGGTAATTCATTGATTTGAATTGATTGAACTCAATCTTTATTTAATTTAATAATTGGTATATTAGGTTCAGGAAAATACTTATAATCAATTGCATCTGTTTTTGATCTCAATGAAACTGTTTGCATTAAAGATTCATCAAATCTCTTTGTTTCTTGTGCGATTTCTTCATTATTAATTATTTTCTTAATTTGTCAATCAATTTCAAATTCAATAGCTTTTTTTATGTTATTCAAAGAATTTAAATTTTTAATTTCCACTTTATTACCAAAATTAGATGAACCTAACATTCTTAATGACAAATTAATATCAGCTCGCAAAGATCCTTCAGCCATTATCGCATCAGATATTCCTAAAAAAATAGCAATTTGTCTAATTGAATCAACATATTTTATAGCTTCTTCTTTTGTTCTAATATCAGGTTTTGAAACAATTTCAATTAAAGGAACACCAGCACGATTGTAATTTATTAAAGTTTCATTACTATTATGTTGCTGTCTTGCTGTATCTTCTTCTAAATGAATTCTTTCAATTCTTATTTCTTTTTGATAAGTATCTAAATCTAAAATTATTTTTCCGTCTTTTCCTATAGGACGAAATTGTTGAGTAATTTGAAAGCCTTTAGGTAAATCGGTATAATAATAATTTTTACGATCAAAATGTAACTCTGAATCAATTTGCATATTTAATGCTTTTGCTAATTTTATTGCTTTTGCTACTGCTTCTTTATTAACTGTTGGTAAAGTTCCAGGATAACCTAAATCAATAGGAGAAATTAGAGTATTGGGTTCTCCAATAAAATCATTTTTAATTGCACTAAACATCTTAGTTTTTGTATTTAATTCTAAGTGAATTTCAATTCCAATAACTGGTTCAAAATTCTTAATCATTATTTTCTCCTAATATTTTTTCTAAATATAAACCATATGATAATAATTTTTTATCTGTATAAATTTTTGAATCTATACTAACATTAAAAGGCATTTTGTTATATTTTCCTAATTTCATATTTAAAGAAGGGTTACCTACTAAATTTGATGCTGTTAAGATATAAGACATATATTGATAATCTTTTTTTTCAATTTCATTTTTTTTAGGTGCTATTGATGGAGAAGAAGGATAAATTAGAAAATCGTATTGATCATAAATTTTGTTAAATCAATCGCTAATTAATCTTCTTACTTTCTGTGCTCTAACAAAATATTCTTCTTGATTGTCTTTTTCTAAATAAAAAGAACCTAAAGCTAAACGTCTTTGAACCATAAATCCAAATCCATTTGTTCTTGTGTTTTGAAAAATTTCTTCTCAATCTTTTCCTTCTTTACGAACACCAAAACCAACACCAGTTAAATTTGATAAATTAGATGAAGCTTCTGAAAAAGAAATAACCTCATAAACTATTTTAATTGCATTCAATAAATCTTTATTTGGAGTTATTTTTTCTATCTGAATTTGTTCATTTTCTAACTTTTTAATTAAATTTTTATATGAATCACTTACATACTCTTCCACATTTTCAAAACAATCTAAATAAGCTATTTTTTTTGGTTTTTCTAAATCAATATTTTTTATATCAATTGATATCGAAGTTAAATCGTATTTATCTTTACCATATAAAGTTTGAGCTAATAAAATAGAGTCATTAACATTATGACTAAATCAAGCTACTGTATCTAAAGATGAAGCATAAGCAAATAATCCATATCTTGAAACAGCACCATAAGATGGTTTAAAACCAACAACACCTATGTTAGAAGCTGGTAATCTTACTGAATCACCAGTATCAGAACCAATAGCAAATCCTATATTTTTAGAAAAAGTAGCAGCCGCTCCAGAAGAAGAACCACCAACATAGTAATTATTATCTAGTGGATTCATAATTAATCCGCGATTAGAATATTCTCCTGTGCCACCTAACCCAAATTCATCTAAATTAGTTGTTGCAATTAATCTTGCTCCTTGATTAAATAATTTATTCAAAATTGTAGCATTATAGGAAGGATTAAAATTTTTCAAAATATTCGAAGAAGCATCTGTTGAATCAAAATCTTTTGCATAATTATTTTTTAGTGTAAAAATAACGCCATTTAATTTCCCTTCTTGTTTTTTTTGAATATCAAAAAGAGAAGCAACTGCATTATTTTTATCGTTTTTTAATTCATATAAAGCTTGTTCAAAATTTCCTTTATTACTAAATTCCATCTTTTATTATCCTTTTTATTACTATATAATCACCATTATTTTCACTTGCATTCATTAAAATTTTTTCTTTATTAGCTACAATGTTTAAATCTTCTTCATCTTCTCTTAAATCTGAAATAGGTAATCCTACTCTAACCAAAGGTTCAACATCTGATATATTTATTTTTTTTAATTTTTGTAAACTAAAATTTATTTGTTCATATTCTTGTTTTAAATAATTTAAGACATCTTTATTTGGATTAATATAAATCTTATTTGCCATAGCGATAAAATCTTTTTCTGTTAGTTTAGACATAACTCTTTACTCCAGTGTTTTATTTTCATCTATATTATCATTTTGCTTAATGTTAAGTAATGTTTTGGTATCAACTATCACATCAACATCATCACTTTTTGCTGATAATCTTTCTAATTTATTTTTATACTTTAACTTCATTTTTTCTTTTGCTAGTTGTTCTTCTAGTAAAAATTTTAATTCTTCAACTGAAAGCTCTGATGTATCAAAATTCATTTCGTGAATATCAATTGCAATTTTGCCTTTTAAGATAGCTAAGTTTCTATTTAAATCATTTATTTTTCTATTTTGTTCATCAAATTTTATTGTTATATTAATTGAAATAACTAAACTTACAAATGTTAATAGAATAAATAACAATATAATTCAAGAATTTTTATCTATTCCAAAAGCATTTTTACCGATTCAATCAAAAATATTGTACTTATGATATGGAAAATCATTTCTATAGATTCAAATAAAATTTATAATTAGTAAATAAATTGAAAAACCTAAAAAAATAACATTTATTGTAATTCAAAAAACAGTTGTTTTTGTTCTGATTGTTTTTTTTCTAAAAGCAATAGAAAATCAAACACAAGAAATAATTGCAAAAGTGATAAATAAAATTGGGAAAACTATTGATGTTCATTTACCAACTTCATCTTCGTTTGTTCTAATTAAAGAATTTAGTGTGTGTAATTCCATTCATTTTATCCTTTTTTTGTATATCTAATTATATTATGGATTACTTATTTGTAACGACCAAACTTTTTAATAAAAGGAAGAATTAAAAATGAAAAAATGAAAAGCTGAAATTTCTCAGAAAAATTAGTTACACTAAATTTTTCTTTTTCACATTTTGTACTCACCTCAATAAAATCCTGTTGTTTGTATAAGAGATTTAAAAAATCTTGTGGATGAATTTTGCAATGAAAAAGATTTTTTATTAATAAAAAAGAAGAACTATTATAAATTTTAAATCTTGTGTAAGGATCAGCAATCTTTATATTAACTAAAAATCAAATATAAAGTTTCCTTTTTTTATTCTTTTTGTTTTTTATATATCTAGAAGCAAAAATAACTGATTTTTCGTAATTATAGTCTTTGTTAATTTCGTTCAATCTCTTAATTTCATCTAACTCAATTCTTCCACATTCTCCAAATTCAATCCAAATTTGATATTTTAAATTTTTAATAAATTCAAATCCTGATTTTAATGCTTCATAATAACCAGGATCATAAGATAATTCAATATTTACAAAATGATTAAATTTTAAGATTTGACTTGTTCTATCTTTTGATTCACGAGTAACAAAATATAAGTCATAGTCTGTTTGTAGTTCTACTAATTTGTTGATATTTTCAATTAAAAAAAATTCATCATTTTTTAAAACAAATATAATACATTGTGTTTTCATTATTTTAGAAAAACCTTTCTTTTTCCTGCTAATTGAAATTCAATAGCATAAACGAAACCATCAGAACACTTTATTTCTGGAGCATTTTTTACTACTTGTTTTGTAGCTTTAAAAACTTTCATTCTTTGATTATTTGAATTTAAAATAATGTAAGCTCCTGGAACTGAAGATAAAGATCTGATTTTATTAATTGTTCTATCCATAGTGTCAAAAATAATTTGTTCATCATCTTTAGTAATTTTTGGAGCGAATGTAACCAGAGATTCTTCTTGTGGTTTTTTTTGAAAATCATTATTAGCGATTTTATCTAATCAATCAACAATATATTTAGATGAAAGAATTGATAATTTTTCTAACATTGAATCTAAATTATCATCAGGTTCAATTTTTATTTTTTCCTGAAAAAGAATGTCTCCTGCGTCCATTTTAGTAACCATTTCTATAAATGTTATACCTGTTTCAGTATCACCGTTATTTAAAGCGTATTGAATTGGGGCAGCTCCACGATATTTAGGTAATAGAGATCCATGAATATTGTAAGATCCTTTTTTTGCTAATTTTAAAATATTTTCAGGAATTATTTGTCCATAAGCCATTGTTATTAAAACATCAAAATCTAGCATTTTTAATTCTTCAAAAATATCATTTATTCTTTCTGGTTGAAAAATTTTAAGCTTATGATATTTTCCTAATATAACTGTAGGCGGTTCGGTTAGTATTTGTTTTCTGCCAACAGGTTTATTAGGTTGTGCTATTAAACCTACAACTTCAAAATTTTCAATTATTTTAGTAAAAGTAGAAACGGAAAAATTAGGAGTGCCTGCTAAAAGAATTTTCATACTTTATTCTTGCGCTTCAGTATCTTTATCAATATTTTTAGTTTCAGATAAATTGTTTGAAGAATCTGATGTTTGTAATAATAATTCGTGTGTTCTTGTAATTTCTTGTTCAACTTCTTTTTCAATTTGTTCTATATCTAAAACTGCAACTGATTGAATTTTTGAATTATCTTTGATTTGAATAACTCTAACTCCTTTGGTTGATCTAGAACTATCAGCAACAGTCTCCAAACTAGTCCTAATAGCAATACCTTTGTTTGTTACAACCATAATATCTTCGTTACCATTTACTAGACCAACATAAATAAGCGCACCAGATTTATCAGCATTAATGGACTTAACTCCTTTTGCTCCTCTTTTTGTTTGTCTATATTCATTAAGTTCTGTTTTCTTACCAAATCCATTTGCTCCAATTGATAATACAACATTCCCTTCAGATGTGTTTGAAGCACCGATAACTTTTGCTTTCTCATTTTCATCAAATCTCATTCCAGTTACACCAGTTGCAGTTCTTGACATTGGTCTAACTTGATCTAATGAAAATCTTACAACTTTACCATTTGAAGCTCCAATGATAATTTCATCATTTTCTTTTACTTTCATTGCTTTAATTAATTCATCACCTTCACGCATACTTAAAGCAATTTTCCCATTACGATTAATTCTTTGATATTGAACAATTGGGGTTCTTTTAATAACACCAAATTTGGTTACTGTAACTAAGTATTCATCTTCATTATACGAATTAGTTGCAAGTAAAGAAACAACACGCTCATCTTTTTCAATTTGAATTAAATTTAAAAATGGAATTCCTTTGGCTTGTTTTGACATTTCTGGAATTTGATGTGCTCTTAAGCGATAAACTTTCCCATATGAAGTGAAAACTAATAAATCTGTGTGTGTAGTTGTAGAAATAATTTTTGCAACATCATCATCACTATAAGTTGTTTGTGTAGAAGAACCAACTCCACCTCTTTTTTGAACTTTATATTCAATTAAAGGAATTCTTTTTACATATCCTTTTGCACTCATAGTAATCAAAATATTTTTTTCTGGAATTAAATCTTCATCAGAAATGTCGCCAAAATTATTAATATCAATTTCAGTTCTTCTTTCATCGCTATATTTGTCTCTAATGATTGTTAATTCATCAATAATTAATTGAATTAATTTTGAACGATCAGAAAGAATTTGTTTAAAGTTAGTAATTGAATTATTTAATTCTGCTAACTCTTCATTCATTTTTTCAATAGCAAGACCTGTTAATCTTCCTAATCTCATTTCTGTAATTGCTTTTGCTTGTTTATCTGAAAGATCAAATTGAGTCATCATTTTTTCTTGTGCTTCAGCATCTGTTTTAGAATTTCTTATAATTCTAATGACTTCATCAATATTACTAATAGCAATTTTTAAACCTTCTAAAATATGAGCTCTAGCTTCAGCTTTTTCTAAATCAAATTGTGTTCTTCTTGAGACAACATTAATTTGATGTTGTAAATAAACATCCAATGCTTCTTTAAGGTTTAATAATTTAGGTTCATTATTAACTAAAGCTATCATATTTGCAGAATAATTTGTTTGCAAATTAGTTAATTTAAATAATTGATTTAACAAAACTTCAGGAACAACATTTTTCTTTAATTCAATTACGACACGAATTCCTTTTCTTGAAGTTTCATCTCTAAGATCAATAATACCTTCAACTTTTTTTTCTTTAACTAAATTAGCAATTTTTTCAATCATTAAAGGTTTTCTTACTTCATAAGGAATTTCAGTCACAATAATTCTAGATTTTCCATTTTTTAAAAGTTCAATATGTGTTTTGGATCTAACAGCAATAGAACCTCTCCCTGTTGTATAGGCATCTACTATACCTTTACGCCCTAAAATCATTGCTCCCGTTGGAAAATCTGGACCTTTTACATATTGCATTAATTCCTCAATAGTAATTTCAGGTTTTCTTGCAAGGGCTATAACACCATCAATAACTTCTCCCAAATTATGTGGCGGAATATTTGTTGCCATACCAACAGCAATCCCAACTGAACCTGAAATTAACAAATTAGGAAATCTCGCTGGTAAAACCAATGGTTCTAGTTCAGAACCATCATAATTAGGAATAAAATCAACTGTATTTTTCTTTAATCCATCAATCATTTCATTAGCAATTTTTGACATTCTAGCTTCAGTATAACGCATAGCAGCAGCTTCATCACCATCAATTGAACCAAAATTACCATGTCCGTCAATTAAAGGATATCTCAATGAAAAATCTTGTGCCATACGAACCATAGATTCATAAATTGCTGTGTCACCATGTGGATGATATTTCCCTAAAACATCACCAACAATACGAGCTGACTTTTTAAAAGGATCTGATGAAGTAACTCCTAATTCTGACATTGAATACAAAATTCTACGATGAACAGGTTTTAAACCATCCCTAGCGTCAGGTAAAGCACGAGAAACAATAACGCTCATAGCATATTCAAGAAAAGATTTTCTCATTTCTTGAGAAACATTAATTGGTGCTAAAAATTCTGTTTCTTCTTCAATTAGTTGTGATTGAACCTGATATTCCTCATTATTTTGAGGAATAACTTCTTCATCTTCTTCAACAACTATTTTTTTAATTTCGTTTTCTTCTTTAAAAACAACTTTTAATTCATCAGTATTTCCATAATACTTCGAATCATCATCTTTATCATTTTGTTCTTCTTTTTTATCTTCTTCATTATCAATAAACGCCATAAATTTCCCCTTAAATAATTAAAATCTCCATAAATTATACTAAATAATGATGATTAATATATATGTAATATATATTAAGCGCTAAAAAAATTATCTAAATCTAATAAAACGTGTGTTTGAGTTTGATGAGGCTTATTTAAAATAGTTGTCCCTTTGAAAGCATTTTCTAGGATTACTTGGTTTCTGTGTTGAAATTCAATTGTTTCTACAATACCTAAATCATTAAAGTAATCTGCAGGTAGCTTAAATAATTTAGGTAATATTAAGTGTTTAACATCTCCATCTAAAAAATATTTGTTTAAATTTTGGTATTTGTATAAATCTTTTTCTAAAACAGAAGAAAAATCTAATGTTTTTGTGTTTTGATCATAAATATTTTTGGAAGTAATTTTTTTTCTACTAATATTAAAATTAGGATTATTAACAATGCCTTCATCTTTAAACGAGTCTTCTTGTAATTGAACATCAATGCCGATTTCAAAATTGCAATTTGAATTAAATGCTCTTGATTCAATAACTTTAATAGAATAAGTGTTTTTGAATTGAACAGAATTTTGTAAATTTACAAAAGCTCCGGATCTTACATTTTCAACACTTTCTAAATTAAATGAATTAACATCTAAATTTTTATATTGACTATCAATTACATTAGCAGGAATTGTATTCATACCTTGAAAAAAATTTTCATCTAAAGATAAAATTTGTGCTCTGTTAAATGTATTGGATAAAGATTTAGACATTAATTTATCGTTTGAATTTCAAGTAATTTTTTTGATTACTATATTATTCGAAAATACTTTATTGAATATATCGTTAATAGATCTTTGATTAGGCAAAACTAATTCATTTAGAGTAAATTTTTCGTTGTTATGAATTATATTTTTAAAAAATAAATATAAATAATTTATGATCTTTTTATTTTCTAAATCTTTTGAACTCATATCTAAAATTTGTGTAGATGCATTGTACCCTATAACTTTATATAATTCCTCATTAGATATATGTTGGTTAATTTGTATATTTTCTATAACATTAATTGAAGAACCAAAGAGATTTTTATAAATATCATATTCATCAAAATTAAAATTATTAATTGTAGTTAAAGAAGAACAATTATTAAAAATTTCAGTACCTAATATAACATTGTTTTTAAAAGAAATAGATGTTGATAATTTTCTACATCCATAAAAAACTTTATCACCAATTTCATTTGTGTTTTCTATTGAATTAATATTTTCTAAGTTAAAACAATTATTAAAAGCAAATGATCCTAATTTTATAACATTGGATAGATTTATTAAAGTTAACGAAGTACAAGAAGAAAAAGCGTATCTGCCTATTTCATTTGTTTTATTTAAATCTACATTTTTTAATTTAGAACAATTATAAAAAGCATATTCACTAATATTAGTAATATTAGATAAATTGATATCTATTAAGTTATTACACAAATAGAAAGCATACCTAGGAATAATTTGAATTTTACTTGAAAAATTTACTTGTTCAATTTTACTAGAGTAAAAACTATATTCGCCCAAATTTTCTAATTTTTCTAAGTTTAAATTTCCTCTTATACTAGAATTTGCAAAAGCCCAATCGCCAATATTAATAGGATTAAAATTATTATGTTCAATTTTAATTTTTGAATTTTGAAATGCTTTGGATTCAATCTCTTGAATATTCGAATCTAATAAAATTGTTATTTCTGATCAATCTAATTCTGCAAATGTTGAATTAAATATCTTAGATACTTTATCCATATTTATAGATATGATTTGATCTTCATATCCAACTAAAAATTCATTAAGGTTTTGATTGTTATTAATATTATATTTTTCATAAAAATTAAATAAATTAAATTGTTTGTTACTATTAAGAATGTCATCTGTTAAAGCAGAATCTCTTTGAATTAATTTTGCATTTTGTTTTATCATTTTATAAAAAATTGGATTAATTCTTTTAGTTTTTGAAGTAAAAATAATATTTTTATTATTAAACAAATCATTATTCAAATTTGGAATAATATTATCTTTTAAGTCTTCATCAAAAATAATAGTAGAAATACTATTCAAATCTTCATTACTTAATACATCAAAAATATTAATAGATCAAAGTTTCTTAGATAATCCATTTATATTGATATCTATATTCTTATAATTAAAAGTATTACCATTAATTAATTTTTTGATTTCAGGATTTGAATCACGATTTATTTGAACATTAAATGGTAAATTAGATTGCGATATTTGAATAATACAACTTGGAATATAAATTTCTTTAATTACCCACGAACTTAGTTTTCATTTAAACTCATAATTAAAGTTTTCATCATAAAAAATAATCTTATTACAAGTTAAAGGATAATCATTTAAAAAATTTATATTTAAAGTAGATAATATAGAAAATGTAGGTAAATACACATTATTAAATTCTAATTTATTTTGAGATTTAGAAATTATCTTTAATACATTTTCTAATTCTTCTTTGGTTTGAATTTCATTTAAATATAAATTTTGATCTCTATAATATTTGTTAAAATCTTCAATAGAAGTTATTTCAATAACTTTAACATTTGAATCAAAACAATCAGCATTATAGTTAATTACTAATTTTGGTAACTCAATTTCTGATAAAACATTTCCAGTAAATGTTCCGCTAACTAAATTTTTAACTATTCCTTTTTTATTGAATTTGATTTGATTAATAAAATTACTACCAAATTTTGAATTAAAAACTATTTCTTTAAACATTGACAAATCTAACGTATTAACTATTCCTTTATTGGAAAAATCATAATTTATTTCAATTAAATCAATTATTTGATCAGCTTGATCAACTCTTATAAACATTTCTCCTAATTCTGAAGATAGATTTAAATTTTTATTGTTTAGATCTTTATAATCAATAATAGTAAATGTGTCTTTTAAATTCTCATTATCAACTTTTAATTGAGGTGTACCTATTGCCCCAGTAGGGTTTTCTAATTTTTCATCTTGATTAAATAAATCATATGTAAATTTTATAAATGGAACATTTTTAATAATCGAGGTTGTTTGAGTAGGTATTTTTAATTTAAATGTTAATCCAACAACATTTTCCAAAGCTTTATCAATATCTATATACCAATTAATAAAATCTTCGTTAGTTTTGGTTTTTCTAAACAAGTCTATAATTCTTTCATTTTTAAATTCTTTTTTAAATTCTATTGATTGATTGATTTCTTTTGCTGCATTAGCAACAAATTCTTTTTCAGTTGAAAAATTAAAATCAAATGATTTGTTAAAAATATATTCTTCATTTTGTTTAGATAAATTGACTAATTTAATATTAAAATTTAATTTCTTCTTACTTTCATCGTATATGGGTGATGAGAGTAATTCCATAGTAATTTCATAATTTGTCTCATTTTTTTGAATTTCTAAAATTTTGTTCATTTCTTTTAAATTAGATTGATATTGAACAAAAATTTTTTTTGACATTTTTATACTTGATTTAATTCCAACAACAATTTTTTGTTCTTTAACTAACTGTTCTAATTCTAAACTTGAAGGTGATGTTGATTTAGAAGAACACGAAATAACAAAAGTTGAAATTGGTATAAAAGATAATATTGAAGAAATAGTCAATAACGAAATTTTGTTTTTGCTCAACTTCATGATTAAAATTTTATCATTACATTTTTGTTTAAAAAGTAATAAAAATCTCTTTTATTAGAGAGATTTTTACATATTTTCAAAGCTAAAATGTTATTTTAATGATGTTTGATTTTGAACATTTACTTGTTGTGTTTTATTGAATTTTTCAATAACTTCTGATAGACTACCAACATAAGCAAATGCTGATTCAGGAATGTAATTAAATTGTCCTGAAATAATTGCTTCAACTGAATCTAATGTTTCTTCTAATTTAACAAATCTACCCTCAACTCCTGTAAATTTTTCTGCAATTGTAAATGGTTGAGTCATGAATTTTTTCAATCTTCTACCTGTTTCAACAATTTGCTTATCAGACTCAATTAACGCATCAAATCCTAAAACATTAATAATTTCTTCTAATTTAATTAATTTATTAAGAATTTGAGCTGTGTTTCTTGCGATTTGAATATGACGTTTTGAAGTAAACTTAATTGATAATAGTTTTGAAGATGAGGCCAATGGATCAATAGCTGGATAAATTCCTTGTGCTGCTAATTGTCTTGAAAGAATAATTGTTGAATCAAAGTGAGCAAATGTAGCAACTGGAGCTGGATCTGTGAAATCGTCAGCTGGAATATACATAGCTTGGATAGATGTAATATCTCCATCTAATGATGAGTTAATACGTTCTTGTAATCTTCCCATTTCAGATACAAGTGTTGGTTGATAACCAACAGTTGAAGGTGTTCTTTCTAGAAGTGTTGAAAGTTCTGATCCGGCTTGTACATAACGGAAAATGTTATCAATAAACAATAGAACTGATTTACCTAAGTTATTTCTGAAATATTCAGCAATTTTAACTCCTGTAAATCCTGATCTTAAACGTAATCCAGGAGCTTCATTCATTTGCCCAAATACAAATGTTGTTTTGTCTAAAAATCCTAATTCTCTAGCTTCTTGTCATAATTCATGACCTTCACGAATACGTTCCCCAATACCTGTAAACACAGACAAACCATCATGATGTTTAATAAATGTATTAATTAATTCTTGAACAATAACTGTTTTTCCAACTCCAGCACCACCTAATAGACCTGTTTTTCCACCTTTTGCAATTGGAATTAATAAGTCGATAACTTTGATTCCTGTTTCAAGTAATTCTGTTTTTGGAATAATTTTATATCTATCTTTTTGTTTTGTTTCTGTAACTTGCAATGGAGCATAATATTTTCCATCTAATCCATGTTTAGGATCATCCAAAATTCTACCAACTGGATCAATAACTCTACCTAAAATTTTAGGAGAAATTTTAATTGTATATGGTTGGTTTCTTGAACGCAATTCTTGTCCAATTGCCAATCCTTCCTCTGATCCTAAAACAAAAGCAGAAACTAATTTATCATTAATAATTTCTGAAACTTCTAAAATTTTAATTTCACCATTTGGTAATGCACCTTCAAACACTGAACCAATTGAAACTTTTTCTGAAGCTTGAATAATTTGAATTTTATAAACTTGCGATTTTACTTCAGCAACAATCCCTTTAATTACATATCCTTTTGGATCAATTGGTTTAACAGGATTTGTTGCTGTAAATTTCTTAATTGAATTTTCTCTTCTTTTTAAGAAGTCATTTGACTGTTGAGCTTTTAAAATCGCTCTTATTAAAGTAGGTTTTTCTATTCTATCTGCAGAAGAAATTTTTAAGTTATCTGCAATAACATTTAATTGTCCTTCTAACATTAAAGCTAATTCTTCAGCTGTATACACCTTGTATTGTGATTTAATCATTTCATCTTCAACTGAAGTTTTAACTTTTGTTTCTTTTTTATCTAATTCAATAGTTGTTGTTTTAGTTTTACCAGTTGATTTTGTTGTTTCACCTGATTTTTTAATTGTTTTTTTGATAACCAAAGTTCCAGTTTGTGTTTCTTGTTTTGGTTCTTCAACTTTTACTTCTTGAGTTTTTAAAGTTGTAGCATCATCAACTTTTGGTTTACCATATTCATCTTGATGATCATAAATTGTTTTACAAATTAGATATTTATTTTTAACATCAAAAGCTAATATTTTTTTAATTAATTCTGCTTTTGTTTTAATGTTTGCAGTTGCAATTTTTCCTATCTTAGCAGCTTTTTTAAGATTTACAAAATCAAAACTTTCTAGATATCTTCTTTTATCTGCAGGTGATTTGTATACATCATTAAATTTCATATGCTATTCCTTTCTCTAGACCTCTTCTTTCATATGCTAAAAGAACTCTACCATCATTTCTGATATCTTTGAATACTTTAATGAATTCTGGGTTGTTTCTCAATCATTTATTTTCTGATAATAAGTGATATTTTATTAAAGGTAAAATAATATGTTTTTGGTATAAAGAAACTGCTTCATCATCAACATCTTTTTCATTAACAATTTGAATTAATTTTCTACCTAAAACATCTTTTGTTAAGAATACTTTAATTACATCTTTTAGTGTTGTAAATAACTCTACTGCTTTCTCAATACCTTCATTGAAGAATAGTGATAAGAATCCATTTTTTAAAAGCATAAACATTATTGCTGTTACTTCTAATGAAATAACTTCATATTCATCTTGATTGATAATAATTTCAAAAGCTTTACCTTTTGCAATAGTTTCACGATCTTTATCTGAAATGTTTGAATTAAATGAAGCAAATTTTTTGAAGTTTTCATACTCAGAAACTAGATTTTTTAAACCTGATGTTGCTTTTCTCATTGATTTAGTTTGTACTTGTGAACCTAAACGAGAAACTGAAATTGAAATTTCAATAGCTGGTCTTCTACCTTCGTTAAAAATATCTGTAGATGTGTAAATTTGCCCATCAGTAATTGAAATAATGTTTGTTGGAATATAACCTGAAATATCTCCATCCAATGTTTGAGCAATAGGAATCATGGTAATTGAACCACCACCAACTTCAGGTTGATATCTTCCACATCTTTCTAATAATCTAGAATGCACATAGAAAATATCCCCTGGGAAAGCTTCACGACCTGGTGCTGATCCTGTTGATAATGATAATTCTCTATAAGCATCAGCATGATTTGTTAAGTCATCAAATATTACTAATACATCCTCACCTTGTTCTTGTAAATATTCAGCAATTGAAGCTCCTACATAAGGTGCTAGAAATTTTGAAGCTGCTGAATCATCTGGTGCAGTTGCAATAATAATAGTTTTACTTAAAACACCACGTGATTCTAACACGTTTTTAATTTCAATTAACTCTTCACGTTTTTTACCAATTGCAACATAAATATTTAAAACATTTGATGATTCTTGTGATAACAACGCTGTAATAGCAATTGATGTTTTTCCTGTAACAGCATCACCAACAATCAATTCTTTTTGCCCTCTACCAATTGGCAATAAACCATCAATTGCAGATGTTCCTGTTTGTAAAGGTTGATTAACTTCTTTTCTTGTATATAAAGGTTTAGCTTCTGATAAAACAAATTTTTGAGCTAAAACTTTAATTAAATCTACTCTGTTTCCTTCAACTAAGATGTTTGAATTAACATCAATAATTGCTCCAAAGAAATTGTTAAAAATTGAAACTGTAAATACTTTACCTGTGGCAAATGCTTTACCACCTACTTTAATTTCTTCATGAGTTGATTTACCAACTAAAGCAACATATGCTCTATAAAAGTTAGCTCTAATTACGATACCATTTACTTCTTTTCCGAATTTAATTTCTTCAAGAAATTGGAATGAATGTTGTCCTTCAACAACAATAATATCGTCCTTGATAGAAATTATTGATAATTCTTTTTCTTTCATAATTTCTCCTTCTCCTTATTTCTATTTTCTTATTTCTCAAGCTACCATTTTTTTCAATAAAACTTTTTTAGCAACTGCTTCTGCTTGCTCTTGATGTTCAATTAAACTAAAAATATTATTATTGATTTCATACTTCTTAGCTGTAAAATAATGTCCTAATTTGTAAAACGCTTTAATTGCAGTTTCGTCTTTTGATACTTCTAATAAATCTTCTAATTCATTTAAATCTGATGATTTTAATTCTGGAAAATTAGTATAAATTTTTGAGATTAATTCATTAGGTAAAACATTAAAGTCACCATTAATTGAAATTAATTTACTATTTTCATGAGAAATAAACATTACCTCATTTGCAATAATAAATGTTTTTTTGTCAATATTATTGTTTGTATCTTTAAATGATTTTAAACTTGAATTTATTGGTGATATATCCACAATAAGTCCAACAACATCAAACATAGCTGCTTGATCTTGTTTTTTGTTGAACACACTTTGATCTAATTTTTTATCGTTGTTTATTTTTGTGTCGATTCCATTTAATACTTCAATTGGAGGAAAATCAACTGAAATTAATGTAATTTTTGTAATAATTTCTTTTTGTTCATCCAACAAGTTAGATAAAAGTTTTGGATCAGTAGGTGTTGCTAATAGTAATTTAGACACTATCTAACACCTCCTTTTTTGTAATAAAGAAGATCATCTTCATCTTTTTTCTTTCTAACTTCATCTAAAATGTTAATTCCTGAATTTCTAACTTTAAATGCTGAATATAAAACAATTGATGATTCGGTCTCTTTTTCCCTTCTAACTCTGTTTACTAAACGTTGAATAACAATAAGTTCATCGTGAATTTTGTTTCTTTTTTCATCCAATAATTGAATTTCTAGTTTTAATCTTTGAATTTTTTCAATTAATCTTAATTCAACAATATTTTGTTTAATAATTGCTTTCACTAATTTAAATTTGAAGAAAGTGATATTTGGAATCCATGAAAGTTTTTTAGTATCTAAATCTTGTAAATATTTTGAATAATCAACACTTGCGTTTTGCTTAATACTTTCAAAATCCATTGTTGATGTTTTTTTCAATCCAATACTTTTTGTATCATTAGAGTAAATTTCATTCTTCATGTTTTTTTCGTGCTCAAATGGAGCTAATTTTTTCATCACTAATTCACGATTGTCTTGATTTTGTTGAGCAATGATTAGTGTAGCGTCTGTAAATAATTCATTTTTAAACCCGACTTCCACCAATGTTGCAACTTTATTTATAAACTCACTTTGATTTTCATACAAATCATAAGGAAAATGTTGGATAATGTTTAACTCTAATTTTTGGGCAATTAGATTAACACGATTACCAATTGTAATTACTGAATCGCCTCTTTTAATTTTTGCTTCAAGAGTTTCTTCAAGTTTTTTGTACATTATTTCTGCATATTCATCATTTTCTTTTGCATCCACCAAAAAATAGATTTCTTCTCTTGTTTTTCTATCAGGATCTGTAGATTCAATGAATGTTTTCTCATTCTTAAAAAAATTAACATTAATTGTTTCTAAAAATTTTGAATTTGAATGCTTAATCATTTTCAATGTATCAAGAGCTTTTTGCTCTTCATTAAGAATTTGCAAAATACGTAATTTTGAAATATCTAAATATGTTTCAAAAAATTCCATGTTTTTTTGTTTTGCTTTTAGAAATTTCATATTTTTTTGAACATAACTCATCTTCAACCTCCTTTACTTTTCTAACTAATTTCTAGAATAGTAGTTAAATACTAAAACCACCAAATTTTTGGTAACAGTTATTATTCTTTATTTTTTGGAGATCTTGGATGAATTGAAGAATTAAACTTAGCTGCTGCTGATTCAGAAATATATAGCGATGTAATTCCTGATGCGTTTCTAACCATAATTGTTTCTGGGAAAAATTCACATTCATGTCCATTGCTTAAAGCGTTATCTAATAACATAATAAATGTTTTGATAATTAAATGGTTCTTATCTGTGTCTTTAACAAATGATTGTCATTCAACTACACCAATTGGAGGAATTAATTTAGGGTTTGCAATTGTTATAGGAATAACTTTTGACTTATCAAAACGAATAACATCAACAATTAAAGCCGAGTTCAAAATTACTGGATAACCAGCAACTATGTTTTCTTTAACTGCCTCAACAAAATTGTCTAGTAAATTTTTAACTTCTTCAATAGGAATAATGTTTCCATCATACAAATAGATATGTGTTTGTAAAGCTAAATCCATCAAAGTTAACTTTGTGTTTCTTTGCTCAACTTCATTGTAATTTCAAATTGATTTATTTAACACCAAATTATAGTTTGCGTATGAATCAACAGAAGACAACGGTTTAGCATTTAAATCATTAAAGTGTTCTGATAAACCTTCAATTTTTTCTTTTCTTAATCTTGCTTCTTCTGCAACATAATCAATGTTTGTATTTTTAATATCAACTAATTCTTGTGTTTGAGAAAGAACATCTTCATATGACAATGTTCCTGAAAATTTTTTTCCTTCTTGTTGTGATTTTGTTTGGAAAGATGTATTTTCATCTATTAAAGAACCATCCACTTTCATTTTATCTGCTTCTTTAATATCTTCTTTTTTGTCTTCTATTTCTGATAAATTAGTTGGTTTCTCAGGTTTAGCTTCAGTGTTATTAACTGTTACAACAACTTCATCTTTATTGTTTTCTTCTTGAATTTGTGTGTCTTTACTCATATTTTCTCCTCTATATAAACAAAAGGGGGGATTGTTAACTGTATGTCAACAACTAATACTTTAAATTAAGATCAAAGTATGAACTACTTAAAAATTTCTAAGATACAAAAAAAATAAATAGTTCGTATCTAATTTTACCAACATTCATTAACAAAAACTCAAAAAATAGATGGTTTTACAAATTTTATGTATAAAAAATAGAATTTTTTTTATTATTTTTGCAAAAAAGCCAATATTTTACTTGATTAAATGGTATTTAAAAAAAAGTTTTCAACATAGAATAACTCACAAAAAACTGCTATTTTAAAGCTATTTTTTATTGAAATTTACCAGTTTTTAAATTAAAAATCTTAAAAAATGAATCTGTCGCCATCAAATCTCCTTTATCAATATGTATTTCTAAATTAATTTTAAGAAGATTTGAATTAGTTTCATCTGATTCTAAAGATTTAATTGAAAAACTAATTAATCTTTCTTGTCCATTATCAGTTTTATAAACAAAAGAATTTGGTTTTACAAAATCTCTTGCGCCATTATTAAATCTTTCAATTAATTTTTTAACACCTATTTCTTTTGCAATGTAATGATCAATTCTAACTATAGGGGTAAAAAGCATAATGTTATTTTTTGCTTCTTCAAGTATTGGAGCCAAAATTTCTTTATTATTATTAACATATGTTTCAATATCAGATGTTGAAGGATAGGCAAATTTAAATTTAGTTACTAATATGGAATATTCTTTTTCAAAATTTAATCCATAAATTTCTTTTGCATCTTTAATTAAAGAAGAAAACGACGAACTATTTAATGTCATTTTTATAATAAACATTGCATATTGTCTTTCCTCGGCATAAAAGTATGCCTTTGAAATTGTGTAATTATATTTATTTCCTTTTCCATCAAAAAAATCAGAAGGCGGTTTTATTGCTTGAGATATTTCTCTAACTTCAGTTAATGTTTTTCCTTTTCATTCGCTAAAATTGTCATTTTCTTCATTATTGTTGTATATAGGTTCTTTATGTCAAGCTACAGAATCGGTTGTTAAAGTAATAAAATCCAAGTACTTTTCTACCATTATAGTTGGAATAGATTTAAATTCACTTAATTGATTATCGTTTTTAAAAATTATTTTTTTTGCACTTACACCATTATAGTCACTAGTTTCATCTTCAATTATTGAATCAACAATATCTAAAGAAAATAAATTAATATATTTGCAAATCTGAATATCTTGCTCATTATCATAGAGATATATTAAAACAGGAATAGTTATTGAACTTTTATTAGATGAAATAAATGGATTTAACGAATTTCCATACGAATCAATAATTCCATAAGTAAATTCAAAATTTAATTTTAAATTTTCGTTTAAGTCAAAATTTTTAGAAAAATCAAAATATGTACTAACATTTGAAGGGTTAGTTAAAATTGTAAATAAATTAATGCTGCTAGTTAACGAATTATTAAACGATGATTCAACACAATTTGAATTTAATTCAGTGCGATTATTATTAACAAAATTATCTAGTGTAATTTTTAATTTATCAATCTTATTATTTATGCTGTTGTTAGAACACGAAACAATTGTAGGAATAGTTATTAATGGAGAAATTAAAGATGAAAATAAAATAGTTATTTTTTTTAAATTCACAACTTTTCTCCTTCAAAAAATTAATATTTTATATTTTAATATAATTACCATAATATGAACAAAATAACAAACCTTCATTTTAATTCTGAATATAGTTTTTTTGAAAGTCCAACCAAAATAAAAGATTACGTTGAATTTGCTAAAAAACACAACTTAAACGCTCTTGTTTTGACTGATCATAATAATATTCATGGATTTGCTGAATTTAGAAAATATTGCGAGTTATATAAAATAAAACCGATATTTGGAATTGATATTGATTTTGATCAAGGAAGATTGATTTTATTAGCCAAAAACAATAAAGGATTTTCCGAAATTAAAAAATTTTCTTATTTAAAATCCAAAAATAAAAAACTTACAATTGAACAATTAAGTGATGAAAATTTGTTTGTTATAAATCATCCTACATACGGTTACAAAAATATTGATAATTTAAAAAATAAATTTAAAAATTTTTATTTTTGAGAAAAAAATAATAATGAAGCAAATATCTATTTAAAAGATTGTCGTATCCTTAGTGACAAATTTTATTCTTCCTTACAAATTATTAATAATTTGAAAGAAGTAAAATTAGAAGTAAATAATAACTATGTATTTGAAATCATAAACGAAAATATTTCTTCAAATTTAATTCAGAATATTAATAAAATTATTGATGAATGTAACGTAGTTTTTGAAGACAAAAAAAATATGTTGCCCGAATTTTGTGAAGAACCTTTTCAATATTTACAAGAATCTGTTAGAAATAAAATTGAATTGTGTAAAGATATTAAAAAATACGATTCTAATATTGTTGAAAAAAGAGTGAATTATGAACTTTCAGTTATAAAAAAAATGAGAGTTGAAAATTATTTTTTAATAATTAGTGATTTAGTTAATTGAGCTAAATCAAACAATATTTCAATTGGTCCAGGTAGAGGTTCTGTTTCAGGTTCTTTAGTAGCATACATTTTAGGGATTACTCAGATAAATCCATTAGAATTTAATCTTTATTTTGAAAGATTTTTAAATGAAGAAAGAATATCTATGCCAGATATTGATATTGATATTCAAGACGATAAAAGAGATGAAATAATTGAATACCTTAAAAACAAATATGGACAAAACAACGTTGCTCAAATTTGTACTTTTCAACGCGTTGGTGCAAAACAAGCTTTAAAGGATTGTGGAAGATTCTTAAATATTAATTTTAGTAGAATGAATGAAATTACTAAACTAATTTCTGGTAGCGATTCATTAAAAGAATCATATGAAAAAAATATAAAATTCAAATCAACAATTGATTCTGAAGAAATATTAACTAAGTTATATGAATATTCTCTACTTATTGAATCATTGCCAAGACAAGTTGGAATTCATGCTGCAGGAGTTGTTTTGTCTAAGAATCCGATTATAGATTCAATACCAGTAATAGATTTAGATCAAAATTTAGTAACTCAATTTTCAATGGAATATATTGAAGACTGAGATTTATTGAAAATAGATTTATTGGGTTTGAGAACTCTAACAATTATTAAAAAAATGGAAGGAGAAGTTCAAAAAAATTTTGATATTAATTTTTCTTTTGACAAAATTTCGTTAGATGATGAAAAAACTAACAAACTATTAACTAGTGCAAAAGTTTTAGGTATCTTCCAATTAGAATCTCATGGAATGATGAATACAATTCAAAAAGTAAGAATCAATAAATTTAATGATTTAGTAGATACTATTTCCCTTTTTAGACCTGGTCCATTGTCAAATATTCCAAAATATATTGAAAATAAAAATAACCCAAATCTAATAGATAAAATTTCTCCAGAATATGATCAAATAGTTTTAACGACTAATGGAATAATTATTTACCAAGAGCAAATAATGGAAATTATTCAAAAAGTTGCAGGATTAAGTTTCGCTAAAGCTGACATCTTAAGAAGAGCAATTAGCAAAAAGAAAAAAGAAGAAATTTTAGAAATGGAAAAAACATTTATTTCTGGTGCAATTAATAATAATATTTCTAAAAGTGTTGCCCAAAAAATTTATAATCAAATTGTCAAATTTGCTGAATATGGTTTTAATAAATCACATGCAGTTGCTTATGCAACTCTAAGTTACAGAATGGCATTTTTAAAAGTAAGGTATCCTCTTTGTTTTTATTCAGGAATTATTTCATTAACATCCTCAATCGATATGATAAATAAAACTGTTTTAGAAGCAAAAGAATTAAAATTTAATATCGAATCTCCAATGGTTAATAAAATATCAAAAGATATCAACCATGATAAGAAAAAAACTTTGTATTTGCCTTTGACTTTTGTGAAAGGATTAGGTGTTGCTGCTAATAATAAAATATTAGAAGAATTCGAAATTAACGGAAAATTTATAGATTTCTTTAATTTTATAGCAAGAGCAAAAAAAGCAAATATTGGTGATTCAATTATTGATATTCTAATTGAATCTAATACTTTAAGAGAATTTGGAAATATGTGTACATTAATTAATAATAAAATGAAGGCTTTATCATACGCTTCAGCTATTAGTTATAAAGATGAAAATACAAATGAGATTATTTTAGATTTAAATGCAAAAAAACCTAAAATGGAAATTGTAGAACAAAATCTTGAATTAGAAGCTAAGAATGAAATTAAATATTTAGGAATGATTTATAATGCTTTTGTAACGTCAAAATATGAAACTGAAGATAAATTAAATAATTTAAAAGTTGGTATTGAATATAAGATTGTTTTATCCATTATTAATAAAAAAGAAGTAATGACAAAATTCAAAAAAATGGCTTATTGTATTGAAGTTGCCGATTCATCTACAAATGAAACTATTTGATTTAATGAAAAAAACAAATTTATATTTGATTTAATTGAAAAAAATACCATTGGATATGTAACAATTTTAAAATTAGATCGTAATGGTAAAAAATATTTTAATGTTAGTAAATGGGAGAAAATTAAATAATGAAAAAAATTTTATTAATTGACGCTAATTTACTATTATTTCGTTCTTTTTATGCAGCACAAGCAATATCTAAAATACCTGGCAATATGCCAACGCATTTATTTTTTAATACTTTTTTTGAATTATTTAAAGTAGAAAATCCTGATTATGTTTTTTTTGCTTTTGATGGATTTAGTAAAACATGAAGGCATCAAAAATTTGAACAATATAAAGCAGGAAGAATAAAAGCGCCTAACGAGTTATATATTCAAAAAAATGTAATAAGAGAAATTTTAAATTCGCTAAATTTAAAACATTTAGCTAAAGATACTGATGAGGCGGATGATTTAATTGCTACTTTGACTGAAAAATACAAAAATGAAAATGAAATATTAATTTTGTCTGAAGATCGAGATTTATTACAATTAATTGATAAAAATGTAACAATAATTCAAAAAAACACAAATAAAGAAGTTAATGCTAAGTATAAAAAAATTAATGATAAAAATTTTTTTAGCATTTACAATTTCTACCCAAATCAAGTAGTAGACTATAAAGGAATAGCTGGTGATAGTTCAGATAATCTTCTAGGAATTAAAGGAATTGGTCCTAAAACAGCTACTAATTTACTTTCTAAATATAAAACTTTAGAAGGTATATATGACAATATTGATGAATTAAGTCAAAAACAAAAAAATATGTTTTTAGAAAATAAAGAATGTTCGTTTATGTGCAAAGAATTAGCAACATTAAATAAAAATGTAAATTTAGATCTGAACTTGCAATCTCTTGAAGTTCTAGTAGCAAATTTTAAAAGTGAAAAAGCTATAGAAACGCTAAATAAATATAGTTTAAAAAAAATTATTGACACTATAAATAAATTGCACTAACTTAAAAAAATTAAAGAGTAAAATTTTAAATTAAATGAAATTACAATATAACAATTTTAAAAATAGATTTTTTAATTTAGACAAAAATACAAATTTAGAAAAGACACATCTTTGACAAGTATACTTACGAATTATTTCAATTTTAATTACTACTTATATTCCATCATTAGTAGTTTATTTTTTTCTTTTTATTAATCCCTATTCTTCAGAAACATTAAAATCCAACGCAATTGAATCATTGGGCTATACAATGAACATTATTTTTATTTGCATTTATTATAGCATTTTGTTTATATGTCAAATATGTGCAAAATTAAAATGAAAAATCAATAAAAGTAAAGATGAAAAAGAAAGAAAAATGTGAATTGATTCAGGGTTTTTTGTTTTATTAACTATTATAGGATTTTTGTTGTGTATTTTTATCGTTCTATCAATAATTTATTCACAAGTCAGAGCGTACAAAATGGACTCTTTTCATAATATATCTAAAGGAATATTACATTATATGGCAATGATGATTCCAATTATCGTTTTTAATACTATTGCAAATTTTTTTATTAATTTATCTTTTACAATTGACAAAATAAAATCTACTTGAATTATATTTTTGCTTTATTTAATTTCGATTATCGAAATTTTCTTAATATTCATATTTAATACCTATATTAATACCACTAATATAATAGTAATTTTACTCATTCCATCTTTAATAATAAGTTTTGTAAAAATGATTGGTTTTATTTTTGTTTATTATAAAAAAACACAGTATTTTTTTTATACAAATAATCAATTGAGAAAAAACCATAAATATTATTTTCCTTTCCTAGTTTCTAAAAAAATTTACATTAAATTATTTAGAAGATGCATAACATCAATATGATTTAGTTTATCTTATACTTTTTCCATTGTAATTCAATCTTTATTTGTTAAATTTGCATATTCTATTGACAATAAATTAAATTACTTATTTACTAGTCAAGGATTTTACATTTTATTATTTGTAAAAATAATAGACTATGGGCTACTTTATCCAATATTTTTATTTTCAAGAGCTTTTAATATTTCTATGTTAGAACACGAAAATAACAATCATAAAGACATTTACGCTAAATTAGATCGAAGAAGTTTTTTGAGAAAAATTAATTTTTGTTTAATTACAATTTTAATTTGTTTATCTTTTACGCTTTATTTTTCTTTAGACAAAATCACTTCATCACTTTTTAATAATTTGCAATGATACGGAAGTGAGGGTCCAAAAGAAAATCAATTATTTTTTGGTTATAAATATTCAGACATTATTCCTATATTTATTAAACAAAATTTCTTATATGGAGTAATTTCATTTTTCTTTGTTGAACACTCTATAAATAATAGAAACATTATTACAAAAACTGATAAACCTAACAAATTTGTGTCCTGAACAGCTATTGTTATTCAATTTTTCTCTTATTCTTTTATTACATATATTTTTGCTTTTAAATTAAGTTATATCTTTTTGGGATTAAGTGGTTTTTTTATTTCTTTTGGTTTATATGGAATAATGATAATAATGGTTGTGTTTAGTTTTGATTTTATTAGAAAGTTTAATTTGTATAAAATCTATTTTTCTGACAAAATGAATAATATTTCAAAATTTAATTTTTTATTCAGCAAATGAAAAATTGATCGTTATATCAAAACACAAAATAAAACGACACAAAAATATGAAATAAGTTTATATAGTATTAACATTTTAATCTTGTTAAGTGTTTTCATTTATATTGTGTTTGAAATAACAAAAATATTCAATGTATTATAAAAAATTGTCTTTTTTTTTTTTTTTTATTTTAGTAGTATCATTTTGCTATATAACTTATTTTTATTAATTAGGAATATATAAAATGAAATCTATTGTCTACATTATAAATTCGCATTTTTGAAAATCTATTACTGGTCCATTTTTTGCTTTTGGTTTTCCTATTATATTTATTGCAATTTTAGGAACGATGTTAGGTTATGACCAAGTTCTTGGTGGAATTTTATCAATACCTACAGCCACTGTATCTTTAACAATTCTTCCTGTTGCTCTTTTTGAATTTAAATCATCATCATTACTTAAAAGAATAGGTGTCACTTCAATTAAGCCGTGAATGTTTATGTTAGCTATTTCATCATATTACATAATAGTTATGATACTTGGAACTATTTTCACTTTATTAATGGCAATGATAATCTTTTCAGGATATTTTAATGAAGGGAGATTAATTGAAACCGTAGTTGTCCCAAATCAAAATGGTGGAACAATGAATATGGATATAATTGCTCCAAGTTTTAATGAAGTTTTAAAACATGTAAATTGGGGAGGATTTATATGAGCTAATTTAATGAACATCATTGTAAGCACATCATTAGGTTTATTAATTTCATCATTATGTAAATCCACATTATCAATTCAAGGTATTAGTATTCCTATATTAATTCTTTCAGAATTTTTGGCAGCTCAAGTTCTTCCAATTGGAATGGTTAAAGAAATTAATGCTCTTTATTACTTATCATATATAACACCATTCAAATATACATCAGGATTAATTGTTGAATCATGAACTGGAAGTATGATTGTAGATTATAATTCATTTGTTGCTGATGTTAGTAAAAATGCTGTTGTAAATATGACTTATGATTCAACACAAAACATTTTCAATATTAATGAATCATTTTATACTTTTTATAAAAATTTTAGTTCTGGGACAGCAGATATAAATCATGGAATGCTTATATTTGATAAAGCAGATAAAGTTGCAAACTTAATTATGCCTTTTGTCTTTACTGGATTATTTACAGGAATAGCACTAAAAAGATTTAAATGGAGTAATAGATAATGATGAAAAGAAAAAATAAAAATGTATTCAATGTTGATATAGAAAATGTAAAATCAAAAAGCATTATAAATGCTTTAAATCATCTTGAAGAAAAACCTAATTCTTTTGAAATTAATGAACCTGCTACAAATAACAAAAGAAAAAAAATAATTGAAACCAAAAACTTAACAAAATCATTTGGAACAAAAACAGTTTTAAATAATCTAAATCTTGATATATATGAAGGAGAAAATGTTGCTTTTCTTGGTGGTAATGGTGCTGGAAAAACGACATTAGTTGAAATACTGGCAGGTTTAAATAAACCTACAAGCGGAGAAATAAATTATCTATTTGACTTTAAAAAATCATTCCAAGAAAAAATTGGTATTCAATTCCAAGATTCATCATATCCACCAGCTATTTCATGTAAAGAAGTAATTAAATTTATGGTTAATATATATGGTTCAAAAATGAATAAAGATGAAATGAATGCTTTAATAAAAATTTTTGGTATCGATGAATATTACAACAAAAGAGCTTCTAAACTTTCAGGAGGACAACAACAAAGATTAAATGTTCTTTTAGCATTACTACACAAACCACACATTATTTTCTTAGATGAATTATCAACAGGTTTGGATATTCAAATAAGAACAAGAATTAAAAACTTTATCAAAGAATATGCGATAGAAAATAATATGACTATTATTTTGGTTTCACATGATATGGTTGAGGTTAAACAATTGTGTAAAAAAATAATCTTCTTAAAAGATGGAAAAATTGTTATTAATGATTTAATTTCTAATATTTTAGAAAAAAACGATAATATTGAAGATTTTGTTTTCTCGTTATTATAATTAAAATTAAAATCCTACTAAATTTAAACATAAAGTAATTTTTTATTTTGTTTAAAACTACATTTTAAATATTTTTCATTACTACTTTTACAATAGCATTTGAATCATTGCTTCCAATAATGTTTTTCGCTGCTTTTTTTGTCTCTTCCAAAGCATTTTCCATAGCATATGTATTATTGTAATATTCTAACCCTTTTATATCATTTTGCGAGTCTCCAAAAACAAAAACATTATCGAATTTTATTTCTTCTAATTTAACTATTTCTTTAATAGCAGACAACTTATTAATTCCTTTTAAATTAATATCAATATTTCTTGGAGAAGTTATTGCAAATTCATAATTTTCTCCATACTTATCTAATCATTTAGCTCAAACTTTTCTTACATTATGTTCCTCAAAATGAACAGAAATTTGTACTACAGATTTTTTATCTTCATAACTCATAAGTGCAATACTTGGAAAGGGATCAATCAAACGTTCTTTATTTATTTTTGTCATAATCTGAATTTCTTCATCAATAAAAAGATCAGTAAATACATTTCATTCTGTAGAAATTTGAACTATTCCACCAATTTCTTTCACTTCATCAATAATCTTCAAAATAAAATCATAATCTATTTTATTATCTTTAGAAATTACGTCTCTTTGATGAATAGAATGAATCAAAGCACCATTACATCCTATAAAATAATCAAATAATCCTCAATGTTGTTTTAATGACAATTGTGAATATATATAGTTTCTTCCTGTTGCCATAACTAAAACATGGCCTTTTTCACGAGCAGCTTCTAAAGCTTTAATATTATCTTCAGATAATTGCTGATCACTATTTAACAAGGTTCCATCTAAATCAAATGCAAAAAATTTTCTATTATCCATAAAATATTCCTTATTCTGCTTTTAAATGCGGAAATAAAATAATTTCTCTAATTGAAACATTATTGGTCAACAACATAACCAAACGATCAATTCCAATTCCACATCCACCTGCAGGCGGCATTCCATATTCTAACGCTTCAATAAAATCTCAATCAATTTCATTTGCCTCGTCATTTCCAGCTTCTCTTTCTTTTAATTGATTTTCAAATCTATCCAATTGATCAATTGGATCTGACAATTCAGTGAACATATTAGCAAATTCTTTTTTATTAATAAATAACTCTGCACGATCTGTAAATCTTGGATCTTTTTCATTTTTAGCAGCAAGCGGAGAAATAGATAATGGGTGTCCATAAACGAATGTAGGTTGAATTAAAGTTTTTTCTACATAATATTCAAACAAAAGATTAATTAAATGTCCTTCATCGTAGTATGATTCGATTTTTTCATGGATTTTTTCCACTTCTTTTTTAAGGTCATCAAATGAAGCTTTTTTAACATCAAAACCAACATACTTCGAAACTTCATCTGACATATCAATTCTCTTGAATTTATCTACTAAATTAATTGTGGCTCCATTCCATTCAATTTCTTCTTTTCCTAATTCTTTTGCCAAAAATTTAATTACATCTTCAGTATAATTCATCATATCTTCTAAGTCAGCATTTGCTTCATAAAATTCAATTGAAGTAAATTCGGGATTATGAGTTGTATCAATTCCCTCGTTCCTAAAAATTCTCCCAATTTCATATACTTTTTCAAATCCACCAACAATCAATTTTTTTAATGGTAATTCTGTTGCGATTCTAAGATAAAATTCACGGTTTAAAGCATTATGATGTGTTGTAAATGGTTTTGCTGCTGCGCCCCCTAAAATAGGTTGTAATATTGGTGTATCAACTTCTAAGTATCCTCTTGAATCAAAAAATTTTCTTATACCCATAATTATTTTAGTTCTTGTCCTAAAAGTTTCGCGAACATTTTTATTGACAATCAAATCAACATAACGATGTCTATATCTATCTTCAACATCTGTAAGACCATGATATTTTTCAGGCAATACTTTTAATGATTTTGACATCAATTTAACTTGTTGAGCTTTAATTGCAATTTCATTAGTCATTGTTTTCATGACAATTCCTTCAACTCAAACAATATCTCCTATATCTAATTTAGAAACAAAATCAAATAATTTTTCGTTCATCTTATTATTAATATAAATTTGACAGCTAAATTCATCTAATCTAATTTGAGTAAAAGGCCCTCTTTTACTTAAAATTCTTCCATATGTTGAAACTATTTCATTCTTAGATTCTAATTCTTCTTTTGAATAATTTTTAAATTCTTCTAGAATATTTTCTATTTTATGAGATATTTTTTGTTTTTTTAAATATGACTGAATTCCTAAGTTATTATTTTCTTTAACTTTGTTTCTTCTTATTAATTCTTGTTCACTAAATTCTCTCATAAAAGCTTCCTCCATAAACACTGGTACTCAAATAAATATAGTTTAAATTATAATATCTATTTTTTTCAAATAACAAAATACTTTTCAAGCTCAAAATTCAAATTGTTTTATTAATGAATTTACAAAATCATATGATTATTTTTAAAAATTAAGACTGGCTTTAATATCAATGAAACTAAATAACAAATTTTATTTTTTGATTATTCTAATTAAAAATATTGTGCAAACTTAAAATCAAATCCTATCACTTATTATTTTTGTGATTCAATAAATTTAATTAATGTTTCAAAAACTATTTTCATTTGTTCTTGAAGTCTGCCAGGAAAATTTTCTTCATACTTATCTAAAACATCATCATCCATATGTCATAGTCTTCCTCATGAAGTAAATGTTTTATCATTAATTAAATTACTATAATTACTTGGAATATATAAATTAATATTTTGACCATCAATTTCTTTTGTTTGTTTTTCTAGCCCAACTATCGAACCATTTGCTTTTTTTCAATAATATGGATTAATTGTTTGTGAATATCCATCAAAACCATCTTTTCCTTTAATATTAAAATTGGTTGATTCGATGTATGCTACTTTAATTCCGTTTTTATAAAATGGAGCATGATCACTTCAATCACCAGTTTCACCCTTTTTAAATCCATTAGGATCAATCTGCGGATGAATTATTAATTTATTTTTTGAAATTTGATTTATTTGATCTCTTATTTGAGAATTTGTATTTCATTCAACTTGTGATGCTGTTGTATCTGGTGAATGAACGTATAATATATCTCCACCAGCAACTGAATCAAGATTAATCATTCATAGAGTTTTATCTTTAATACGTTGATTTGACTTTATAAATCTATCAACAAAAACATTAGTTCCTATGACTCCTTGTTCTTCTGCAGAAGCAAAAAGAATGTGAATATTAACATTTAATTTACTTAAATTATTACTATTAGAAAAATATTCAGCTATTGCTAAATTTACTGCAAGACCTGATGAATTATCATTTGTTCCATCATTTTTATTATTTGCTGTGTCGTAGTGTGAAACCAGAAACACATCTTTAGCGTTTTCCTTACTAGATAAAATATTTAACATAATATTTTGAGAATTATATTTTTGATCCTTGTTTTTTCAATAATATTTAGTGTCAAAAAAACCATTAAAATTCAAATCATTGTTTTGTTGATCAATATGAATTGCATTATAATAAGCTATTTTATTTTGATTTATTTGAACTTTTGAACAAGTACTTTCATTTATTGGTAATTCATTTTCAATTCTTTGATTTTTAATTAAATTTATATTTTTATAACCAAGCAATTCTAATTTTTGAATTATTCATTTACTTGCTTTTTCTTCATTATTTTCTAATGTAGCTACTCTATTTGGAATTTCTTTAGTTATATTTTTTAGTCATTTATAAGATATTTCGTTTGATTTGACATTATTTGATGACGAACATGATGTTACTACGAGTGGTGTTAATAAAAAAACGGGAATAATTGACATTCCAATTGTAGATAATTTATTCAATTTCATAGAGTTTAAATCCTTTTATAAAAGTATGAAGTATTCATACACTAATATTATAGTTACATTTGCTTAAACTTTTATTTAATGAATTTGTATAAAAGTAAATATTAAACAATTTTTTGTTTGCTGTTTACTTTTAACTATGAAATTCTAAAAAAATTAGTTAATTTTTATTTAGGATGTCTATATCAAGTCAATAAAATTGGTTTAATTATTAAAAATAATTTAAAATTTAAAACATATGATGGATTTAAAACCTATATACAATACCGGAACTATTACTTTTGTTGAATCTCCCGAAAAAGTTACATTAAAAAAAATAGATTCAACTTTCATAAAGGATCCCGAAGGAATTATTCCTAATGGGATTTATAAAGTTTTTAAACACGAAAAAAGCAAACAAAAATTTTTATTAATATTTATGAGTATTATTTTACTTGGTCTAATTATTTGAATTTCACTTTTGTCAACAATTCTACTTAAAAAAATTCATTGATTTTGATTTATTCCTACAATAATCGCTTTCATTTTATCAAGTTGAAAATTAACTTCTGTTTTTTTAGATACAAGACACTTATCTCAATCAATAAAAATGTATCGAGAATCATTACTAGCTGGTTCTAGATTGACTCCTCCATTTATTTCAGGATTATATATAAAATTATACAAATCACAAGCAAGACAAAATTGAATAGTTATTGCATTTCTTTTTTATGGAACAATTTTTACTTTATTATTTTGATGATTAAAAGATGTTAATTGATGAATCTTTACTTTTAAAGATTGAATTAAATCTTTAACTAAAAATCCAGAACTAGTAGGTTTTTTCTTAATTACAATTTTAATTGTTACCTTAATTATGCATATTTATTTTACTGTTTATCGTAAAAAAAGAATTATTGATATTCAGTCATTTTTTGGAAATGAAGTAATTTCTCAAACAGAAATTGATGAGATTGTAAGAAACAAAAATAAAATTTATCGTAGAGCATTCTTTATTTCTATTCTAATAGTTTTAGTGTTTCCGTTTATTGGTTGAATTATTTATAAAAAAGTTATTAAAAAATAATTATATTAACGTTTTTTGTCTAAGGCATTTTGAGCAGCATTAATTTCTGCTTCTTTCTTTGTTTTTCCGTTTCCCTTACCATAAATATTTTTTCCACATACAGCTTTACAATTCCAAATTCCATTTTCTAAATTACAAATATATTGAACAGAATTTTTATATATTGGTTGTAATAACTCTTGCAATCTTGTTTTAGGATCTTTTAAAATTTCTTCTTTAGTTGTAGTACTTTTTATTTTATTAAAAAGAAAACGATTTAAATATTTTTTTGCTTCTTTTTCACCTAGATCTAAATAAATAGCAGCCAATAATGATTCGAAAATATCTGAACATATTTTGTCATTATCTTTTAATTCTTCAACATTATTTGAACAAATTAAAAAATTATTTATTTTGTGTTTTTTAATAATTTTTGCTAAAGATTTAGAAGACACATTATTTGCTCTAATAATACTTAATTTACCTTCAGGCTCTTTGTTAAATTTTTCATAAATAAACAAACTAGATAACATTTGCAAAATAGAATCACCCAAAAATTCTAATTTTTCATATGAAAGTATATTTTTATTTTCATTTGAAAAAGTTTTATGTGTGAGTGCTTGATAATATAAATTAATGTTTTTAGGCTTAATTTTTAAAATTTTAAACAATTCATCTATTTTGTATTTTTTATCACTTTTCATTATTCTTCCAATGATTTCTTAAATTCTTCTAAAGCGTTTGATTCAATTGCTAATTTAATTTGATTTAAAGCACCCATATATGCTTTTTGATCACTTGCTCCATGTGCTTTGATAACAATTCCATTAAGGCCTATAATTCATGCTGCTCCAACATTACGATAATCTAATTGTTCTTTTATATCTTTAAAAGTGTTTTTCATAAAAAAAGCGCACATTTTTCTTCAAATATTTTTTCTAATCTTATTTTTTAATAATTTAGTAAAAGATAAAACTGTTCCTTCTAAAGCTTTAAGTGTTATATTCCCGCTATATCCATCTGCTACAACAACATCTGCTATTCCTTCTAATAAATATCTAGACTCAATAAATCCTAGATACTCAAATTTTAATTTGGATTCTTTTAAAATTTGATTAGCTTTTTGATGATACTCAAAACCTTTAAAGTCTTCTGTACCAATATTTAAAATAGAAACTTTAGGATTATTAACTTTTAAAACATTTTTAGAAAAAGCAAAACCTAATTTAGCTCATTGAATTAAATATTCTTCATTAATTTTTAAATTAGCTCCTTCATCTAATAATAAAAATTTTTTATCTTGTTTTATTGTTGGAATTATTGACATGAAGGCAGGACGAGAAACATTTGGTAATCTTTTAATAATCATAATTGAAGAAGCCAAATATTTTCCGCTATCCCCTGAAGATAAAACAGCCAATCCTTTATTTTCTTTTAATAACTTTAATGCAGCGTTCATTGAATTATCTTCTTTATGAGCATCCAATAAATCCTCCGAAGATTTTTTAACAACATTAGGATTATGAATAATTTCAATTTGTTCATTTTCAGAACAATATTTTTTTATCTGATCTTGATCTCCTACAAGAATAATTTTATATTCAATATTTGATTTTACAAACTGAACTGCAGCCAAAACTCCAGCTTTAACTCCATTATCATTTCCCATTACATCAAATATTATTTTTTTGCTCATTATGATTACTCCAATCCAAACATAAAATCATAAATATTTTGATTACCAATTTGAATTTGCACTTCAATATCATATTTATTTAAAACATATTTTTCTATTTCTTGCGCTTCTTTTTCAGAAACATTATTTCCACAATAAATTACAAGCATTTCACATCTTTTTTTGGATTTGATCATTTTTTCAACTAAAGTTTTTGAAGCAGAAATTAAATCTTTTTTGCTTCCTATAATTTTGTGCTGTAAAACCATTAAATAGTGATTTTTTTTAACTTTTACATTATTAATTTTTGTATCTTTAACTGATTGAGCAATTTCAGCTACAATTAAATTCTTTAAACTTTGTTCAATTTCTTGTAAATTATCTTTAAGTTCTAGTTCTGAAGAATAATTCATAATTGCTGTTATTCCTTCAACTTGTGACTTTGTAGGAATAATATGAATATTCTTATCTGATCTAATCTTAGAAGCTTGTTGTGCCGCTAAAATGACATTAGAATTATTAGGTAAAATGATAATATTTTTTGCATTAACAGCATCGATTGCTTCAATAATATCTTGAGCTGAAGGATTGTTAGATTGACCTCCTTCAATAATATAGTCACATTCTAATTCTTTCATCATATCAATAAATCCAGAACCAGAATTACATGAAATGATAGCATTCTTCTTTGATGGTTGAATTTTATTCATTTCATAATTTTTGATTCCTTCTACATTTGATTTAGTGTTATTTGCTTGTTCTGTCATATTTTCCACTTTAACGGTTAAAAATTCACCAATTTTTTGTCCTAATTCCAAAACTTTTCCTGGTTTAATAGCATGAATATGGATTTTTAAAATATCTTCATCATTTACAACTACCATTGAATTACCAAGTTTTTCCATTTGAGAAACAAATTTATTTTTAACAAATTTTTTCACATCGTTAATTTTTATAATTAATTCAGTACAATAACCAAACTCTCCCGAATAAACTTCTATGTCATTGACTAAAGCAAAAGGTTTAGTAGAATCCATATCAACTTCAACAAATTTTCCATCTATAAACGATTTTATTCCTTCAAGAATCATTACTAATCCTTCTCCACCTGAATCTACAACTCCAACTTCTTTTAAAACTGGTAGTATATTAGGAGTATTAGCTAAAGATTTTTTACTTGTTTTAACTGCAACATCAAAAACTTTATCAATAGTTGTATTTTTAGTTATTTTTAATTTCAACAGTTCTTCAGCCACTTCTCTAATAACAGTCAAAATTGTTCCTTCAACCGGTTTTAAAACTGAATCATAAGCAGTTTTGTAAGCTTCTTCAAAACCATCGACAATATTTTTAGGAGTTAACTCTTTAGTTGACTTTCAAGCATTTGAAAAACCTTTAAAAATTTGTGACAAAATAACACCACTATTACCTCTTGCTGATAAAAGCATATTTCTTGAAAAAGTTTCGATTAATTCTTTTGTGGTTTTAAAACTTTCATTACTAATCATATCTGTGGCTTTTTGAAAAGTGGATGACATATTTGTTCCTGTATCTCCGTCAGGAACCGGAAAAATATTAAGAGCATCAATTCTTTCTTTGTTATTAAATAATTTATTGGAAGCAGATTGAATTGCTAATTTAAGTTCATTCACTTTTAAAACTTCCATTATTTAACTCCTTTAATATAAATCTTCAATTCTCTTAATACATAATTGATTTTTTTCTTTTTTAAGAAAAATTTAATCGCTTCTAGAATTTCATTTGAAATAGCTTTTGAAGTTATGTTTCTGCTTATAATCAAACCAAGAGAAATATCAAGATATTTATTTTCTACAAAACATTTAATGAATTCTTTGTCTTCATCAACAATTGGCTTGAAACCTAAAACGCCAGGAATAGTTTCTAGCGCCATAATAATATTTTCATTCAAGTTTCTCTCTAACTCCATAAATATATAGTCTTGTAATTATAACATATTAAAGATTTAAGAAAAAAGAGGTATTATCTACCTTTAATTATTAAAATTTTTTTATTATTTGAATCTTCACGATATTCAAAACCATCAATATAATTTAACTTATCAATTTCATATTTAGCTTTATTTTTCGAGATTATATTATTTGGAAATGGAAAATAATTAACAAAACTATCTTTTTGATTTTTGCATTGATAATTTTTATTGCAAGTAGAATGATTAACTGTTAACCTAATTGTATTAGCAATTTTATTAACTTGTTTAGATTTTAATCTTCTTTGCTCATCAAACAATCGTTTTTGGAATTGTCTATCTTTTTCCAGTTCTTTTATTTTTTGCTCATATTCAGATTGAATAAATATTCTATTTTTTTCTTCTTGAATTTGTTTTTTTCTCTCATCAAATTTTTTAATCAAATTTCTAACCTTATTTGATTGTTCAATAGCTTCTTTGTAAAAATTATTTTTACTTGTCCTTGAAATGTTAACAATAGGTTTAACAGTTTTAGTTGTAATTTTTTTTCTTGAAGATAAAGGATCTGAAACAAATGAAACTGTCCTAATATTTTCAGTATCAAACTTTATATTTGTATCTGTATCTAAGTCAATTACTTTAGTAATATCATCTTTTTGAATATCTTCTTTTTTTTCTGAATCAATTATTTTATTTTTCTTTGAAATAATTTCATTGTTTTTAACTTCATTTTTAAACACTTTGAGTTCATTAGTTAATTCATCTTTAACTATTTCTCAATCTTTTGTAGTCATGTTATCAAATTGATATTTATTTCATTCTGTTGTTTTAAAAACTTTATTATTATCTATTTTAGACTTTAAATATTCATTTTGATTTGTATAAATAGTTTTACAAATTAAAAATTTGTGTTTAATATCAAATGACAAAATTGATTTGATAGCTTGTTTCTTCTTTTCCATTTTTTTAAACGGAATTTTTCCAATTTTTCCTGCTTTTTGCAAATTAAGCAAATCAAATTTAGATAAAAACATAATTTTGTCATCTAAAGTTGGATAAACATTTTCAAATTTTGATTTAGTCATACTATACTAATTATATTATCTAAAAACAAATTCAACTAATCAAAAACTAAAATATAATTTAAAAATAGTTGATTATTGCTTGTTGTTTTTAATTCAACTTCCATTTGATTTTTAGAAGAATTAAAATATTGAAATAAATTTTGATTTCATCCTTCATTTAATTGATCGCTTGTTCCTACTTTTTTACCATTAATGTAAACATCAAATAGTCCATCACTAAATCTGCCTCTTCCAATAATTGCAAATCCTGAACTATTTTCTAATCTAAATTTAATACTATTATCTTTTTTGTTTGAGTACCAACTCGAATTATTAACAGCAGACACATTAAAATCTAAATCATTAATGACATTAACCCAATTATTTGAAATAACTACATCTTTGTTATTTAATGTTAATATTTTTTGGATTTTAGAATAATTATTTGAACTAATTCTAAAATAATTAAAAATCAGTCCTCCATATGGATCTGCGTTAGAAAACTCAAATTTCATTGATTTAACTTCATATTCTTTATCTAAAACAAATATACTTTCACTTTTACTTCGATCATTAAATTGAGCTCCATATGCTCCATTATAAATAACTAAAGTTTGATTATCTTTATTTGTAATAGTTATTTTCATTGTTTGTGCTCTAGATTGATAATGATTGTTTGTTCTATGACCAAACAACATAGATTTAACTTTTGATACTTTATTAAATGTAACTACAAATTCACTTAAACAAGCATTATTTAATCCATCTTTATTTCATAATTCGAAGTAATTTCCGTCATTTTCTTTAAGTTGTTCATTGACATTTTTACTATACTTACTTGTAATTACGTAATCACTTGTTGGATATTCTTCATATCTGACAGGTGCAACATTTAAGAAATTAGTTAAATTATCAGATTTGATGTAGTTGTAATCAACTTCTCTTTCTTTATATTGATATTCTTCTTTCAAATAATAATTTAGTACACTATTTTCAAGATTTAATTTATCAACACTTTCATTTAGGGAATGATTAAAAACATTGACACTTTTATTACTATTTTTGTCTATTATTCTACAATCAAATCCACCAACTCCTGAATTATTAATAATTGCAAACTCAAGATCAATAATTTCGTTTTCTTTCATATCAATTTGATAAGTTTCAGTCCATTTATTAGTTCAGTTATTTGATTTAAATTTTAATTGACCATTAACTTTCATTCTAATCATATCGTCTCAAGTATTTTGGAAAATATATGTTCCATCTTTAGGAGCAATAAATTTAAACTTAAATTTCATTCCTTGGGTTTGTTGTGTATCAAAACCATTAGAATTAAAATTATTAAAAATTCATTTTGCTTTAGGATTCATCTGATCTAGCTGTTTGAATAATTCATCAGACTCTCCGCCACTAGCAAAAGGCTCATACAAACTAAATATTGGAGTATGGACATTTTGTCTTATTTTTATTTTTCATTTATATTTAGGAACATAATTGGTGGGTTTATTTATTCATGATTTAGGAGAAATGGAAACATCAAATTCATCTATTTCATTAATTTTATTTTTGTTTGGAATATAAATTAATTTTTTGTCACTAGATTCAGATATTTTTAATGTTCCACCTAATTTAGTTTTGGCATTAAACTCTAAATTTGACCAATCAAATTTTTCATTCATACTTATAATAAAATTTTCAAAATCTAATTCTTTTGGTTCTCCTGCAATAATATCCATTGGCCCACAAGTGTCGTCTGTGTAAACAAATGTTTTAGTTTTATAATCATATTTATACGCACCGGAAGCATATAAGTTAGCAACAAAATCAATTGCAGGATAATTTTTATTCAAATTATCAATAATTTGTTTTTCTTCGCTTGAAGCAACTTCATAATTTAAAGGTCATCTAGGGTCATTATCATTAACTCAAAACGGAGAATCATTTTTTCAATATCTATTAGTCATTTGTTCAATTGCTGGTCACAAATTTAACCCAAACTTTTCACTCATTGTTTGAATCTCTCCCATATGTGTTCAACCTTGTGCTCCATTACTATGATTTACTGAATCTCATCTAACATATTCAACATATGATTTAAAGCCAATTGTATGCAATATTGCAGCATACAAACTATATTCATCAGGACCACCATAACCTAGATTGGCAGACTGAATATTTGAAAAAGCATTAGATAATCTTCTTCAGCCAGGACCTCTATTTCCTTTTACATTTTCACCATATCAATTAGTTTCACTTCTAAATCTATTTTTATCTCCTTGAATAGCTAAATTAAAAACTGTAACTTGATTAGTTTGTGGATGCATTTTAGAAGTTAGTTTAAAAAATGCTGAATCTTGTTGAAAATTATGGTTCATTTCATGAAAAGTTCCTCATTGATCTCCCATTGATCATCAATTAGGATTTTCTGAACCTAAAAATAGCATCTCCATTCCTCAAGTAGGTTCACAATATAATCTATTTCCACCACCTCAAGCTGCGGCTCCTCCTCAAATATCATCACAAAACTCAAAATCTAAACGATATAAATATTCTTTAGAATCGTTATTAGCAAAATAATTACTTAAAAACAAAAAATCATTTAATTTTTTGAAAGTTTCTTTAGGATAAACCATTTGATCTATAGAATAATGACCAATTTCATTTTTTCCTGTATAAGGCATATTAATTGTTCCATAATTTGAAACTGCTCCTAAACTTGGAGCATTTATTTTTCCATTTTTAACTTTCTCTATTTGATTATTCCATTCTTTTTCTGTTGTAAAACCATCTACATAATATAAAGTTTCAACAGCGTTTCTTACACTAAATTTAAGATCGTTATATGACTTATAAATTGAATTGTTTGTAAAAGGATTATCTATATTAATTGAAATATTTCCACCAAATGGAGAACCAAATTTAATTATTTTATTTTGCAAATCAATCCCAAAATAAGTTCTTAAATATGGGTAACGATTTGATATTCTTGCGCTATTATCAGCAGGATAACTATCTCAAAAATTTTGATTAATTGAAATACTCATTCCTTTTCAATTTGACGCTTTCATTAATTCTCAAGTATCATCATCAAATTCTAATTCAATAATTTCTCCTGCTGGAGCATAAAGACCTAGAGAAATTGGGCCTCTAATGTTAGCACTAAAAACAAATTTTCTTTCTACTGACAATGTATCATTAGTTACATTTCTTTCAAATCAAACATCTGCTGCTGGATGCTTTCTAAAATTACCTGTTTTAATTTCATTTTGAATTCAATAAGCATCATTATATTTAATCTTCTCATTATTATCATTTAAAACATACTTACCATTATCATCAATAACTCTTTCATCAAGCAAAACAGAACACATATCTAAATTCTGACCATTGTAATTAATGTATCTAGTTCCATTCTGTTCATAATTATTATTTCAGCCTGGATACTTAAATCCGTATTGAGAATATTTATTTAACATTTCTGTTTTATATGATTTTGTTTGTATTTTTCTATTTTTATATCCAACATCTTTATAAGAAACGCTACCTAAAGAAATAAGTTGATCATATTTAGATTCATTTTTATCAACTATTTTATCTTTGCTAAAAGGGAATGATGTAGGGGACGAAGATGATTTTTTAGATAAAACTACTCCTAAAGCAATTGAAGCAAAACCAGCCGAAAACAAAAGACCTAACCCTAATAACAAATAAAAACGTTTATTGTTTTTTTGCTTTTGCATAATTTCCTTTTTTATATACTATTCATAAATTTTTTGTGTATTATTCTACAAAACTATCCACTAGTTCTTTAGCTTTTGCTAATTCGACACTAAAAAATGAAGTTACACCACGTTTTTGCATTGTTGCACCAAACAAGTGATCAACTCTAGACATTGTTCCATGACGATGAGTAATAACGATAAATTGAGTATCTTTTTTTAATTTTTGTAAAAATTCAGCAAATCTCACAACATTTGCTTCATCTAATGCAGCTTCAACCTCATCTAAAATACATAATGGTAAAGGTTTAGCTTTAATAATTGCAAACAAAAGCGAAATAGCAATTAATGCCTTTTCTCCTCCTGAAAATAATTTTAAATTTTGAATTGATTTTCCAGGAGGTTGAGCTTTAATATCAATTCCTGATTCCAACGGATCATTTGGATCTAACAAGAATATTCTAGCTTCTCCACCACCAAACATTTCTCTAAACACATTGTTAAATTCTTCATTAACAAGATCCATAGTTTCATTGATTCTTGTAATAATTATTTTGTCCATTTCAGCAATTGCTTCATTAATAATTCTTTTTGCTTCTTCAAGTTCAACTTTATCTTTGTATATTCCATCATGTCTTTCTTTTATTTCTTGATACATTTCAATAGCATCTAAATTAACATTTCCAAGTTCAGAAATTTCTGTTTTTAATGTTGAAACAATATGTCTAGCTTCTTCAAGAGGTATTTCTAATTTGTATTGTTCTCTTGCTGAATCAAAAGTCATTTGATAATGTTCAGATAAACGCTTTGTTGCATCATTAATATAAAAATCGGCTTTTGTTTTTTCTGTTGCTTTATCTGAGAATGATTCAATAATTAAACGTAAAGATTTTTCAAATTCTTTTTTAGAAGATTGAATTTGATTAATGTCATTGATAAGTTTTTCAAGCTTATCTTTTTTAGACTTAATTGTTGCACTTAGTATTGATTTTTTGCTTCTAGTTTCGTTTAATTCTGTATCAAGTGATTGAACATTTTTCTCATCAAATTTCTCGTTCGAATTTGACTCATATTCAACTTTTAATGATGAAAATTTTTCTTTAATTGAAATTAACTTTTCATTATTTTTAACAAATTCAATTGTAATTTGATCAATAAAAGATTGTTTTTCGCCTTTTAGACTTTCTAATTTAGTAATATCTTGATTTGCTAACATTACAATTTCTTCTAACTGAGGAATAATATTTTTAATTTGTTCTATCTGATTGTCAACACCTAAAATATTTGATGTTTGTTTTGTTCCACCGGTCATAATACCACCAGGTCTAATCAAATCGCCATCTAACGAAACTACTAAATATTTTTTATCTACTAGATGAGAAATTTCATTAGCTACTTTTATGTCTTCGACAACAATAACATTACCTAATAAAAAGTTAACCAAAGTTTCAAATTTTTTATCTGATGTAACCAAGTCAGAAGCAATACCAATAAATCCTGGCTGTGTTTTAATTTTTACTAAATATTCAGTTTTAATATCTTTAACTGAAATTGATGATAAAGGAATAAAAGTTGCTCTACCGCCATCATTAGCTTTCAAAAATTCAATAATTTTTACAGCAATTTCTGAATCATCAACAACAATGTGTTGAACTGCATTTTGTAAAATTGAATCCATTGCTGCAATATATTTTTCAGGAATTTGAATTAAATCAGCAACAGTTCCATGCATCTTACCTTTAAATAAACTACCATTATCTAAAACTGTTTTAGTACCTTTGAATAAATTTGATTTTGATTCTTTATAATCATTCAAAACATCTAATTTAGATCTTGCTTTCATTAATTTAGTTTTAGATGAATTTTCTCTCATTCTTAATTCAGCAATCTGCATTTCAATTTTTTCGATTTCTCTACGTTTATTTGCTAAATCTTGTGATGTTTCTTCTTTTCATTTTTCACTAAAACTAATTTGAGACGATAAAGACTCTAATTCTTTTTTTATTGCTGAAATTCTATCTTGCGAAGCTGAAGAAATTTGGCCAGAAATAATCATCTCTCTTTTCATTTCTTCGTTTTTAAATTGTATTTCTAAACTATGAAGTTTTTCATTAACTAAATCTAAATCTTTTGTTAATTCAATAACTTCATCATCTAATTGTTTTTTGTAATCTAAATTATCGCCTAATTTCTGTTCATTAATTTGAATTTTTTGCTCTAAATCCTCTTTTGTTTCTTGAAAACCATCAATTTCATTTTTTAAGATTTCAACTCTTTCTTTGTAATGTAGTAAATCATGAACCAAAAGACCCACTTCTACTTCTTTTAATTCTTTGGATTTAGCAATATAAATTTGTGCTTTTTCTGATTGTTTTTCTAAAGGTTTTAATTGCTTTTCTAACTCTTCGACAACAGTGTTAACTTTATCTAAAGTTTCTGTTGTTTTTTCTAATTTTCTTTGTGCTTCAATTTTTTTAGATTTATATTTTGAAGTTCCTGCGGCGTCTTCAATAATTCCTCTACGCTGTTCTGGAGTAGCTTGAGCTATATCCGAAACTGTTCCTTGAGAAATAATGGCTAAAGATGATTTAGAAATTCCTGATTCAAAAGCAATATCTCTAATGTCTTTAAATCTTGCAATTTGATCATTAATATAATAAGTGTTATTCCCTTTACCTCTTTCTAAAACCCTAGAAATTGTAAAAATTTTATGCGGTATGGAAACTTCGCCATCACTATTATCAAAAGTTAAAGTTACAGAACATTTATTCATTGGTTTTTCGGTTTTTGAACCTGAAAAAATAACATCTTCCATAGTGTCCCCACGTAAAGCTTTTGAAGATTGTTCTCCAAGCACTCATTTGATAGCATCATTAATATTTGATTTGCCTGAACCATTTGGCCCGACAATACCTGCTACTCCACCGTCAAAAGAAAGACTAATTTTGTCAGCAAATGATTTAAAACCTTCGGCTTCAACTTTAATTAATTTCATACATTTCCTTCTCTATACCACATTTTCACTAAATAGATATTATAAACAATGTTAATACTATTGTTTATATTTCTCATTATTCTATTGCAAGAAGAAAAACGAAATATTTTTCTTGAATTAATAAAGATTTAAACTAATATAACACAATTAATAAAATACTAAAATTTCGACAAATTAAAAGTTGATTTAATAATAAATTTACTTCTTGTTTTTACGTAAAATTCAACTATTCTAAGATATAAACTCTTTTATTCTTAAAATTTATTCTTGTTTTAGCGCCTATTTTTAAAATGTTAGATGGTTGAATATGAGAACAACTAAAATCATACATAATGGGTATATTTCGATTTAAAAATTCTAACAATATTTCATGATATTGTCTTTTGCCTTTTTCATTGTTATAATTTTCAATTTTTCCAATTAAAATACAGGCTACTTTATCTAAAATCCCGCTATTTTTTAAAACTGACATATTTCTTTCAGTTATTTCCTCGTTGACACATGAATCTTCAATGAATAAAATATCATTATTTTTAAACAAAGGCATATATTTTGTACCAATTAAAGATGCCATTGTATTTAAATTTCCTCCTAATAATCTTCCTTCAATAACTTTATTATCACCATTTAATGTCTTAATGGAATTTTTTAACATTTTTTTATTTTTTATCTTATTTAATTTCCAATCAACTCGATCAATTGTGTATTTTTTTGGAGAGTTCACTTCATGAGGAAAATCAATGATAACTGTTTGTATTAATTCGTTTATGTTAAAATCTCGTATTTCTTTTTGCTCATAATAAGACATTAAAAAAGAATGGCCATAATAAGTGGGTATTCCTGTTTGATTATAAACTGCTAATAACAAAGCAGTTGTATCAGAACATCCAACTATTTTAATTTTATTCTTAGAAATGAATTTATAATCAACCAAATGTAAAATAGAAGAAGTATTAAATCCTCCAATCATTGATAAAACAATATTGTTGTTTTTTATCAAAAAATTAAATTCATCTGCTCTTTCTTTAATTGAACCACTGCGATATGTTGAATTTTTATTAAAAGTTAATTTACCTAAATCAATTTTTATTTTCAAATCATCAAATATTTCTTTAGTTAGTTTAACTCTATTAATATGTATAAAACCTAAATTAGATGAAGAATTAAAAACACCAATTTTAATATTGCAGTTTTTTCAACTATTTTTATTTATTTTATTATTACCAAGATTTGACACCTTCATATATTCTAAATTTTTAAAAATTATTAATTTATATTTATTTTTTAAAGAAAATCTAATTATTTAATCTTTCATCTTTAATGATTTTTCCTTTATTTAAATAAATTGTTCTCTTTGCATATTTGATAACATCAGGATCATGAGAAACCATAATAATAGTTTTACCTTGTTCTTGATTTATTTTTTTAAGTAATTCCATAACAATTATCCCTGTTTTTTTATCTAAAGCACCTGTGGGCTCATCGGCAAAAATAATATTTGAATTTTTAGCTAGAGCTCTCATAATTGAAATTCTTTGTTGTTGTCCTCCTGACATTTGTGAAGGATATTTATACATTACATCTTCTAATTCAAACTCTACAAACATTTTTTTTAAATCTATTTGACTTTCTTTATCATTATGTTTACACAAAATTGCGCCTGTTTCTACATTTTCATATCCTGTAATATTATTTAGTAAATGATATTGTTGAAAAATAAAAGCAATATGCTCTCTTCTAAATTTAGTCAATTGACTGTTACTTAAATATGGTAAATTGATATTCTCTACAACAACATTACCACTTGTAGGACGATCTAATCCTGAAATAATATTTAATAATGTAGATTTACCTGAACCTGATTTACCAAATAAAACTACAAAATCACCTTTTTCTATTTTTAAATCTAGACCATCTAAAATTTTAGAAACTTTATTTTTACCAGAAATATAATATTTAGAAATATTTTGAACTTCAATAACATAATTAGAATTATTTTTTAAATTTTTATATTCATCTTTTTTTCTTTTTTTATTATTACTATTTTTAATTTTTCTAATATCACTATTTTTTACAGAAAAAACTAAAGTTTTTTCATTTGTATCAGATCTTGTTTGATCATCATTTGCTTCGTTTAAAGCTATATTTTGATTAATTGAAGAAGTATCAATAAAAATTTCTAAAAATGTATCATCTTTATTTTTTTTGTTTAGCAAAGTTCTAGAAGAATAAGTTTTATTTTGTTTTTGTTGTTCTTTTTCAAACTTACTTTCTTCTTTGTATAACTTATTAATTTCTTTGTTATTTTTGATCTTTTTGATAACTTCTTTAATTTTTTTCATTTTACACCTCTTTAAGTAAAACAATTGGTTTAATTTTGCCTTGAACTATTCAAGCAATCATACATGTAATTGCGAAAACAAAAGTTAAAATTCCTGAAGCAATTAATACATGAATAATAGATAAATTCATCGGTAACAAAATTGATGTTGTTGCAAGAATTGTTGATAAAAATGTTGGAATAATTAATCAAACAACTAGGATTGAAAATAAAATAGAAATAAAAACAATCGGAATATAAATCGAAAAGAACATTCTAATTTTTTCTTTTGTTGTATAACCTAGAACTCCAAAAATAGCAATATTTCTTTCATTTTCATTTATTATCATTGATGTGATCATAACTAATATTGTTAAAGAAATTGTAAATGTAATAACCAACATAATTGTTAAAGTTTTATTTACTGTGGATGATGCATTAACAATATATTCTTTTTCGACTCCATTGGATATCGCATTTTCTAGAAATGCATATAAAGAATTATCTGTATATATTTCAATAAATTTTTTAATAGCATTATTTGCTTTTGAGGCAGTTTCAAAGTTTGAACCACTATCGCTATAATTTAAATCTAAGTTATCTAATCCTATTAAATTTTTAATGATAGTGTTAATTTTGTCGTTTGAATATCCTAAATTAAACGAATCAATAAAACTAGCGATTAATGAAACATTTTTTATATTTCCGTTTTTAGTAGTATAAAACAACTGACGATATGTATTAATTAATCTTTGTAATTCTGAATTACTTAAATCATTAATTGAATTAGAAGTAAATATTTTATTATCTGCTGATCAATATCCATTAGATGAATAAAGTGGCAACGAACTTGCAATGGGGATGGGAGCGTTAGAATCTGATATTGTTCCATTATATCCATTTTCATTTAAACCCAAAATTTTATTAGCTACACTTTGAGCAGTTATTCATTCTTCATTAATGTACGTATCACTAATTCCTATGATCTTAAATTTATATTCATTTGACTCAATATTTAAATGAATATCATTGCTTGTTGTGTTAATTGCTTCTTTTAATTTGTTTGAATATCTATCATATTTGTTATTAACTCTTAAAGTTAATATATTTCCATTTTTCAATCCATATTTTTGTGCAACAACTTTATTAATAATTAATGGATACTCGTTTTTGCTAGTTATTGCAAATTCTTCAGCTTTTTTAATTAAATTTTGTCCATTTGAATCTACTACTTGAATATGTTTTGAATCATATTTATATCCATAAATTTTAGGTTGCATATTTTGATTTAAAATATTGATTGTGTCAATATATGTAAACGTTTCATCCATTTTATCTTTTTGATCATTCATCATTATCAAAGCGCCTGGAGAAATAAAATAATCTAATTCATATTCTGGCATTGGAGTTCTTTGTTTAATATCTAGTAAAGAGATTATTGAATTTATGTTTGTTGAATCATAGTTAAACATAGATTTGTAACCATTTACCAAAAATTCACGATATAAAGCTCTAGATGCTTTTGTGTCCTCGTTACCTGTAATTAACAAAGTGGAATCATAATAAGCATTATTAGATGTCGATTTTCGATAAATAAATTTTGAATTTTCAGGTAGAATTTCATTTTTTTCAAAATTAAAATAATCAATTCGAATATCTTCATACTTATCTAATTCAGAATTGTAAATTTGAACATTTTTATTTTGTTCTTTGTCAAATAAAGTTAAGTATTCATCACTTGTATTAAAGTTTTCGAATTTAGTAATATATTTTTTTCCTTGATATTCTTGTTCTTTTCCTTCTTGTGTCCATTCTAATCATTGATTAGAAATTTGAGATTTACTAATAATTGAAGATCTTTGTGATTCAGGAATTGCATTATATAAGTTTTTTCATACATTAATACTCATGCCGCCCGCATTTACAGTTAAATCAATTGAGGCTTTTGTAAAAATATGAGGTGTTGTTGTGTCTGTTTCAGCAACATCTCCATTTGCTCCATTTTTGTTAATTGTTTCATTATATCCAGGTTTAAAATAATCACTATAATAAACATATCCTTCAGCAGGGTCTCCAACCGGAACATAAAGCATATTTTGAATATTATTAGCAATATTATCTAAATTATTGGCTCCGCCTGGATAAATATAATATATTTGCATTTGATTACCTTCAACAGTTGGAGTTGTATATGAAATAATATATTTATATGTTTTATTCGCATAAGTACGATTAATTGATTTATCAAACGCTTTATATGAAGTAACAAAAAATAAAGTTACACCAGCCGTAAATAATGCAGAAATAAATAAAGCAATCAATTTACCAATCGATCCCAAAGCAAGAGAAATACTAAATTTATTTTTAACTGATGTTCTTGAAACTAATTTATTAATCGAATTTGCAAAATGAGATTCATTAACTTCCATTGAACCATTCATCATAGAAATAGATTTATTTTTATGTAAAAATCAAAATGTAGTTAGGATAGTTAAAGAACACAATAAAACAATTGGAATAATTAAAGTTAATACAAATGTTAATCAGTTAAATGGAATAGTAACAATTGGAATTGTTCAAAAAATTGTAAATAACTTAAATACTCCATATTGAGCAACTAAACCAGTTATATATCCTAATGTTGCTCCAATTATCGAAACAAATAGAGGGAACAAACAAATTGAAGAAGCAATTTGTCATGATGAGTAACCTTGAGCTTTTAAAATACCTAAAACTTTTGCCCTTGAACCAATATATCTTCTAACCACAAACATAATAACTATTGCAACAATTATAGTTAACATTATTCCAACAATTTTTTGTACATTTTCTAAGTTAATAATCATATCTTCAATTACTGTTAATCTTAAAGATCTTTCTGGATTTAATAAAGAAGATTCATTTCTTAGATATGCTAATTTATATGTGTTGCTATCACTATTAACATTACCAAAACTTCATTTATTACCTGTTGCTCATTCATATACAAATTCATTTAATTTTGTTTGTAATTGAATTGGTGATTCATTATTTTTTGCTGTTAATAAAAAATATTTTTCAGTAGGGGCACTAGTATTTGATCTTTTAATCCTATCATAACCATGCTGATTAACATATACTAAAGCTTGTGTTTTAGTGTTGACTGTAACATTTTCAGAATTTATTACAGGATACATGTAATCTACACTAAAATCACTACCTATAATCAAATATTCAACTCCATCTACATCAATTTTATATTTATTATCTATTTGAGATAAATCGTTTAAATCTTGTTCTAAAGTTTTAGATTGATAAACAAGTTTATTATTTTGCTCTAAAAATGCTTGATTTACTATAGCTAATTTACCATCATTCTCAGTCATTGTAATTTGATTATCATCCTCTTTAATTTCAGTAAATGAGCTTGTCGCATAAGAAATGAAATAACCTGGGTCAATTCCAAATAAATCCATATTCTCAATTTTTCTTTCTACTTGATTAACTTCTTGCTTGAAAACGTAATTTTTTAAATATCATAATAAATCCATATCTAACTCTAACGGATTTAATTGTGTAGGGTTATAACTAATAATTGTTTCTTGGTTTTCGTCAATAAAATCACCAATATTTAAATTTATAATACCTAAAGCCTTAACTGTAAATAATGACATTATATCTTTTAATTTAATAGTTTTATTTTCTATTTCTTGATTGTTTATAGTCAAAGTTTTTATGTATGTTTTTGATTCTAAGTATGATTTACCTTTAATTGGATCTTCAAGTTGTAATCAATCAATTGCTTCAAATACTTTTTTATTACCTAAAAGTGGTAAAAGTAGTTTAATAATGCCTGCAATACTTTGGTCAGGAATTAGCGGCAATATTTTTTCTATTACATCTTTTAAATTTTCTTTACCAATCTTAGTAGCTTGTAAAACTTCTTTAATTCCATTTTTAAGTGTTTCAGTGCTATAAATATTTCCATATAAAGCAGGCAAAAAATCTCCTGTTCCAATTGTTTTATTTGACTTGTCATTTTCATAATTTTTACCTATATATGATTCTCATATTTCAATAATTGCTTTATCTAAATTAATTGAAGAAATTATTTTATCAAGACCATCAATCAAGCTAGAAGGGTCATCAATTTGCTCATCAACAAGCGATGATAACGAAATAGAAGATCCAATTGTTAAAGAAAGAATTCGTTCTAAATTTTTTAACTGAATTTTTAATGCTAATTTTTGTTCAGAAATACTTGCATTTCCGTTCTTATTAATTGATCTTTTTATTCCATTTAAAATATTGGTAAAAAGAGGATTCATAAAAGCCTCATTAGAATTTAGAACAGAATCATAAAAAACACCTAAAACAACTCTAATAATAGTACTAGTTGTTAAAGCGGCTGGTGGTGTTAATCCTGCACCAAAACCATAATCAGAAAACGCTGTATTTACACCTTCCATTAATGTGGATCATAAAGAAGCAGGAATTAACGGTCTAATAGATAATGTTAAAGTGTGTATTAAATTATCACGAAACATTTCCATCCCATGTTTTCCACTATTTGGATTTTGTTGAGCTTGATTAAAATCTTCAATTAAATCTGAATTAGGTAAATAATATTGAAATGGCACACTGTACTTATCTGAATAAGTGTTATTTTGTTTTGCCCATCCTTTTTCAGACACTACTTTTAAATCATTTCCATCAACATCAAAAGGAGCAAAATTTAATCTTTCCTTTTGAATATATTTGAAAAACTCTTCTTTCTGACTATACATAAATTGTTTTTCAACAATCCATTGAAGTGAATTAGTGCTATTATCTTTTTTTAAAATAAAATAATTTTTCTCTTGAGGTTTATTTTTATCTAATTGAATTGCTGAAATACCATAAACATCATTTAAATTTTTTTGACCATCTTTAGTTACTCAAATTATTTTGGCTCCACTTGCTTCTACTTCTAAATTATCCACATTGTAATAAGTAAAACTATTAAAGGAAATCATTGGATTAATATAATCCCTGTTCAAAGATAAGCCGGTCAATAATTGATCAATAATTTGAGGAACATAATCTAGAGGTACTTGATTAGATTTTGCATTTATATTTGATGGTAATTTAAAAATATCGTTATTTAAATTAGTATTAATTAATTTACCAACATTTTGCTTAATGTTAATTCCATTCCAATTAATTTCATTATTAGAATTTCCTAAATTAATAAATTGATAAACATTAGTTTCTTTTTGACTATTTGCATTTACAGTAAGTGTTTCTCTAATTCCGATTTGACTTGTATATTTTTTAATAACATCATAAATTTGCTTATACTTAAAATTTTGGGCTTGTTGTTTGATAAATTCTTCATTTGATGAAGATAAGTCAGTACTTATCTTAAGCACGTTATTTTCATTTACTTGAATATTTTCTAATTGTGATAAAGTGCTTGATTGTCCCTCTTTATTAATTAACGGCAGTTCTAAATCAGATGTAGTTAAAATAATATTATCAAATTTAGTTGCATTATTAGAATCTGGAATTATTTCATTATTTTCATTAACTTTTTTTATTTCATTTCCTAGATAATCAACTTTAGAAATCACAACATCTTTTGTTCAAAAATGGATAGAAGCTAAATCTTTTAACTTATTAATATCAGTTTGTTTTAAATTGTTTAGATATTCATTATAATAACCAGATCATTCGTTAGCGATAAGAATGTCTTCATTATTAAAATTTATTCCATTTAACATTTTTTCTTTTCTAGTAAAAATATACTTATATTGAGAATATACAAACCAATTTGTAGGAATGTTTAGTATAGATAAGTTTTTAGTCACTTCGATTTTTTCTTGCAAATTAAATGAATTTTTTATTGGTGGTATTTGATTATTTTTACTAAAAAAATCTTTAGCTTCAATTTGCTGAACATCGTTAATATTACCTTCTAATATTCATTCTAAATTTTTATCTAATTTAAAATTTCTAAAACCTAAAAGCGACCCTACTTGTTCAGAAGATAGTTCTAAAAATGAATCTGGATTATTTTTATACCTTAAGCTCTCACTCGAATTATTAGTTCTATCATTAATTGCTTTTTTCAAATATGCATTTTTTGGATTTTCTTTATCAATTACTATCTCATTAAAAGATTGTGAAGTAATTCAACCGGGTGCATTATATAAATTTTTAGCATCTTTAGAAGCTTGCCATCCATTATTATATGAATCAAATAAATTGTCTATTTGATAAATAATCGTAGAGAAAAAATCTCCATTACTATTCTTTTTGTAGGTAATTATATTATTATTTCCTTTTGTATCTAGAACTACTTCAACAGCTTGCCCTTGTGTTGGAATTTGTATATTACCTAAATTCAGATTTGCATTTAATAAGTAGGTTAAATCTTGTGTCTTTACATATAAATCTTCATTTAATGAAGGAATAATTGTTCTTAAATTAAAATAATTGCTTTCAGTATTTATTTGAATTGAATCAATATAACTGTTTTTATTTTCTATATGTTCTCATTGATTATCTATCAAATAAGATTTATCCTTATACTTAGTTTCCTGAGCTTCATAAAATTTTGATGGGGTTGTGCCATATAAATTTAATGAAGAATTCATTGTAACATCTTGTAAAACAGATTTTTTTTTGAAATTATTTAACTGTGTTTTATATGAATTAGTAACATCAAAAATTAAAGTTATTATTCCAGAAGTTAAGAAAATCAAAATAATTAGACCCGCTAATATTACTTTAGATTTTGAAAACGATTTTCAGACTTCTTTAAACAATTTTTTCATAATTATCTAAACTAAAATTACAATGATATTTTATCAATAATATATATTTAATATAAATATATATAACTGAACAAAATTGCTATTTTTTATTTATTTTTTTGATAAAACTATAATAGTTTCAATGTGATAAGTTTGAGGAAACATATCCAATACAACGATTTTATCCAATTGATAAAAATCCTTTAAATAAGAAAAATCTGACGCTTGCGTTGCTGGGTTACATGACATATAAATTATTCTTTCTGGAGAAAAATCATTAATTATTTTTTGAATTGTTTGCTTACCAACACCTTTTCTAGAGGGGTCTAAAATAATATTTTCAAAATGAGTGTCATTTATACAAACAAATTGATCAACACTTTTATTAATAAAATCTACATTATCAATTTTATTAATTTTTTTGTTATAAATTGCATCTTCATAAGATTCTTTATTTATTTCAACTCCAATAACTTTTTTGGAAAATGGTGAAAGGATAATACTTATTGTTCCAATACCACAATATAAATCTAAAGTATTTGCTTCTTTTATAATGTTTTCTCTAATAAATTGATAGGCATATTTAGTGACTTCTTTATTAATTTGATAAAAAGAATTTAACCCAACTCTAAATTTAAAACCAAACAATGTATCGCTTGTATATTTTTTTTCATTCTTAGTCCCATAAATCAAGGTATCTAATTGGCGATAAATAATATCTCCTCTTAAATTTGGATCTCACTTTATAGAAGATAATAAAAAATCATTTATTGCTATTTTTGTTTTAGAATTTTTTTGATAAAAAAAACCATCATGAAGTGTTATTTTGTTACGATACTTGAATTTGTTTTTACCTGCAAATCACTCGATGTTGTCTAATTCATATTGAGCAATTTTTTTAAAATCATTTTTAACTCTATTAACTTTAAAATTTTTTTGCTCTCCTTCGTTCATGTGAATTAAATCATAGCCGCCTATTAGATGTGCATCTTTAATATTATGGTCAATGCGGTTTTTTGATTTTTCTATTATCTCGATTAGTTGAGCAATTCCATATGTTTTAAATTCTTTTAAAATTTGATATTTTATTTTTTCATCAATAATTGCTCCATAAACATAATATGGTTTTTTGTTGTTTAAAACAACACCTTCACCATGTTGATTATAAAATTCAACAACACCTTCATAAATATTCATAATTAAATTAAATTTTTATCAATTAGTACTTTTCGTAATTGATCTGCCTTTTCAAAATTTTTTTTAGATGATTCTATTTTTCATTGAACATAAATTAATTTTGTCTTATCATTGATATTTTTATTTGTAACATCAAAACCCAAAAACTTAATTATATTGAAAATCATTGAAGCATATTTTTCATCTTTTGAACTATTAAAATTTTTAATTAATTCATTTAATGTTTTGTAAACATTTGAAAACTTTCCATTAGCTAAATCATCAATTATATCTGGATTAATATCTAACACTATGTGATCTAAATTATTTAATAGAGCATAATTAATAATTTTTTGAATTTGATTATTTTTCTTAATTAAAGAATTAACTAATTCATCATTTAACTCAATTGTAGATTGAATAGATGAAGATAAAATGATTAATCTAAATAAATTTGATGCTTTTGTTTGATTTTGATATTGTTCTAAAAATTGATCTGCAAAAACAATATTACCTAATGATTTAGACATCTTTTGATTTTTATAATTAATAATTCCTATATGAATTCATTCATTGCAAATTGGCAAATTAGTTAAAGCTCTAAATTGAGCATTTTCATTTTCGTGATGAGGAAATTTTAAATCAATTCCTCCTCCATGAATTAATAATGGTCTGCCTTTAGTTAATTCATAAACAAAAGCTGCACACTCAGTGTGCCAACCTGGTCTGCCTACACCTAAGGATTTAGTATTTCAAGTTTGTCCTTCAGTTTTGTTTTTTCATAAAGCAAAATCACAAGAATTTTCTTTTTCTAAATTTGGTTCTTCTGATTGTAAATTAGATAAAGTATTATTTGATACTTCACCATACGTATCTAATTTTTCGGTTTTGAAATAATAAGAACCATTAGATTCATAAACATAATTTTTTTTGATTAATTCATTAATAAATGATTCAATAAAAGGAATTTTTTCAGAAACTTTAGGCAAATAATCAATAGTTTTAATATTGTATGCTTTCAACATATCCAAATAAAACTGGGTATATTTTTGTGCAATTTCTTCTTCTGAAACATTTTCTTCTTTTGCTCGATTAATGATTTTATCATCAATATCAGTAATGTTATGAATCAACTTAATGTTAGGTTTAAGATATTTAATTGCTCTTAACATTAAATCAAAAGTAACTATCGGTCTCATATTACCAATATGTACTTTATTATAGACAGTAGGGCCACATAAATAAATATATTCTTTTGTATTCATAAATTTAGTTAATTATTTGATTATAAACTCTTGTTCTAAGAATATTATTAAATTAATTTTAATTTAAATTTTGCAAATTTTCATATTTACATCGAATATTTTTGTGACAATTCCCAAAAATATTATTTTCCAATTTTAAAATTACAAATATCTCCATCTTTCATAATATAACTTTTTCCCTCTAACCTCATTTTTCCAGCATCTTTAGCTTCTTTTTCTCCTCCACAAATAATAAAATCTTCATAAGCAATAACCTCTGCTTTAATAAAATGTTTTTCAAAATCATTATGAATAATACCAGCACATTCAGGCGCTAACATCCCTTTTTTAAAAACTCATGCTCTGGTTTCTCTTATTCCAACAGTAAAATAAGTAGCTAAATTTAAATTATCAAAAGCTGTTCTAATCAAATTATCTAATCCTGATGCTGTTAAATTGTACTCAGATAGAAACATTTCTTTTTCTTCTTCATTTAAAAAAGAAATTTCAGTTTCAATTTCAACTGATAGTGGAACTAATTTTATATTCTTTTTATCTGCTAATTCTTTAATTTTGACAAAATTAGAATCTAATTCAGGATTTGTAGCATGCTCACTAGCAACATTAGCTACTATAATCATAGGTTTTAATGTTAATAATTGATAACTCTTTAAAATTTTTATTTCTTCTTCGTCTAAATTTATTTCTCAAGCCATTTTTTCTTCTCTAAAAGCTTGCATTACTTTATCTATAGTTTCAACTTCTTTTAATAATTTTTTATCTTGAGTATTTTGTGCTCGCTTAGCAATTCTAGACAAAACATTTTCTAATGTTTGCATATCAGCAAAAATTAATTCCAAATTGATAGTTTCAAAATCACGAACTGGATCAACAGAATTTGCAACATGTAAAATATCTTTATTTTCAAAACATCTTACAACATGAACTATTAGATCAACCTCCCTAATATTTGCTAAAAATTTATTTCCTAAACCCTCGCCTTTTGAAGCTCCAGCCACTAAACCTGCTATATCTACAAATTCAAAAGTTGCTTTAATTGTTTTTTGGGTATTAACCATATTAGATAATTTTGTCAATCTTTTATCATTTAATTCAACAATACTTGTATTGGGTTCAATTGTAGTAAAAGCATAATTTGCCGATTCAGCCCTCATTCTAGTTAAACCTGAAAATAAAGTGGATTTACCTACATTTGGTAAACCAACAATACCTGCTTTTAATCCCATAATATCTCCTTTAAACTAAAAACTTTTAATAACCAGTAAGACCTTTTTTGAAAATATTTGTTTTAATTTTGCTCCCATAAAGTTTTATTAATTGTTCACGATAAGATTGTTTTTGATTTATATATCCTCCATAAATCAAATCATATGGTTGTAGATTATATTTACCATATGCCCCTTTATAATCATAACCTTCTGATCTAAGAGCAAAATTAATACCAACATGAGCAGTAAAATCCGAAGCAAAATGAATTCCATAAATATAATTATCTTCATCTACAAAAATTGATCCTGAAGATCCGCCCTTCATATCTCCATTCTGATCAACATAAGCCAATCCTTGATAGATATAAGGAACTATCCCTTGAGAACTTACAATATTTGAGTTAATTGGATTTAAAGCATAACCAAAATCTGGAGATCCTATCATTAAATCGAACAATCCTCTTTGATTTTTAAAAGTATTATAATGTCTTTCTTTTACTAAGTGGCTACCTTTTGATTTATCAAAATTATCTGATTGTGGTTTATTACAATAAAGATAAACATTATCTGTTATATGAGAACCACCATTAGCTGCCTCTTGAGGAAATCCTAAAGCATAATATGTTTTATTTTCAACTTTTTCCTTATTCTTTAATAATGATGAATCTGGAATTTTGAATTGTTCTTTATCGCTTCAATTTGCATAATTTGAACTAAAATGTCTTGCGAATAAGTGTGGATTATTGTTAAACTGAGAAGGAATATCAGTAATTTTTTCAAAATCGATTTCAAATACACTAAAATCAGCCATTTCTTCAATTGTGTCAAATCCGGGCACCTTATCTACCATTGGAGGTAAATTATTAATAAACTCATTAGGAGAAGATTTTAAATAATCAAATCCTAAAAAGATTGGAGTTACTGCAGGATTTGAAGATGGTTGTCCGTTTTCTACTAGAGAAATATCAAAAATTTCATAAGCAGAATTATTTAATGAACTTTGTTGATATTTTCCATTCCCATTCCCAATTTCTGGATTATTTATTTTTTTAAAAATTGCTTTTGTAGTAGATTTACTAGGTTGAAGAGATGTGTTGGTTTCCTTGTAAATACTATTTACAACTTTTAAATCATCCATGACGTGAGTATTTGTAGCTAAATATCATTTTGTAGGATAATTAGTTTCGTCATAAGAATTACCATTTGGATTCTGATTAACACCATCTACTAATTGATAATCTAAAATCCAAGCAGTTCCTAAATAAGAAGCTCCACTATTGTAAAAATTAACTGAAAAAGATATTTGGGCTAATTTTTTATATTGTTCATTAACAATTTCGCCAAGTAATGGAGATTTATTTTCTCGTCCATCACTAAAATCTGCATCATAAATATCATCAGCACCTCGACCTAAAACTATATCTAATTTTCTATTTGATCCAACTGTAGATAATTTGTTATTTTTTAATTCGCTATTAGAATAAGTTTCATAAACATTTTCAATTTGTGCGTTTGAATTATCTTTTTTAGAAGAACACGATATAATAAAAGGTAAAACAAAAAGCGAAGTTATTAAACAACTACTTATAAATTTTAGACTTCTACTTTTGATTTTTAGCATAAACAATATTCTTAATAGGATTTTAACATACTATTATTTCGAACTTAACTTTTCAAAAGCAGCTATTGCTATCATTGCTCCATTATCAGTAGAATATTCAAATAAAGGCATTAATACATTTTCATGTAACTTATAAAATTGTTTTCTCAGATATTTATTAGCACTAACTCCACCAGATAAAATCACAGAATTAGGTTTATACTCATTAATTGCAAGCTGGACTTTAGTAATTATAAAATCAATAATATGTTTTTGAAAACTAGTAGCAATGAGATTTTTATCTATGCTTTCAGTGTTTTTTACTAAATTGATTACTTGAGTTTTATATCCACTAAAAGAAAAATCAAATTTGTTTGTTAATTTAGGGTTACTAAATTTATATTTCGAAAAATCTGTATTTTGATTTTGCGAAAAAATATCATCAATTAATTTACCTCCAGGAAATTCTTTAAATAATGATCAAGCAACCTTATCAAAAACTTCTCCTGCTGCATCATCTAATGTATTTCCTATTAATTGTTTATCTTTATCATTTTCCAAATAATATAAATTTGTATGTCCTCCTGAAATTACTAAAGCTATTGCTGGATATTCGATTTTATCTTCTTTATTCAATAAAACTGAAAATATATGACCATCTAAATGATTTATTGGTATCAATGGTTTATTCAAAGATTTGCTAATAGCATGAGAAAACAATTTGCCCATTTGAAGTGCGCCAATTAGACCAGGTGTCTCAGTATAAGCTACATAATCAATTTCATTTAAATCCACTTTTGACTTAAGTTCTTCAAGCAAAATCATAAAATTATTGAAATGTTCACGAGAAGCAATTTCAGGAATCGTTCCTCCGTATTGTTTATGTATATTAATTTGTGAAATTTTTAAATTAATTAATACTTTTTTATTTTCAACAATAGCAATAGAAGTATCATCATGTGAAGATTCAATACCCAAAATTTTCATTACTTCTTAACCTCACCAATCTGTGGATTTGATGCGTATATAGGTTGAATATTTTTAAATGAAGAAAGAACAAAAATAGATTGATAAAAAGAAAAATTATTTAGTATTTCTTCATAATTAATTTGAGATTCACAAAAAACTTTATCTATTATTTCTACTTTGTTTTTTGATAAACTGTATGATTTTGTTTTAGTTGCATTTATGTAAAAAATGCTCTTTGCATTAGAATGATTTTGTTTATCTAACAATTCATATGAATTAGTAGTAAATATATTTATATTAGAATTTAACTGAGATAACGTTCTAACATATAACAACGCAATTCTAGATCCTGTAAATGAACCTGGACCTAAATTAATGTAAATTTCCTCTATTGAATCCAGCTTAGATAATTTATCAAAAAAATTAATTATTTCTTCAACTTTGTATTTAGTTTCAGTAATAACCTTATATTCGATAGTATTATTATCATTTAGTAATGCTGCAACAAAAATTTTTTGTGTAGAATCAATAAATAATTTCATTTTATCTCTTTCAGTCAATCACATATTGTCTAGTTTCATCATTTAAATGAACGATTTCGATTTCTAATCTTTCTGGAAATTTTTGATTTAATTTTTCTGCCCACTCAATTATAACTATTTTATCTTCAAAATAATCTTCAAAAGAATCTAGAGTTTGACTATCTAAATGATATGCATCGATATGAACTATATGTTGATACACAAACATTTTGTTAAATGTAGGAGAAATAATATTTGAAGTTTCGCCCAGCACTTTAGCAATTTCTTTAACTAAAGTTGTTTTACCTGAACCAATATCACCTTTCAAAAGAATAAATTGAACTTCAAAAGACCTAATTAAATTTAATACTAAATTAGCTACTAAAACAACTTCATCTTTTTTTTTAATTAATTTTATAGGGAACTCTTCTTTATTCATTTTATTTGTATTTTTCCTTCTGAATAAGCATCAATTTTTTTTGTTTTTCTATTTCAGGTTCAATTGCATTAAAAAATTTTTCTTCTTGCCCTGATTTAGGTATTAAATATTTAATTCTAATGCCTGATTTTAAAACTTTTATTCTTATTGCTTCATTAGTTATTCTTTTGTATAGTTCTAAATCTTTTAATTTATTTTTAGTAGATTTAAATTTAAAAATTCATACTAAAAGAACAATAAATGTAAACAAAAAAAATAATCAAATACAGGAGGCAATAATTATGGATGTTTTATAATCTAAAATTTTTACAAACAAAAAAATTAGACAAATAATCAAAACTAAAAAAAAAGAAACAATATTTATTGTTATTGCTTGTCTCATTAAATATCGATAATACAAAACTGTCTGAATTTTCATTATAAATGTTTTAATTTAAATGTTCCATCTTCATTTCTAATAAAGTCACCATCAACAGTCAATAATTTATATGTTTCACCTTTTTTATTATTTACAATATCATCAAAGTCATATGAAGTATTTTTTGCTCATTCTGGAGACAATTCTTTTTCTACTTGTTCAAAAATTTCATCAAAAGTGTAATCATCTCTTTTTGATTTTTCCATATAGTTTTTAATTACAGATAATATAGTTTTCATTTTTGGCCTTTCTTCAAGATGTTTTACTTAATTTTAATACATAATTAGAAATTAGACTCTTTATTTACAAAATCTAAAATAGTATTAGTTATTGCAAAATTAATATCATCTTTTTTAAATTTATTTAACAGAAATCACATTAATGAATATGTAAAAATTGCAAATTTTGGATTTTGATATTCAAAGAAGTATATCCCTTGTTTTGAACCTAAATATTTGATATTTAATTCTTCATTTATTATCTCTTGTTTACTTCAATAATCAAATCTACTAAAATGGAATTTTGAAATGTTATTTAAATCTAATTTTTGATTAATAATTTCAAAATTAAAATTTGGATATTTTTCTAAATCAAATTTTACTTTTTTAAAACGATATAAAGTAGTTTGAAAGAAAAATACAATATTTACTAAAGTAAATAAAATTAAAAAAGAGCAAAATTCTCAAATCCAAATGTACTGTTTAGTCATTAAACCAATAGCTAATAAATAACTATTTATTCCATAAAAGAACAATATACTAATCCCATATAAAATAAATAGAATAATTTGTGTTATTTTATAATTTAAAAATTTAGGTTTTATAAACAATGTTAATAAGAAAATAATTCAAAAAAATCCAATTATAAATAGAGGAATAAAAATAGAAGATTGTCATATGTAAAATTGGTGATCATTCCAATATTTAAGTTTATCTGCTCCAAGAGCAAACATCACAATTATTCCCAAAGTTCAAAATGGAATAACAAATAAATACAAAACAATTTGATATTTTTCAATAAATCTATATTTTCCTGCTCTTCAATATTGATTTAGACTATTAATAAATTTTTTATTTCTTTTATATCTTTTTTATTTAACGATTATTATGTATATTTGTTGTTTTTAGTTAATTTGGCGAGAAATAAGTATTAACAAAATGAGTCCAATATTCAATCATTATAACCAAAATATTTGAGAATTATTTTAAATATTTTTTAATTTCATCAACTACATCTTCTATTGAATATTTTCTAAAATTATTATTACATTCAACAATTTTCGCTTCTAATATCTTATTAATTTCAATTAATTTGTTTCTATTAATTTCATTGATATTTCTTAGTAGATTCATTTTTATGTTTTGAATATTGAATTCTAATAATTTGTCATCAAATTTATAAAAATAATTTGTTATTTCAAATTTTTTATTTATTTTAAATATTATTGATCCAGAATAATACTCTATTACACTTCCTAATTTTGAACTTAATATTTTATACTTAGATAAATTTTCACTATGAATGCATAAAGAAAAAAAGTCAATTTGAAATTCTATTGTTTTACAATTATAATCAAAATATGGACTATTTCTTATTGTTCCTTGAAAATAACTTGATGTTTTTTCGGGATTTAGAAAATAAATTATTTTGGATTTTAATCAAATACTTTTAAAAAAATTACAGAATCTATCCATCCTTAAATTTAAATCTGGAAATTCATTAATCTTATATTTTCAATCTATTGATAGATTTTTATTGCAACATTCATTAAAAAAATTATTAATTTTTGTATTGTAATATTTCTTTTTATCTCAAAAAGCAATTATATCTTTACCTTTTAGAGTTTTCAAAGAAGAATTTTCACGAATACATATTTCTTTCATTTGTTTGTTTTCATATATAAATTCTTTGTTTTCAGAAACATAAATTTCCAGATATCATTTTTTATTCTTATGTAGTATAGGATTTGTTATTAACTCTACTTTATTCTTGAAAACATCACATAAGTGTCTAACAATTTTATCTATTTCTTCTTGTGGTATTCCTATCACTTCACAATCATCATTAACACCTATTATTAATTTTCCGCCATTTGTATTTGCAAATGCTCTAATAGTCTTATAAATTTTGTGTATAAAAGTTTTGTTTTCAAACTCAAAATTAGATTTAAATTCTACATCTATACTTTCTACAAGATTAATTTTGTTAAATTCATACATAAGTAAATTCCAATATAGGTATGATACATTAAAATGCTACAATTATTCTATATTCAGTTATAAGGAACATATATGGCGAAAAAAGAATTATTCACTAAAAAAGAGAAAGATTTAACAGTTTCTGTTCATTATTCCATAAGAGGTTCTTTAGCTAAAAAAGTTGAAGAAGATGCAAAAAAATACAACATAACTAAATCAAAAGTTGTTGATACTATTTTAGAAGATTATTATAAAGACAAATAATTAAAAATTATTTCATAATTATGCCAATTTTATGCTATAATTATAGTAGTTAGAAAGATAATTATGAATATTCAAAAAAGCAAAAAATTTAATTAATCTAATATCTACATTATCAACTAAAAAAGTTGAGTTTTTAAAATTTCAACCTAATTTAAATACAAATCACAACATAGAATTTTCTATCCCAAATTATCATTATTCTTATTGTAGATCAATTAAATTTCATAAATACGATAAAAGAAACAACAAACAAAGATATAAATGCTATGACTGTGCAAAGATTTTTACATCTACTACATTGTCTGCTTTGAATTACTTACATTATAATAAATTCAAAAAATTTCTTGAAAGTGCTATCAATAAGCTATTACTAAAAGAAACAACCAAAATTTGTAATATTTCTATTTCTTTCACCTTTAATTGAAAACATAAGATTATTAGCTATTTAACTAATACACAACAATCAAATGAATTTATTAACAGTTTAATAGAAACTTATGAAATCCATTTTAGAAACTATAAAAAGAAAATTTCAAAAATGAAATTAGTAGAAAATCAAGAAAATGTGGTTGTGTTCTACATTTAGAAGATTTGGCTGATTTCAATAAAAATAAAGTTGATATTACAACTACTATTGATAGAATGAATGATATTCCAATTAATTTTATTGGATCTGATAAACTAAATATAGAAATTTTATATAATGACCACAAAAATAAAACAATAGAATCAAACAATTCTAAAATAATAACTAACGACAATAAAGTTTATCTTAGTTTTACAAAACAAATGGATTTCAAACTAAAAATGTTATCTAAACACATAATATATGATTAGAAAAATCCTTATAATAAAAATAGTAATGATGTTAGAATTACCAAACAAAAAACGTATTAATAATAAGTTTAAAAAACATCAGTTCAAAATATTTGGCTCTATAATTGGATTAAATGATTAAGTTTAAATTAAGGCGAGTTTTATTTAATAGTAGATATTAGTGAATGATATAAAATAAAGGAGAATTATATGAGCAAAGAAAAGGGGCAAGTTTTTACACCGAATTGAATTGTGAAAGAAATGATAGAATTTTGTGATATTGATGATATTACTAAAATTAAAATTATTGATAATTCATGTGGTGATGGTGCTTTTATTTGTGAAATAGCAAAACAAATAATATCCAAAAATCCAAAGAATATTAAAGATATATTAGAAAATAATATAATTGGAATTGAACTTGATACAGTAGCATATAATCAATGCATTAAAAAATTAAAAGAAATTGAAAAAGAAAATAGATTACCTAAAATAAATTGGAATATAAATAATGATAATACATTAAAAATTTACAAAAAATATGAAAATAAATTTGATCTAGTTATTGGAAATCCTCCATATGTTAGAATACACAACACAGTAGAAGATTTATCGAATTTTAAATTTTGTAAAAAAGGAATGACTGATTTATATTTAGCTTTTTATGAAATTGGTTTAAAAATGTTAAAACCAAATGGAAAATTATGTTATATAAATCCAAGTTCTATTTTTAATAGTAAAGCAGCGGAATACGCAAGAGAGAAAATAATTTCGTCAAAATTATTAACAAAGGTTGTTAATTTTAAACATACTCAATTATTTGAAAATATTATTACTTATTCAACTATTTTATTATTAGATAAAAACAATATTACAGCTAATATTAAATATTACGAGTGTAATTTCGTAAATTGTGTTAATCTTTCATATGATGATTTTATAATAGGAAGTTCTTGATATTTTGACAAATCAATACAAAAATTACAAACATTGAAAAACATTATCACAAATTCTAATCCAAAAAAATATATAGTTAAAAATGGAGTTGCAACTTTATGCGATAGAGTATTAATTAATAATAACATCCCTAATAGCAAATACACTATTAATATTATTAAAGGTTCAACATTAAAACAATCAAAAACATTGTTTTTATATAGTGAAGATTTTAAACCTATTACATTTAACAACATTCCTAAAAATATTCAATGTTATTTATTAGAAAATGAAAAATTACTAAAAAATAGGGATTTAGAAAATAAAGATATTTGATGAACTTATGGAAGAACACAAGGCATTAGAGATAAAGGTTTTTTAAAACTTTGCGTTAATACAACTATAAAAGATGTAAAGTCAATAAAGACCAAATTAATTGATAAGGGTGTGTTGATTTATTCTGGTTTGTATATAAATATTTATAATGAAAGTGAAATTAAGAAAATTGAAAATTTGATAAAAAACAAAAAATTCATTGATTATATTTCTATTTTGGGGAAATATAAATCTGGTGGATATTATACTTTTAATACAAAAGATTTATCTAATTACTTAAATTATTATATTACCTAATTTTTTTTATGTAATCAACAATGAAATCAATAAATTTATCATAATCATTTAAAATAATTCCGTCTCCACATTTAAAATCATCTAACCTATAATCTACAAAATTAAAATCATTTTCTAAACAAAATTTTTCATATTCATCTCAATTTTTACATTTAAACAAATTTTTAATATTTGATTTATTAAATTTTTTATTTATTAGATGTAAAAATGTTTTGGTTGGGACAAATAGATTATTTATTGTATCTTCATATGACAACTTACTATATTTTGATAATTTTTCTGATGTAATTTCTTCTCATTTAGAAATATTTTTATATCTATCAAAATATGGCAATCAATGATCAATAATAAATATTTGAAAATATGGTATGCTAGCTCTTCTAATATTAGATGTCTCTCCTAGCATATTTTCGAAATAATTATTTGAGTTTTGAAAATAATTACTCATAACAAATTTTACTGCTACACCTGCTACATGAATTGGTTTATTGTTGATTATTTTGGAAATGGTTATATCCACTTTTTTAGGCATATAACTTCCCATTATTTCTTCTTCTTTACCATTGTTAAGATCAATTGAATCCACTTTATAATTATCGTCTACTTTTTGTCTTATGCTATCAGCAATATAACCATGTAAAATTTTTAATTTTTCATTTGATCTAGCACTAGTTTCTAAATACTTTACAAACGAATCCTTCAATATATCATTTATTTTCTTCATATCATATTAACTCTTTAATTTAAAACCATTTTCATTATAACATTTCCTGCCAAACTAAATAAAAGCAATATTTATTATTTTTACATTTTTTCAGGAGCTGAAACTCCAATTAAATTTAGACCAATTTTTAATACTTTAGCACATGATAAAGATAAAGCTATTAAATCGTTTTCACGGTTTGAATTAATAATTTTAGAATTTGAATAAAATGAATTATATTCTCTTGCCAAATCAATAAGATATTGAGCTAATAAATTAACTTTATAATTTTGTGAAATTTGCAAAATTAGTTCAGAAAACTTATTAAGTAAATTAATTAAATTGTATTCATTAGGTTCATATGATAAAGAATTTAAATTAACATTTTCTTGGATATTAGATTTATTAACTAATTGTTTGATTCTTGCATAAGCATATTGAACATTAAAAACAGGATTATCATTTGTTTTTAAATTAGCCAAATCTAAATCAAAATCAATTGAAGAATTACTACTACGATGAACTAAAAAAAATCTTGTGGTATCTTTGCCTACTTGTTCAATTAGTTCAGACATTCATAATGAAGTTCCTTTTCTTTTGGACATTTTCATTTCTTGTCCATTTTTAATTAATTTAACTAATTGAATAGTAATAACTTTTAAAATGTTTTCACTATAACCCTGTAAACTTAAAGCTGTTTCCACACGTTTAATATAACCTATATGATCAGCTCCTCAAATATCGATTAATAAACTAGGCTTTGGATCTCTAGATGCTTTAATATTATGATAAATAGTATCTGATAAAAAATATGTGCTTGAACCATCAGATTTTACTAAAACACGATCTTTGTCATCACCAAATTTAGTGGTTTCTAGTCAAATAGCACCATCTTTTCTATAAATACCTTTTAATGATTTCAATTGTTTATCTGCAAGACCTTCAGTATACAAAGATTTTTCAGAAAATCAAATATCAAATTCAACACCCAAAGCTTTTAAATCCAGTTGTATTTTTTCTAACATTATGTTAACCGATATCTGTTTTAGTTCTTCCTTACATTCTTCATAAGGTACATTCAAAAATCTTTTATTATGATTTCTAATTATTTCTTTTGCACCTCAAATAATATCAGCTCCACCATAAGAATCTTCTGGTAATTCCAGTGGAACATCTAATTCTTGATGATATCTTACATAAATTGAAATAGCTAAACGATCAATCTGATTCCCAGCATCATTAATGTAATATTCTCTGATTACGTTATATCCGGCATATTTTAAAATATTAGATAATGAATCACCTAAAGCTGCTCCCCTTGCATGAGCAACATGCAAAAAACCTGTTGGATTAGCTGAAACATATTCGTTATTAATAGTAATTCCATTATATGGTTGACTACCAAAATTGTCAACAGTTAAAATATTTTTTACAATATTTGAATAATAAGAGTTATTTAAATAAAAGTTAATAAAACCTGGACCCATTATTTTAATATTTTGAACATTTGTTTTTTCTTTATCAAATTGTTCAACAATCAATTGAGCAAATTCTTTTGGACTCATTGAAAGTTTTTTTGCAAATACTAAAGCAATATTAGAAGTAAATTCACCAAATTCAATATTTGATGGTTTTGTTATATTAAAGTTTATATGCTCTCATTTATTTGAATCAAAAATTCTTTTTAATTCATTTTCAATTTTTTTATCCATATAAAATCAATATTATGAACACTATCTTTCATCTTCTACAATATAAAAAACTTGATCATCAATTCAAACAGTTGAATTAGCTCAAACTTTAGAACTTCTCTTTAAACCTTCATCGTTATTAACTCTAATATTATGAGTTTCAATAAAATATTTGGCTTGCCCACCTGTATCAATAATATTTAATTTTTTAATTAATTGACCTAACTTAATAAATTTACCTTGAATTTTTACTTTCATAATTGCTCCTTTTTTTTAAGAAATCATAGGACTTATAATTTGTTTGTTTTGACTGTTGTTACTTTCAATTAAAATTAATGATTTTGAATTTATTAAATTTATGCTTATTTTATCATTAAAAACATTTATTGCTTCTTTTAAAAACTTATAGTTTAATACAATGTCAATATTCTCATCACTAACAAATTCAAAATCATTATCTTGAATAATAACTTGTGTTCGGCCTACTTCATCTGATATTGTTGATAAAATGATTTGTTCTTTAGAAATTGAAATATAAATCTTATTGTATGAAGAATCACTATTAGATATAACTGTTGCCTTACTTATTGCATTATTCAAAATAGTTTTATCAATGATTAATTGTTTATTAAACCTTACTTGAAATAATTGATCAACATTTTTATATGGAGCATCAATGATTTTTGATTGAAAATTTGTGTTTTCATGAATCAAATTAATTTTATGTTCGTTTGCATACAAAATGATATCGTTTTCAATATTTGTAGGGATAAAATTTTTAATATTTTTATTTGTGATAGTTACATCAAAACTAATGTTTCGATCATCTTGAATCTTAATTGTTTCTCGAGCTAATCTAAAACTATCAGTAGCTGTTATCATTAATAATCCATTTTCATATTTAAAATTAACTCCTGAAAGAATTATTTCTTCGCTTGTTTGAGAAGTTGCAAATATAACATTATTAATTGCATTTTTTAATTTTGCTGCATTAATTTTAATTTTATTTCCGTATAAAGAAAAATCTATTGAAGGGTAATCATTTGTATTAATTAAATTTATTTCATACTCATCCGAATTATTTTTAATGTAAAGAACATCGTTTTTTGAATAAATTTCAATTTTTCCAAAACATTTTTTTATTACATTAGAAAATAAATTTGCAGGTATTAAAAAAGATCCTACAGATTCAATATTGATTATTTTCTCATTTTCGATTTTGCTTTCAATTGAAAAATAGCCATTTGATCCCTTTATAACAATCATTTCATCTAAAACTTCAATATAAAAATTTCTTAAATGGACATAAATATTATTAGAATCAATTGCTTTGATAACATCATCTAAAGATTTAACGAAAACGTTTTTATCAATTGTAAACTTCATTATATTAAATTTTAATATATTTCAATGTTTTTATTAGTATTAAATAATAAGTAATGTTTAAAATGTTGAAAATCTTTAAAAAGCTAGAAAAAATGTAGTTTTTATTAATTTTTATTATGTGGAAAATATTTGGAATAATAAAAACCACCAAACACAACACTTCTCGATATGGCTGCTTTGTTTCCAACCTGACCAAGTTACAAGGTTGTTGTTTTGATGGCGTTTTTATTATACAAAAATTAAATTGGTTTTTTTAGTGTTTTAAACATGTTTGTTTTATAAACTTCAACTCCGGGCTGATTGAATGGATTTATTCTTAACAAGTATCCACTTATTGCTACTGCTCTTTCAAAAAACATTACAATAGTTCCAAAAGATTCTTCAGAATAGTCTTCAATTGAAATATGAATGTTTGGTACCCTACCAACTAAAGAATGGGCATCGATTGTTGCATCAAAAGCAATATTGTTGATTTCGTGAATAGATTTTTCTGCCAAGTAATTTAAATTATCGTTATTTTCTTCTTGCGGTAATTCAAACATTTTTAAATCATATTTAGGCTTTTTGATTGTTAGGATAGTTTCAAATAGAACTTTAGATCCTTCTTGAATAAATTGACCTAAAGAATGTAAATCTGTTGTAAATATTGCTGAATGTGGAAGTAATCCTTTTTCATTTTTTCCTTCTGACTCGGCAAACAATTGTTTTCATCATTCTAAAAAGAATCTATGACAAGTTTCATATGAAACTATCATTTCAACTGGATATTTTTTCTTTGTATGTAAGATATATCTTGCAACTGCATATTGGTAAGCTAAATTTGATACTAAATCACTAGAACCAAAAATATCATTTGCACTTTTTGCTCCTGAAATTATTTTTTTGATATTTAATCCAACACAAGCAAAAGGAAATAATCCAACCGGTGTTAGAACGCTAAATCTACCACCAACATCATCAGGAATAACAAATCTTTCATAACCTTCTTTTTCTGCTAATTTTATTAGTAATCCTTTTGATGCATCAGTTGTTGCAAATATATAATCTTTAGCATTATTTTTTCCTATCTTATCTTCTAGCATTTTTTTGAACAATCTAAAAGCAATAGCAGGTTCAAGAGTTGTTCCAGATTTTGAAATAACATTAATAGCAAATTTTTTATTTTCGACATATTTAAGTTTTTCGACTAAACTGGTTGAAGAGATTGATTCACCAACATAGATAATTTCCATTTTTTTTTCAGATCCTGGATATTCGCCGAAAACAAAATCAATTCCTGCTCTAACACCTAAGTATGAACCACCTATTCCAATGACAACCAATACTTCTACTCCGTCATTATGTAATTTTTTAGCACAATCTTCTATTCTTTGAACATCTTTAGGATTAATGTTATTAGGTAAATCTTTTCAACCCAAAAAAGCTGAACCCTCACCTTCAAATTTTTCCATTTTTTCATTAATTTCCTTAACTTTATCAGCATAAGCAAATATCTCTTTCAAATCTAAATTAGCTTTATTAAAATTAATTTTTATTTCTTTCATTTTTTTATCTCCTTATTAGTAAAATCAAATAAATTCTGAAAATCATTCTTTTGATTTATTTTGTCTAATTCAAACTCAAATGGTGTTCTTAAAAATAATGATCTATTTTCTTTGAATGAAAATAATAAAATGTCATTGTTGTTTTGTCCTTTATAGGTAAGATAAACAATATCTCCTATATTTACAAGATTATTTAAATTGGTGACATAGTAATCAGAAACATCATTTATGTAGACTACTCCTTTTTCTTTATTTGATGTTAATACTTCAAAAAAATTTTTAGAAATTGAGGTAACTTTACAAAGAAAAACAGTCCCTTCTTTATAATTTTTTTCATGCATAACAAAATAATTATATTACTTATATGATTAAGCTATCCTTATTCCTTTTCTTTTATCTATTTCAAAAAAACCATTCGATATTTTATTTTTTAAACGAAAAATTAATTGATCAATAACTCTTGAATTTTCTTTATTTTCAACTCCATAAATTTTTTTATATAGTTTATTTTTTGAGGAAAAATTATTTTTTTTATTGAATTCGATTATTAAAATATTAAGAACTTCAAATTCTTTGTTTGTTATTTTTATGTTTTTGTTGTTGACAACAACTTGACGCTTGATTAAATCTATAATTACACCATTTCTAATCAAAGTAGTATCTTTATGATAGTTATCTCATTTTCTTCTTAAAAGAGAAAATATTTTTCATTTTATGTATTTTTCTTTATCAGAATAGTATTTATCAGACATATAAACAATGTCATCAACTCCATTTTTGTAATATTTAATGTCATCATCATCAATTTGATTTTTAAAAACAATTAATTTAAAAAGGTTGTTGAAACTATGCATTTTTGAATAAAAATTCCATGAGAATATATATTCATATTCTTTAATAATATCCACAAAATAAAAGTCTATTTTTTCGTTTAATTTGTCATTTACTTCTTGAATTTTTTTAGTATCAAAATTTTTAATATACATTACATTTAGCTTTAAATAGATAGAAATATAATCAAAAATATTTTGAAATAATTCTAAATTTGAGTTCTTGTTCAATACAACAATTATATTGATTTGTTTCTTGTTAATAAACTCTTTTTGAATCACATTATATAGTATATATAATAATTGTAAAATGCAAGAAGAAATAAAAAGAATTATTGGTATAACTTTGAATATATACGAAAAAAATGATTTCGATGCTTTGATAAAAGTTTTGTCTGAAGATCAAATTTATTTTTTTTACATTAAAGGTTTTTTTAAACAAAACTCAAAAAATAAATCTAATATTTTTGTTGGTTCTATATCTGAGTTTGAAATTTTTTGTAAATATCAATTAAGTAAAAATTATTATTTGCTAAAGAAAGCACATTTAATTAACTTTTATGATTTTACTAGTTTTCAACTTAATAAATTAGAAAAATTAATGTATTGTTTTCAACAGATAGAAGAGGCTAACTATAATTTTTTTAAAACATATCAAAAATTTTTAGAAGATGAAGATTTTTACAATAAAAATTATTTATTGACTTACTTGTTAGTACAAACTTTAAAAACTAAAGGCAAAGAATTAATAACTAATGAATGTGTTATTTGTAGAAAAGATAAAAATTTATTTTGTTTTAATTTAAATGAAGGTGGAATGTTGTGTTTTGATCATAAAAAAGAGAATTCTATCTCACAACTAGAATATTTAAAAGCTTTTTATTATTTAGGAATTTCTTTTGAACAATATAAATTGTATGCGAATGAACAAATTAATAGCATATTGTTTAAAACAATTTACGAATTTAGTCAAGATTAATTTTAGCTATTTCAATCATTTTATCAAATATAATTTCTGCACCTTTTTCAAACATTAATATATGTTTTGCATTTTGAATTTCATTAACTTCTATGAAGTTTTTTTTCTTGATTTTATTCAAAATTTTAGAACTAGACATAATATCATGAGTTCCTTGTCAATAATATATCTTTACTTTAGGTCTTTTTTTTAGAAATTTTCTTTTTATTCCTAATGATCCCTTTCAAATAGCAATTTCTTCAGAAGTATTGTTTTTTGTTTGAATATTTAGTTCATGTAATTTCATTAAAAATTTAGAATTAGTTAATTTAGGATAATCAATAACAGCTTGATATTGATAATTTCATCCAAATAAAAAACATAGAATTACTCTAAAAATAATCAAAAATTTTTTACTAAATTTATCTTTCATAATATTTTTTGGATAGAAAGGAATAGATCAACAAAAAACACCATTTACTTCATTTCATTTATAAGCATATCTAGATGAAAACAATCCACCCATAGATTCTCCACACAAGTAAATTTGTTTATATTTTTCTTTTAGATGATTAACTACAAAATAAATATCTTTATCATGCTTTTTAGGTGATGTAGATGCTTTTTGTAAAGAATTTGCATGTCCTCTTTCTTCCACAGAATAAAAATCAAATTCTGTCAATTTCTTAATTAAAGGTTGAACAATTTTTGATTGTCCTCCTAATCCATGGTAGTAAACAAAAGCAACATTATTATGTTTTATTCCTTTTTGAAACAAAGCAGAATAATTTCCGCCCTTAGTTTTTAAGATAACTTTTTCCACTTAATAAATATTAATTTATTTCTAAAGAAAATAAACATTTATTTCTATAAAACTTTTATTTAAAGGTTTTTATACATAAAAAATATTTATTTACTCTATAGAATTAACAATGTCTTATATATGTTATTGTTTTTATTTGGTCATTTTAATGATATGGCAGGGGTTAGAGGAATCGAACCCCTACAGGCGGGTTTGGAATCCGCAGTACTACCTTTATACTAAACCCCTATATTGTAATTATTATATAGTGAAAGACTTTAAAAATTTTTATACTACTCACTATATGTGTATGCAAAAATTTTTGTATGAAATATACGAAAATAGAGAAAAATATTTTTAAAAATTTAAAAATTTGGTAACATTTATGTTGAGTGGTTATAGCAAAGGGGATCACCTGAATCCATTCCGAACTCAGTAGTTAAGCCCTTTAACGCCGACGATACCAGAAATGGGAAAATAGGAAACTGCTCTTTTTTTATGCTTTAAAATAAAAGAATTATGAATTTTACTTTTGAGATAAAAAAAGAAATAATTTCAAGACAAATGAATAGAGATGAAATAAGAGCTTTCATCGGCGGAATTCTTTTTTCTAATCAATTAGGTGACGAGAAAAAAATTAAAGTGAAATTAATGAATACAGAATTGTTTGAAGGTATATTAGCAATTTTGCAAAAATCAAATTATCAATTTTTTCTAGAAAAGAATTCTATTTTTGTTGATTCTTCGCAAATGAATCATATAAGCGCAAAATATGCAAATTTATATTTGGCAGGCATTTTTTTATCAACAGGTTCTATTTCTAATTTAGATTCTTCTTCTTATCATTTAGAAATAAGTTTTAAAAATGAAAATAATTGTAATCAAATATTAGATTTTGCTAAAAAACATGTTGTTTTCAATAAAATAAAAAACAAAAACAGTTATGTTTTGTATATTAAAAAAAATGAAATAATTCAAGATTTTTTACAAATAATTGGAGCTCAAAAATCTTATTTTAATTTTATTGATTCAATAATTGAAAGAGATTTTAAAAATCAAATAACTAGAATTTTTAATTTAGATGTTCATAATCAAAATCGATTAGTAAATTCTAATGTTCAATTCAAAGAAAATTATCAGTATATTTTTGATAACCAGTTACTTCATAAATTTAGTGCTATTCAATTAGAATTTTATGAGTTTAAAAAAAATAATGAGTTCCTTTCTTTATCACAATTAAGTGAAGAATTATTAAAGCAGAAAAAAATTAAAAAAACTAAAAGTTGTTTAAATCATTGACTTATTAAATTAAAAAATGTTCGTGAAGAACATGAAAATTATCAAAATAAGAAATAGTTTTTATTTAACAAATGAAACTAAACATTTAAGGTTGCCATCAATATCAATACTTTGGTTATGAGCAATTAAAAAACAATCAAATTTTTTGGCATCAATGTTATTAATTTTACCCTTCCCTTCAATAACACAAATTTGTACTCATTGAGCTTCAGAATAATGATATTCATTTTTTCCTTTATTTTTAATCATTTGTAAATTGAATAAGTTATTGGCTACAAAAAAATCTTTTTTGTTGCTTATTTCTTTAGGTTCTAATGTTACATCTGGTGTTTTGACTAGTTTATAAACATGATCTAAATGTAACTCTCTAGGTTTACCATTATCTAAACGATCATAATCATATACCCTATATGTAATGTCTGAAGATTGTTGTAATTCAAAAATTAATGTGTTCGATTTAATTGCGTGAATTTTGGTAGATTCTACATAAATAAAATCGCCTTTTTTAATTGGTTTTTCTTTTAATAATTTTTTTCATTCTTTATTCTCAACCATATTTTTAAATTCATCTAAAGAATTAGCGTTATGCCCCAGAACAATCGAATTATTTTTATTTGTATCTAAAATATATCAACATTCTGTTTTTCCTAATGAATTGAATTCTTTAGCATATTCGTTATCGGGATGGATTTGAACTGATAAATCTTGTTTAGCATCAATTATTTTTGTTAGTAATGGATATTCATGTTTTAAATTGTAATTATTAAAAAAATTTGCATTGTTTTTGTTGTTGTAAAAATCTAGTAGAGATATTTCTTGTTCTAAATTAGTAATAATTGATGACTTATTTTTATAAGCCGAAATAATTCAAGCTTCTCCAATAGATTTTTCTTCAAGATTATATATTTTTTTTATTTTATTTCCTGCTCATACACGATACTCAAAATGTGGTCTTATTTTTAATGTTGTAATTTTTGATTGCATACTAAAATTATTTTAGTTTATTCATTTAAAAATTAATCAAAATGTAAGCTAAATCATTAATCCAGAGTTTATTTATAATTCTTGACATTTGTTTTGTTATTTTAAGTTTGGAGATTTAGGAATAAAATATGATAAGGAGGTAAAAATGCAAATTATAAAACCGCAGTATGTATTTTTTGATATTAAGCAAAAAACTAAAAACACAATATTGCAAGAAATTTCTAAACGTGCATTTGAATTAAAACTTACTTCTAATGAAAAAGATCTATACAAAGCTTTTTTAGCAAGAGAAGATGAATCATCAACAGGTTTTGAAAACGGGTTTGCTGTTCCTCATGCTAGAACTGTTTCAATTAAAAAACCAGCTTTATTTTTTGTTCACTTACAAGGACAAGGTGTTGATTGACAATCTATTGATGGCCAATTAACTAAATATTTATTTGTAATTTTAGTACCAGCAAATAATGAAAATAACATTCATATGCAAATACTTTCTAATATCTCTTTAATGATGTTAGATAAAGATGTTGTTAATAAAATTGTTTCTCTAAAAGATAAAAAAGAAATTGCAAAATTACTTAATAATGCAATTGATGATAAGATTAATCAAGATAAATCAACTAGTGTTGATTTAAATAATGATAAAAAAACAATTTTAGCTTTAACAGCTTGCCCCGTAGGGGTTGCCCACACTTATTTAGCTGCTGAAAAATTAGCTGAAGCAGGATAGAAAATGGGTTATAACATCAAAGTAGAAACTCATGGATCGCAGGGTATTAAAAATAGTTTTACACAAGAAGAGATTGATAAAGCAGATATTATTATTGTTGCTGCAGATATTGGAATTAATTTAAGTCGTTTTAAGAATAAAAAAGTTTATAAATCAGCTATCAAACCAGCAATTCATAATCCAGAACAACTCATTATAACGGCTTTTTCAAAAGCCGTTATAAGTAATGAATCATCTACTAATTTAGATGAAACAAAAGAAAAACAAAAGACATCAATTATGAAACATATCTTAACTGGAGTTTCATATATGGTTCCTTTCATTATTTTGGGCGGGATATGTATTGCTTTGGCAGTTGGTTTAGGTAAGATAATTTATGGAGATCAATATTCTGCGCAGCCAGGCGATTTTTTCTATTATTTAGAAAAAATAGGTTCTGTTGCCTTTACTTTAATGATTGGAGCTTTAGGAGCTTATATAGCTTATTCAATTGCTGGTAGAGCTGCAATTGCGCCAGCCTTTATTGTTTCTGTTGTTGCAAATACAGCAGATGCTCTCTTTCCAATAGGCGGAATTCAAGTATCCACTGCCATGGGATTTGTAGGTGCTATATTATTTGGTTTAGCTATCGGTTACACTGTTAAATGAATTAATACTTGAAATATCAATAAAACTATTTCAGCAATTATGCCAATTTTTGTTATTCCTTTAGGTGTTGGTTTATTTTATGGTTTATTAGCTGTCTTTGTTATTGGAGCACCAGTTGGATGAATAATGGATAAATTTATTAATGCATTAAAAGAAGCATTTAGTAATGAAAATATTGGTATAGGTCTTGGTATTGGGTTTGGTATATTATTTGGATTAATGGCAGGATTTGATATGGGTGGTCCTATTAATAAAGTTGCTTTTTTAACTTGTTCAACTTTAATTAGTTCGCAAATTTATGAACCAATGGGAATAATGGCAGCAGCAATTCCAATAGCTCCGTTAGGTATGGGATTGTGTACTATGATTTTTAGAAAAAAATTCAATGAAAACGAGAAAACACTAGGAATTAGTGCGTTTGTTATGGGATTAATTGGTATTTCTGAAGGAGCTATCCCATTTGCGGTTTCGGATCCTAAAAAAGCAATTATTTGTAATATGACAGGCTCTGCAGTAGCCGGAGCTATTGCTGGAGGATTTGGAGTAACATGTACTGCAGCTCATGGCGGACCAATTGTTGGCATTTTGATGGCAGTTTCTTCAAATCATTCAACAGGATATGGTTGAGGAATTCCATTCTTTTTTGTAGCTATCATTGTGGGAACATTAGTGACTTGTTTTATGTATGGTTTATTAAGAAAGATTCCTTCGTCAAATGAAAAACAGTCATCAAAAATAACATTTTTTAAAAAAAATAAAATTAATGAAACAAATGAATCTACAAAATTAACATATTCTCAAATAAGAGCTTAGAAGGGATTAATACTATGACTTTATTTAAAAATGCAAAGCAAAAAAACTTTTTTCTTTTCATTTTAATATGTTTAATTGCTTTAATATCAATAATTATTGGAATTGTTTTTATTAGTATAAGTGCTAAAGAATATGGAAATCAAATAAACAAAGTAAAAGAATATTTAGATTTAAATTCAATCCAAAACTTAATAGAAAAAAATGATTGAAAAACTCAAGGTATTGAATCTGATCTAGGGAAATGAGTGGATCAGTTGAAAAATTTGTCGGGCCATGATGTTATAATGACTAGAATAAATGAAATTATTGAAAATCAAGGATTATTAAAAGAAATTGATACTCCATTATTTGCTTATGGAATTTTCTTGTTGATTTTAGGAATAATTTCTTCGATTGGTACAGCGTTATACGGAAACAGTATTTTCAATAAAAAATATCAAAAATAAATTCTGTTAATATTCAATTATTTTTGCAGTTTTATTTTTATTCATAATAATAAGTCTTTATTTTAATTTAATAAAGACAATTTATTTCTTTTTATATCTTTGACATTATAATGTTTCTATGCTAAATAATAAAAAAGAATTAATTCATTTTTTTAAAGAATTTGTAGATTTGTTAGATCAAGAAAATCTTTGATATGTTGTAGAAGCGGGCACACTTTTAGGAACTATTAGAGAAGGCAAAATGATCGAATGAGATGATGATATAGATGTTTTGGTATCAATTGAAACTTATAAATTTCTTAAACAAAAATATCCTAAAAATTTTCTTGATATGGATATAAAAGGATATCCTTTTATAATTGCTAAATGAGTACCAGATGTTAATAATTATTTAAATTCTCCAATAGCTATAGATTTATTCCCAATCATTCCTACGACTCAAGAAAGAATAAATAAATATACAAAATTTTCTAATGTTTTTAGATTTGCAAATCAAATGATGAATAAGGGATCAAAATATAAATCATTTAGTTGACAATTAAGATTACTAAAAATAGTATTATGACCATGGCAATGAACTACAAAAAAAATAACTTTTAATGAAGTGGTTCAAATTTTAGAAGAAAAAGATTATCCAGAAATGACATTAATGGTAGATAATCCTAATTCAAAAATAGAAAATCAAAAAAGCCCATTAACTATTTGAAATAGAGAAAAGAAAATATTTGAATATTATGAAGTATTTGTCCCTAAAGATTATCATCAAATTTTAACTAAAAGATACGGATCAAATTATATGATTCCTAATAAATCAGTTAATAGTTTTGAACACATTAATGCCATAAGTACAAAGATTAGAAAAAATTAATTTATACTGCTAATTATTTTTTTTCATTCTTGCTCAGCAACTTTATTACTAAATTTTTTTAGGTAAACATCAAAACATTGGATTTGTAGTTTTCTATATTCTTTTTCTTCTAGCTCTAAAATTTGTTTTATTACACTACCAAATTTTTTAGCTCCGCTTTTCTTATTTAAGAGAACTGAACCTGTTTCATTTGTAACATATTTAGCAAAAGGAAAAGTGTCTAATAAAACAATTGGAATTCCAAAAGATAAGGCTTCAATTAGAACTATAGGAGAACCTTCATATCTTGAAGTCATTATCATAACTTTTTTGGTTTTAAATATGTTTTCTTTTTTATTATCTTTAACTATTCCAAATTTTTTAATATTTGGAGATGATAGAATTTTTTCATCACCCCCCCCTCCATACACATGAATATCAATATAATCAGCTACTTTGTTTAATAATTTTAAATTCTTTTGTTTATTTGCCAATCTTCCTATATAAAAAACATTTTCTCTTTTATTTTCATAAATAACTTCTTTTTCTTCATTAAAGAAATTATGAAAAATTGGAACTAAAAAAACCTTAGAATTATTGTATTTTTTAGTTTTTATGATTTTATTTTTAGTATATGGATCAAAAACAATAATGTTACTTGCTAAAAAAGGATTTTTGTGATTAATTAACTTCCTAATAATTCAATAAAAAGGAATAAGTAATTTGCGTTTTTTAGTTCCTATACCGTATTTTGTAATTATTTCATATGAGTTGTGAGGAACAAAAAAGAAATTTTTGTATTTATTGATTCTATTAAAACCTAAATGAAAATTAGAAATGATAATATCGTATTTATTATTATTTATTATTTTTTCAATTTGATCTTCGATAAAATTAATTTTGTTTATAAATTTATCTTTTAAATTTAAATTTAGAAAAATTGGATTATAGTTGTTATTTGGATATATTGTTTTTCAATTTATATTGTTTAAAGGAGTTTTAAGAATGATTTCATCTACACAAAATTTATGTTCGTTTAAAAAGTTTATTAGTTTATAAGAAAAAACATTACATCCACTTTCATTTATTAAATAAGATGGCCATTCATTTATGATTAGTGCTCTTTTCATGATCAATTTATGATAATACTATTTTTTATTAATTTTAATAAAATATTAAAAATATGAATGTGTTAATAATAACCGAAGTTAATTCTAGAAGGAATTATGGTGGTAAAGAAAAATTTAATCGATATTTAATAAAGCATTTACTAAATAAGGGATATAAAGTTATAGAGTATTCATTAAACTTTCATACTGAATCTAATTTTAATAACATTGAGTATGGGAATAATTATTCTTTTATTGTTTTTCCTAAAAAGCTATCATCTTCTAATTTGAATTGAAAAATGAATCAAATTGATAAACAAATATATGAATATTGCGATAGTAATAATTTTGATATTATTATTTCTAGTTTGCATGATGATTTAAAAAAAACAAAAACAAGAAAAAATTTTATTTATGTTACTCATAATTCTCCTGCTGGATTATTGGGTTGAAATAACGACAATATATTTTTTAAATTTAAGAAATTGATAAAACAATTTTTAGGTTACACTAATCAATTTAAAAATTTACAAAATTTAGTAGTTCCTGATTATGAAACATATAAAGATTTGGTTAAAAAAACAAGAAAAGCCAAAAAAATTGCTAATATTTTTGTAATTACTTGACCTCATGAACTTGATCAAGAAGATGATAATGCTTTTTTAGATTATGAACAAATAAAGAAAAGACAAAATGATGTTATTTGAGTTGGAAGAATTTACAACAAACAAAAAAATATTAGATATTTAAATAGCGTTGCTAATGAATTAGAAAAGTACAATATTAAATTGCATGTATATGGTAATGGTCCTGATAAAAAATTCTTAAATTCTAGCAATGTTGTTTTTCACGGATGACTAAATGACAAAAATAAATTAAACATATTGTCACAATATAAATTTTTTGTTATTGTTTCTAATAATGAAGGCTCTCCTTTAGTTCTTTATGAATCAATAAGTTGCGGAGTTCCTATAATTGGAAGAAAAACATTCCCTAATTTATCATATTTATTAAAGAATAATAATGGTTTTTTAATTAATAAAACAGCAAATCCCAAAATGTTTGCTAAAAAAATAAATGAACTTATGAAAATTTCAAATGATGAATATTATAAGATTGTTCAACAAAATATTACTTTTTACAAACAAAATTTACAAATAAATTCTTTTTATGAAGGATGAGATAAAGTTTTAAATAAATTAACTAATACTTAATTCTCATTTTTAAGGATTTAAAATAATGAAACCAATTTAATCTTAAGTAATCTTTTGAAGATGGCGCTATTTGTTTTTTTAGTTTTTTAAGTTCTTGTATTGCTTCTTTCTTATTTTCGAATTGATTATTATTAATCAAATAATATATCCAAATTAATGTATATAAAGCATATGTTTTTCTTTGTTTAATAGTTTTTTGTTGCAAAATAAAATTAATTACTTTTTCATGCTCTAATGTATTTGTTCATTTTTTACGAGTAATAGAAATGTTGTCAGAAGAATAATTTATAGAATAGATATTTTTAACATATTTTTGTTTAATTGGGTATTGATAAATAAACATATTAAAAATCAAATCCTCAGATAATATATTTTTTTCAAAATGTAAATTATTTTTTTGTAAAAAAAATGTATTAAAAATATATGTAGATATTTGAAAAGAATATTTATTACTTTTAGGAAAAATATTTTTTACTTTTGATAAAACTTTACCTTTATTATTAACTTTTAGATAAGGAAAGCGATAAAAGTCTATATTTTCATCTAATTTTTGTTCATTTAAAAATTGAATAAATTTTTTATTTGCTTTGTCATCATCATCAATAAAAAATATTCAATCACCTTTAGCTATTTTTAATCCTTGGTTTCTAGCTCCTCCTAAAAAATTTTTGTCTTTTGATTCTATAAAAAAAATTTGATCATTTTTAATTTTGTTTAAATGTTTTTTTATTAAACTAATATTTTGTGTATCTGATTTATCATCAACAATAATGATTTCTTTATTTTTTAAATCTTGAAAAGAATCAATACATTGAAATAATTCATTAGGTCTATTAAAATGGGTGATAATTATTGATATCATTCTCACCACATTATAGCAAATTAATATAATGGTGAATTTGGTTCTACATTTTGTGAAATTACATTACAATGCTACGTTTTATGAGCTAAAATTAGATAAAATATAGTAAATTTAATAAAATTATTTTAGACAACAGGACAATAAATTTAAGTAAATTATGTATGACGAAATATTAAAAAAATGAAATTCTTCTGAATCAAATGATCCATTTTTTATTAAATCGCTAAAATCATATAATCAAGGTAAAAAATATATTCAAAATTTTAATTATTCATTAACAATTCATAACGGAACTGTAAAATCCAAAATAGGAGTAGGTATTTCTTTATTGAATGAATATACCGTTTCTTCAGTAGCTTATAATTATTCTATTTTTTTACATAAACAGAAAATTAAAAATATTCTTGTAACACATGATGGCTCATTTCATGCAATTTTATTTTCTAAAGTTTTTGCTTCTACATTAATAGACGAAAAAATAAATGCTTATTTTAATTTCAATAATCAAGCTGTAAATGATGCCTCATCATTATGAATTGCACAAAATTCGCAGATTAAGTTTGATGCTGTTGTTACATTTTCTCGACTATATTCAAACAATAATTATGTTATAAGTTTTTATAAAAAAGATGGTTTATTATTAAGCTATGAAGAATCTAAAGAAATTAGCAATTATATTTGAAACACAAATTATTTAAATATTGGAATTTCTAGCACTAATGTTCCTCAGATAGAAGAAAATTTAAATAATTCATATTTAAATCATTTTCAATTTACTGATTTATCTAATATATCTATTTTAATTTCTAATCCGTTTAATTTTAATGAAGAAATTTTGAAAAATTTTTTAAGACAATGTCAAATAGAATATAAGATTGTTAATTTTAAGTCTATTCCTAAAGCAAAAAATGAAATTACTAGAAAATCTTTGATGAAAACTTTTAATAAAGAAACAGATGCGATTGTGAATTTTATTGAAAATAATAATTCATTTGAATTTGTTATTAAACATAAAAAAAGAAAAAAATTTTTAACGTTAAATGATTTAGCAGTTATATATATGTATTATCAATTTCAGATAACAGAAAGTAAAGATATTAAAGATAAAACAATTTTAAATAGTTTTGATTCAAGTAGTTTTATCAATTTTTATGGAAAAAAGAACAAATTAAAAGTAGAAACCTTGTCTCAATTCTATAATGATTTAAATCAATTCAAAATTCAAGATGTTTTTTTAGCAACAAATGGTGATAACTTTTTTGTTACAAGTCAAAATTGTTCGTTTGTTTCAGATCCATTATTGAACATACAAATATTTTTAGAAATGGTTTCTTATTTTAAAAAACAAAATAAGACTTTATACGATATATTAATAGAAATTTATCAAAGAGAAAAAACTTATCGTTTAAAAAAATATGAAGAAACTATGAAGTCTGATACAGCAAGCATTTTCTTTAATAGATTAGAAAAAAAACAAAAAATTGCCGACGTTTTGATAATTAGAAAAAAATATCTTGATCAAAAGAAAAAAGTGATGGAAATTATATTAGAAGATAAGACATCAATTATTTTTGAATATTTAGAAGATGAAATGCTTCTAAAAACTTTTTTTTCTATTTGGAATAGTGATAAAAAAGATTTAAATGTTGAACAATCTTATGTTAATCTAATTGTTAAAGAAAAATTATATTTTAATTACATAAATGATTTAAAAAGAGATTTTAACATAAAGAAATTTTCTATAAAAGCAATGATAAAATATACTATTTTTGTTATTATTTTTGCTTTATTTTTATGATTTATTTTTACTTTTATTTTTGGAGCGGATAAAAAATTATTTGAGCAAATTAATAATTTTTTAAAGGCTGAATATATATATGGATATTTACTGCCCTTAGTTTCATTATTGGGTTTGACTCAATTAAGTATTGCTTGTTGATCAAATAAAAGAATGCTGAGCATTTTAAAGCAAAAAGTAAAATGACGGCATTTAGCTATTTCCAATCTTATTTCTATTTGTATTTCAACCATTACTCCTTTAGTTTATGGAGGAGAAACAATTAGTTACTGATATTTAAGAAGAAAAAATATTCAAAGAGCTCCATTAGCCGCAATGTTTTTGGTTCAATCATTACTTTTTCAAATTAGTTTAGTAATTTATTCTATCATTTTTATTCCAATTGCTATAACTACTTTTTTCCCCTCTTTATTACTAAATGATAGTGCTAATTTTAGATTATTAGTTGTCTTAATCATAGCTGGATTTATCATAGATATTTTTAGTGCAATTATGATTTTTATTTTAACTTTTAATGCTAAATTTCAAAAAATTATTGTTAAATCATTAAATAAATTTTCAGAATGAATTCCTTTTATTGTTACAAAAGATGCGGCAGCAAAAGGTGCAAAAATTCAATTTGAATTTTCTAGTATAAATAAAGCAGCAAAAGAGATTTTTACATCCAATGTATGATATATAAATGTATTAATATTTATTGAATTTCTACTTTATAAACTAGGTTCTAGATTATTAGACTGAGGATCAATATTTGCAATTATTACTAACATGATTAAACCAGGATATTTTGCAGGCGGGTTCTTTAATATGCTTGCTGGAAACGCTTTAATTAGGTGTGTTAATGCAGTTAATTTTATCACTCCTGGTGGATTAGGAATTTCAGATTGAGCAACAAAAAATATTTTATATCCAATGTTTATAGACGGAAATAATTCAAGTAATTCTTTAGATTTTAGAAATATTAACGTTCATCAAACTTTAAATAGAATAATATTTACTATTACATGAGTTGTTATTTCTGCGCTAATGCTTTTAACAGTATATATAGGTGAATCTAGAATTGATAGATATAAAAGAATTAGAAATACTTTAACAGAAAAAGAAATTCGATTGGGAAATATTAAAACAAAAACAACTTTTTATAAACAATCAATTTTTTATTGAACATTTGGAATTATTGGAGGAATTACAACCTGATCATTAGTTTTTTATTATGTAATTTTATAAAAGATAGTATTATGTATTTAAATTCATTTTTGCTTATGATAAGATTTATTATTTCTAAATAATGACAAGAACTATTAAATGATTTGTTTTGGTTAGTTTTTAAAATATTTTTCTATAACTTTGGATTTAATTAAGATACAAATTACTACAAAAAACAGATAACTTATAAGTAAAAATTTTATTAAATTAAAACTAATATATAAAGCAAATATTCCTAATCAATAGTTTGGTATACCTAATAACATGATATGTCCTATTTCTCCTCCATTATACTTATTCATTGCTTCTATAAAAGATATAGAATGAAGTATTCCATAATATCATCAATATAAAGGTGTGAAAAATAATCCATTTAGTATTGTTAAAATTAGTGATATTAAAATAATGCTTGTGATTAGCGACAAATTAATACTAGTATAATTACTTTTAGTGAATCTTTTGTATATTTGTAAAAAACTAAATCAAGTTGTAACAAAAATTAAATGTGAAATTGTATTGATTAATACACCTATCCATCCTCCAGAATTAGGTGGTATGAATCCGCTCAAACCAGTTGCAATTATTGAAAAAAATGCGTATCTAAAATTAATAGCATAAACAATTACAAGTAAAGGTATTAAACTAATGTCTAGAGTTAAAAAGTTTGCAAATGGCATCCTTATAAAATTGGATATTATTGATAAAATGATTGATAAAGATGTTAAAACTGAAGTTAAAGCTATTTTCCTAATTATAATTTTATTTTGAATATCACTCATCTTTACTAACCTTTAGTAATAAAAATATAAATGAAATTTAAGTAAAATAAAAAAATTTTACTTTTGGAATATTTACTAAAATGTTTATTAAACATTTTTTGTGTGTGACTTTTACAACAAAAATGAACATATTCAATTAAGTAAAGTAAGTTATATAATAGAATTTATTAACTTATGAAACAAAAAACACAATCAATAACATTAATAAAAAAATTATACTTTTTGTTATTTCTAATTTGTTTTGTTTCTGTAGTATTGTTTATTTATCGTATCATCACTTCTCTAGAAATAAATACCCCCAATAAGAATCCATGAAAAACACTAGATAAATTTACTTGAGAAAGTAATATGTTGATTTCTTTATATACTTTTTTTTATGTTTTCAAACCTAAATATAGTTTTATGAAAAATGACTCCTTCTTTTTGTCAGTATTAACTTATATTACTTTTACTTTTATTGGATACAATGTAATTTTGAATACTTCTTCTTTAGGTTATGCTTTTTTAAAAAACTATAATTTATTTGAGTCTATATGAGTACATGCCATATGTCCTTCATTATTTATTGCGTTAGGTATTTTTAAAATATTTAGAGAAAATAATTTGAAAATACTATCTTTAGATCTTAAAAATTCATTGTTTTTGATGATGATTTATGTTGTTGTGTATTGTTTATATCTAATTATAATTCCATATATTTATAATACACATGATGAAACTACTTATTCTGTATATGGAAAATTTACAAATACAAAAGATTATCCACAATTAGCTTATCCAATAATAATAGGCGTGTGTTTTGTCTTTTTTCCAAGTGTTTATATAGGTTATTTTCAGTTACAAAAATATGTTATATCTAAAAATAAATTTTAATTAGTTGTTATCTGTTTTTAAAATTGCAAGAAATGCTTCTTGTGGTACTTCAACTCTTCCAAATGCTTTTGAACGTTTTTTACCTTCTTTTTGTTTTTTTAATAGTTTTTGTCTTCTTGTTACATCTCCACCATAAAGTTTAGCTGTTACATCTTTTCGATAAGCTTTAATTGTTTCTCTTGCAATAATTTTTGTTCCTATGGCTGCTTGTACAGGCACTTCAAAATTTTGTCTTGGTATAACTTCTTTTAACTTTTTAGTCAAATCTCTAGATTTACTATAAGCAAAATCTTTATGAACGATAAAACTAAAAGCATCCACTTTTTCTCCGTTCAATAATATATCTACTTTTTCTAAATCACTTTTTCTAGATTCAATTATTTCGTAATCAAATGAAGCATATCCTTTAGAAACAGATTTTAATTTGTCGAAGAAATCATAAATAATTTCTACTAAAGGTAATTCATAAATAATTTTTCTTCTAACATTATCAATATATTCTAAATCAATATAAATTCCTCTTTTATTTTGACATAATTCCATGATTTGACCAACAAATTCTTTATTAACTAGAATAGTTGCTCTAATAAATGGTTCTTTGATATACTCTATATAACTTTTGTCAGGAAAATCTGTTGGATTAGCAATAATATCTACATTCCCATTTGTTCTATAAATCTCAAATTCAACACTTGGTGTAGTGGCAATTATTGATATATTAAATTCTCTTTCTAATCGTTCTTTTAAAATTTCCATATGTAGAAGACCGAGAAAACCTATTCGGAACCCAAATCCTAAAGCTTTTGATGTTTCGGGTTCATAGGTAATTGAAGAATCTGAAAGAGATATTTTAATAAGAGCATCTTTCATTTTGTCATAATCCATTGTATCGATTGGATAAAATCCACAAAAAATAACAGGATTTAGTTTTTTGTATCCTGGCAAAGATTTAGGAGTTGGATTGTTTGTTAATGTAATAGTGTCTCCAACAGACACATCTTTCGCATCTCTAATAGAAGCAGCAATTCACCCTACTTCGCCAGCAGACAATTTTTCTTTTCTAACTTCATGTGGTTTTTTAACCCCTAATTCAGTTACATGAAATTTTTTATTAGATGACATAAATTCAAATTCATCACCTACTTTTATTGTTCCATCAAATATTCTGGTTAAAATAACAACTCCGCGATATGGATCAAAATAAGAATCGAAAACCAGAGCTTTTAATGGTTTATTATCATCACATTCTTTAGGGGCAGGAATTCTTTCAATAATAGCATCAAATACATCATTAATTCCGATTCCATTTTTTGCAGAAATTAAAATCGCATTATCTGCTGGAATACCTATAACATCTTCGATTTCTTTTTTTACTCTTTCTGGATCAGCAGAAGGTAAATCAATTTTATTAATAATTGGAACAATTTCTAAATTATTGTCTAAAGCTAAATAAACATTAGATAATGTTTGTGCTTCTATTCCTTGAGTAGCATCAACAAGTAATAGTGCTCCTTCACAAGCTGCTAAAGATCTAGAAACTTCATAAGTAAAATCTACATGTCCAGGAGTGTCAATTAAATGAAAAACATAATCTTTGTACTTAATTTGTGCTGCATTTAGTTTTATGGTTATACCACGTTCTTTTTCTAAATCCATAGTATCTAAATGTTGTGCATTAAGTTCTCTTGTTTCGATAGTATTAGTGAATTCTAAAAGTCTATCTGCCAGTGTGCTTTTTCCATGATCTATATGAGCAATAATTGCAAAATTTCTAATTTTATTTTTATCCATGTTGTTTTATTATACAAATTAACTTATTATCATTAAAAAATAATAAAAGCTTAGAGAACCTAAGCTTTTCAAACATATTTACAAAATATTGAATTACTGTGTCAATCCAACAGCTTCTTTTAAATTTTTGGCTGGTTTAAATTTTGGAACATTTTTTCCAGGTATTTTAATTTTTTGTCCTGTCATTGGGTTAGTAGCAATTCTTTCTTTTTTTAATTTTTTAACAAATGTTCCTAAACCTGGGATTGTAATTTCGTGTCCAATTTGCATTTCAGAAATAATGATTGATACTAATGTGTTAATTGTTAAATTTACATCATTTTTTGGTAATTCTACAATGTCTGCAATTTTTGTAATTAATTCTGATTTTGTTAATTTTTCTTTTTTTTCTGCCATATATAAATTCCTTCTATAAAATTTTCTGCTAACAATTAACAAATTATATTAAAATTAGTCAAATTTTTAAAAATCTATTTTTTTCTGCGAATTTTAATACTAAAAAAAATAAAATCATAAAAGTTTAGCAATGTGAGAAAATCAATATTTTATCTAAATTGTTTGTTAAATTGTGTCATTTTTAAAATTCAGTATTTCTTCAACCTCTTTTTCTTGCAAAGATGAATAAGATATTAATGCTTTTGTTTTTCCTAATTTTTCAACATCTACTTTTATTTGCATAGATTGTTCATCTTCAACATCAAAATTTTCCAACATTTTATTAATTAATTTAATAATTATTTCCAAGTTATCTACTAACGAATATTTTTTGAATAAAAAATATAGAGAAAAAACTCTCTCGTCTTTTTTTAACTTTTTTATAGGATCTCTTCTTATTCTTTTCATTTCATCTTTAATTTTTTTATTAAATATTCTTTTCATATTTTTGTTTATATAATCTTCTATCTCTTTTTCAGAAAAATTAAATTCATTTTTAAGGACAATCTTTATCCCTTTAAACCAAATATCTAATAAATTTTGTACTTCTTCATATTTACTATTTGACATTTCTATTATTTCAAATAAATAGCTAGCTTCTTCTTTAAAAAGATAACCTAATAATAAATGTGTTGAATTAATAATTCAAAATTTTCGAAATAAAAAAGGGTCAAATTTATCTACCCATATAATATCTTTATTCAAAAATACACACTTTTGTTTTTGTGTTTTATCAAGAATAATTTCAAAATATTTTTCGGTAAAAATATTTAAAGAATTTTTTTTATTTGATATTGGTACTATTCTATCTACTAGAGCATCAATATAATTTGATTCTTTATCGTTTAGTATGTTTTTTAGTTTACTAGAAGCTCTAAATTCATTTTCAAATGCAATAATATTTATGTTATTTTTTGTAGATAATTTTCTTACAAGAAACAATAAATCATTTTTTATATTATTAAAATTTTGAGTTCCTATAGAGGTAGAAATTAAACGTATTTCATATTTATCTTGTAAAAAATCTAAATTTACTTTTTTTACAGAATCAAAAGCTAAAAAATCTTCAATAATTTCATTAGTATTATCATCATAACTAATTATATATTTTTGCTCTTCTTGCATCGTTTTTATTAATTTTTTGTCAGTATCTATAAAAATTGGGAAAATATTATTCTTTTTATATACGCTTGCAATTAATCCTCTACCGATATTGCCGGCACCAAAATGAATAGCTGCTATTTTTTTCATTTCAAATTTTTCTCCGCTCATTCTATATCTTTTTGTATTGTTATTTTTCTTAGATCATTGATCTGATTCAAAACTTTAATTTTAAATTTTTTCTTAATCAAAATATCACTTAAATCTAAATCATTTGTAGCATTTAAAATATCTTCTTTATATTTTTCTAGATCACTCCAAAAAAATGATTGCGGATTATAACCGGCCATAATATTTTGTTTTTTAATAACTTCTACAATTTCATTCTTGGAATTAATTTTAAACATTGTGTCATAAACAATATTACATGAAATCAATCCGCAATTTTTTGTAGCATTTTGTTTGTGTAAATTTATATCTTTTTTATCTAACATTATTCTAGCAGCTTCATGAATAAAAATAAGATCATCAGAACTTGCAATCTTTTGTATTTCTTTAAAACCATTTTGCAAGGATTCTAGTCTAGTTTGTCCATTTTTACAAAAAATAACATTGTTAAAATTTGTTATTTTATCTTTATATTGAAAATCTATAACAAGAATTATTTTATCTAGTTCTTTATGTATTTTATTTAAAAGATAATTTATAATGTACTCATCATTTATTTTGTGGTATTGTTTTGGAATTTTTAAACCTGTTCTAGATCCTATTCCACCGGCTAAAAGTATCATATAATTCATAGAATAAATATTATAAATTTTAACTAATAATTATTTAAATAAAATTTATAGTAACAAATGGTAATAAAGCAATAATTATTTATCTTTGAATTTTTTTAGTTTTTGTATAGGTTTATAAGAAAAACGATGTATTTTTTCTAAAGCACCAAATTTTTCTAAAGCTTCTAAATGCTTTTGAGTTCCATATCCTTTATTATATTTAAAATAAAATTGAGGATATTGTTTATCTAAATTGTTCATTATTCTATCTCTAATAACTTTGGCAATAATTGATGCTGCTGCAATGCTTTGAGATTTTGTGTCACCCTTAATAATGGAAGTAAAGGGAATTATTTGGCTATTAATTTTTTCTGCATCTAGTAGTGCATAATCAATTATATTTTTGTGTTTAGTAAGCAAATATTCCATTCCAATTATTGACACTTTTTTGGGATTGTGTTTATCTACAAAAGTAGGCTCATAAACAACCCAATCTACTAAAATAGCGTTATTTAATATTATTTGAAATAATTCTTCTCTTGTTTTTTCATTTAATTTTTTTGAATCATTAATTTTTTCATTTTCATAGTTTGGATGAAAAGCACAAATTGCTACAACAAGTGGTCCAGCTCAGCATCCACGTCCAACTTCATCTAATCCTGCGATGTGTTTATATCCTTTTTGATATAGTTCATTTTCGTAAAATTTCATAGAGTAATTATATTTTTAAATAATGAATTTAGAAGCTTTAATAGTTTTTTTGTAAATTAAAATAAAATATATCTAAACCCAGTCTATATATGAATGAATTTGAAAACAAAAATTATTATGAAATTTTAAATATAAACCAAGATTCAAGCAAAATAGAGATAAAGAAAGCTTTCAATATTTTAGCTAAAAAATATCATCCTGATATTTCTAAAGAAAAAAATTGTGAAGAAAAATTCAAAATCATTTATAAAGCTTATGAAACTTTGTATGATGAAGACAAGAAATTAGAGTATGATAATTGATTAAAATCAAAAACTCGCTATACTTCTGAATATTCTAATTTTAATCATGACTGAGAAGAGAAACATTTTGATCCAACTTGAATTGAAAAAGTAATTATAGAATTTAATATCGACAAATTAAAAGATTGTAGAAAATATTTGAGTAAGTTGTCTAATTTAGAAAAATTACAAACATTTGAATTTTTTTGACTTTCTTTTTGAATGGGCTCAAATATTTCTATAAATTTGATTAAAAAGAAAATATTTGTTCATTTATTTGATTTATTCTTTGATTCAATTGATAAGAGTTTTGTTTTAAATTTGGCAAATAATTTAGTAAATATTGAAGATAAAAAAAGTTATACAAAATATGTGCAAGAATTAAATTGGGAAATTAAAAGAAATATAAATGATGAATCTACAACTGATTTTGTTGTGAATTTAATAAATGAAGATAATGTATTTGATAGTGATGTTGCACCAATATTAGCCTTAATTAATTACACAATAACTAAAGAATTAATTCAAAATATTGAACAAATTTTAAATAATAATTTTATTGTTGAAAATCATCAATCACAAAATTTACAAATTGATACTTCAACATCAAAAAATAAATCTATTTGAAGTTTTGTCAAGATATTTTTAATTATTGCAGGAGTAATTGTACTTATCTTTTTTATTTATAAAATCTTTTCTAATTAATTAAATTTCACTTCCATATAATTAATATTTTTTCCTTTTTGTGATCATTTAATTTCGTAACCAGTTTTTACATTTTTTTTATCTTTATCTGAATTATGCAAATCATTAGTTTCATAAATAATTTGAGCTCCATATATTTTAATCTCTTCTCTAGATCAATCAAAGAATTGATCGTTGTCTGTTTTAATTTTTAAAATTCCATTTTTGGATAACAACTTTTTATATATATTTAAGAAAGATTTATATGTTAATCTTCTTTTATAATGTCTTTTTTTAGGTCAAGGATCTGAAAAAGTCAATCATATTTCATCGACTTTATCTTCAAAAGATTCACTTAATTTAGCTATATCTTCGCAAATAATAAAGAAATTATTTAGTTCTAATTCTTGAGCTCTTTTCATTGCTTGGAAAGCAACTGTAGGAAATTTTTCAATTCCAATATATGTTTTTTGTGGATTTAATTGTGCAAGTTGGGTCAACATTTCTCCCTTGCCCATCCCAATTTCTAATACAATGGTTTTGTTTAATTTAATAGGGAATTTTTGAATTAAGTACTTAGATTGTTCCAAATATTCTCTGGCTTTAGGATTATTTCTTAATCTCATAATAAAATTTATTCCTCATTTTTAATTTCATTCATTAAACTTGTTAAATTTCATTCGTCAGTTTTTTCTTTTTTAAAAACAATAACTCTTCCATCTTCTTTATGATAAACTCTTCCCTCTTCATCTAAAATTTTTAGAGTTGCCATCATTAGAGTTCCTGTACCCTTACCAGTGATTATTATTAATTCGTAATCATAAGATGTATCCAAGTTTAGAAGAGAAACCAAAATTTCTCTAGTCGCTTCTTCAACAGTAAGTCCATGTAAATCAATAGTCATAATTTATATTGTAAAACTAAAACAAATTTATAATATTTTTTATGCAAAAAACAACAACAAAAACTTTACAACCAACTTTTTGAAAGTTGTTTTGATTATTTTTAAAAATTTCTTTTTTTAGTTTTGGTGGTGGCAATGCAATGTTTCCTATGATTAGACAATATTGTGTTGAAAAAAATAAATGAGTTAGTGATCAAGATATAGATGATATTTTAGTTATTACAAATTCGTTGCCAGGTGCAAGTGCTGTTGAAGGAATAATGTATATTTCGCTTTTGTTATTAAAATCTAAATGAAAAGCAGCATTAGTCACAAGTCTATCTCTATTACCTCATACTCTTTTATTTTTTGTGCTATTTTTTTTAAGTAATAAATATATTCCAACTGAATATTTAAAAATTATTTATGTTGCTGTTATTCCAGTGATTATTGCTTTATTATTAAATATGAGTTTAAGATATTTGAAAATTAATCGAAATGAATTACCAGTTACTATTCATTGATTAATTTTTGTAATTACTTTATCTTTTAGTGTTTTAGTTCCAGTTCCTTATTGTATTCCTGTTTTTGTCATTGTTTTTTTTGTTATATGTTTATTAGTTTATAAATGAATAAAAAACAAGAAACATAAAGGAAAAAAGAATGATTAGTGCATTAGTTGTTCTTTTGGGTTGTTTGATTATTTCAATAGTTATTTTTGGTGGAGCTCAAGTATTTATTCCTTATTTTAAAATTTTATTAGTTGACATCTTAAAAGTAAGTGATCAAGATTGAGACTCGGTTTTGTCGATCGCAAATTCTACGCCAGGAGTTTTTGGTTTAAAACTTGGACTTGTGTCTGGTTATCTTGCAGCAAATGGTGAGTGATGAGGATGAATATTAATGATTTTGACTTATTTGATAGTTGTATTCATTCCAATAATAATAATTATTTTAATTTTTAATAAGTATCAGAAAATAAAAACTAACAAATTTATGATTTCATTTTTAAAAATTATGAAACCCATTATCGCAGGAATATTAATTTCAGTTGTAATTAATTTAAGTGTGTCACTGATTATTCCGTTTGTTAACTTTAATAATTTGAATGATTATATAAGCCTTGAAAAAGACAATTTTTTTATTAAATGAAGATATTGAATGTTGTTGGGTTGATCATTTACATCAATTCCTATAGATTTTTATTTAATAAGAAAATTTAAAATTAATACTATTTATTTAATCTTAATTAATATTCTTTTGTGCTTAATTTTATTTGAACCTTGAATTATCTAATTTTTTGTATTAATTTTATTTTGAAACTCAATATATTTTTTAAGTAGTTTCAAATTTATTTATGTGTTTTTGTATCAATTATTCAAATTTAGATGCATCAAAAATAATGTTATTATTTAAATTAATTTTCAATAATTGCATTTTTCCGTCTGTAGAGATAATTTCTTCTTTTTTTAAGAAATTAGTTCAATCATTATTTAAACTCGTACTAAAATTGTTTACTGAATTTAGCAAAAGATTTATGTATGAATTAAATTGAGTTGAATTTTCAGAATTACTATATCAATTAAATTCAAATAATTGTCTTTCATCATCTCCAGGAGCAAAACCAGAATTAGGAGTTTTTTCTATTACATTTGTTGAATAAATGTTTGTAGGTAATATTATTGTTGAAAACTTTTTGTCTACAACGTTATAATAAAGTTTTGTTCCTTGATAGATAAATTGATTTTTAACTAATTCTTTTATTTTTTCATCTTTAATTGAATTCAAAATTTTTCTTTGTTCTCTTGTCATTTTGGTTGTTAACATAATAGATTTATTGTTATTCTTAGATGAAATCATTTTTGTATTTGTTTCTTCATCATTAGTTCAAAAATCAATTTTAAAATTTAAAACATATGTTCCAGATGAAAAAATATCTCTTAATTTTTCTTCTTCATTAATATTTTCTTTTTCAAAATTAATTATTGAAATTTTATATTCAAATGATTCAATATATTTTTTAAATTTTGAGTAAGTTTTTTTCTTATCGTCTTTTACATTTTCATCATCAGCTGTGCAAGTTTCAGATAAAAATGAACCAAAATCTATAATATCATTTGATAAGTTTGTTTCTACAGAACCTGAAGAGGATCTTGGATTTTTAATTGCTTGTCACAACAAATAAAAACAATATGTTTTCATTATTAAGTTGTTTTTATAATCATTTTTTAAAGTGTTGTTAATTTGTGTTTCAAGATCTTTAACAGTTAAGTTAAAAATACTATTTTTAATAATATCATCCATTGATAAGTTTCAAATATTAGAGTACAAAGTTTCATTTTCAGAAACTTTATAATTATCATTGTTATTTTTTGAACATGAAATAACTAAAGAGATTGGAGTTAAAATAGTGGCAACACTACTACCAATAACTAAAAATCATTTCTTTGAAAAACCCATATAGAGTTTATTTTATCATTTAAAATTGTATTAATAGGTTTTAGTTTATTTAGTGAATGAGGTCATATTTATGGGTTTTTTTAAAAAATTAAAAGATAGATTATTTGGTAAAAATGAAGATTCAAAAGATAAAAATTCTAAAGAAATAATTATTAATAAAGAATCTCACAATGATAATAATTTTGAATTTATTAACGAAACAAAAGAGCAAAATATTGTTGAAAAACAAGAAATAGAAAAAGAAATAGAGACAAAAAACATAAAGAAAGAAAATGTTAAGAAAAAACTTAGTCGTGAAGAAAAGAAAAATTTAACAAAAGAAGAAATTAAAGCTTTTAAAGAACAAACCCAATTATTAAAAAAACAAGAAAAATTGGATAAAAAGCAAGAAAAAGAAAGAATCAAACAATTAACTAAAGAAAATAAATTAAATAAATATGTTGCTGGATTGTCAAAATCAGGAATAAATTTAACTAAAAAAATAACAGAACTTCAAGCTGCACATAACAAACTAGATGAAGAATTTTTTGAAGAATTAGAAGAAATATTAATTATGTCTGATATTTCTGTTTCATTAGTATATGTTATTATTGATGAGATTAAAAAAGAAGTTAAGCTTGAAAATGTAAAAGATAAATCTTTGATTGCAGAAATTATTGCTGATAAAATGTTTGCTATTTACGCAAATCAATCAGCAGTAAATACAAAATTAAATTTAGATCATGAGGGTTTAAATGTTTTATTGGTTGTTGGTGTTAATGGTTCTGGTAAGACTACATCTATAGCTAAGATTGCATATAAATTGATTAATGAGAATAAAAAGGTTTTGTTAGCAGCAGGTGATACATTTAGAGCAGGTGCTGTTGAGCAATTAAAAGTATGAGCAAAGAGATTAAACATTGATATTGTTTTGCCAGATAAAGAAGGTGCAGATCCTGCATCTGTTGTTTATAAAGCTTTTGAAAAAACGCAAAAAGAAAAATATGATGTGTTAATAATTGATACAGCAGGACGGCTACAAAATAAAGTTAACTTAATGAATGAGTTAGCAAAAATTAATAAAATAATTGAAAAATTTGTTCCGGGCGCTCCTCATGAATCATTATTAGTTTTAGATGCAACAACAGGGCAAAATGGTGTTATTCAAGCTCAAGCATTTAAAGAAGTTACTCCTCTATCAGGAATTGTTCTAACCAAAATGGATGGAACATCAAATGGGGGTATTATTTTAACTATTAAAGATAAATTAGATCTTGATGTTAAGTTAATTGGTTTGGGCGAAAAAATGGATGATCTTCAAGAATTTGATTTAGATTCTTATATTTATGGACTAATGAAAGAGTTAATTCCTAATGAAAAGTAATATAGATATTAATGAAAGAGAAAAATATTTAAAAGCTTTTGAAAAATATAAACATATTTTAACAACTAATCAAAATCAAGTTTTTCATTTATATTATATCGAGGATTTATCTTTATCTGAAATCGCAAATATTCTTGCTACTACACGATCAAATGTTTATGATACTTTAAATAAAGCAAGGAATAATTTAAAAAAATTTATTGATATCGATTAATTTTTTCTATTAATAGAAGATTTTGCTTAATTGTAGATCCTGCAACATAATTACAATTACCATTTTTAGCAGTTACTCTATGACAAGGAATAATAATTAAAATTGGATTTGTTTTACAAGTATTACCAACAATTCGAGCATAATTTTTGTTACCTAGTTTTATTGCAATATCTTGATATGTTTGTGTTTTTCCATAAGGTATTTTGGTTAATTCATTTAAAATTTGTTTTTTTAATTTAGTTACATTTAAAGATATGAGTAAATCAAATATTTGTCTTTGACCATTAAAGTATTCTTCTAATTGTTTAAATGCATCTTCGATCAAAATCGTGAGAATGTATTTACAATTTGTGATTTTAATTTTTCCAAAATGTAAAAAAGTAATACTATCTTTATTTGTTGCAATAGTAATTCAACCTAATTTAGTATATTTATAATAATAAAATAAATGATATTTATTTGAATTTAATATTGATAAGTGCATATCTGAATTTTAAGAGTATTTAATTTTAAAATTATCTAATAATTTTTTTCTATAAACTATAAAAGTACTAAAATTAATTGAGGTGTTGTTAATAATCACAACACCTTTAATTCTAAAATATGACGAACAAACTTAGAAAAAAGATGTACATTACTTTTAGTTTTTTAGTAGGGATAAGTATATTAGTTTTTTCTATAGTATGTTTTATTAATTGATCTTTATTAACAGGTTTTTTATTGGGAACAAGTATTAGTTTCCTTATGTACCTACTTAATGAAGTTTATGTATCGCATTTATTATCAAAAAGAAGGTCTTTTAAGTTTGCGTTTTTTGTAGGAATAACTAAATCTTTAATTTTAGTAGGATTAGTTATTGCTATCTTGACTGGTGTTCTTTTTGCTAATAAGCAATTAAAAAGTTCTTGAATAAATGGTGTTTTTAATGTTTTTACATTCATCTACGGAACTACAACAATACCAATAGCAATTATTATCTATAATCTTGTTGATATTGTTAGAAAAAAAGATAAACGCAAAAAAGTTAAAGGAGTATAGATGGAAGTTCTTGGAGAAAATCTTTGATCATGAGAGCAACCTCAACTTATAACACTAATATATGTAACTGTTCTTTTAACTATTATTTCGGTTATTGTTTATTTTAAAGTTAAAAAAGTAAAACCTGATGAAGTGCCAACTGGTGTAGCATTTGTTGCCGAACAATATGTTGGTCTATTTAATAATGAATTTCAAGGAATTACAGGTGGTAAGATTGACCGCGTGGGACCTTATATTTTTACACTATTTACTTTTTTAATTGTAGGCAATACTTCAGGTTTAATTGCTTTAGAACCTGCAGTAACTTCTTACACTGTTTCATTAACTTTAGGGTTAATATCTTGAATTGGAATTTATGTTTTCGGGATTATTTATCAAAAACTTTCGTTCTTTAAAAGATATATTAATCCTATTGAATTAATAGGTCAGTTTTCACCATTAATTTCAATTTCGTTCCGTATTTTCGGAAATATTATTGGTGGAACTGTGATTATGTATATTATTTATTGATTTACAAGTTATCTTTGAGGTTTCATTCCTGTTATTGGCGAAGTAAATCTATTAGGAATGATTATAGCTCCTTGATTACATATGTATTTTGATATTTTTGATGGTCTTATTCAAGCGTATGTTTTTGCTTTACTAACAGGTATTTATTGAACTCAGGAAGTAAATGAAGGGTTAGAAATAAAAGAAGCAAAAGAACATAAAAAACAACAAGTCAAAGATATTAATAAAAAACAAGATAAAGTAGTGATTGCTTAGATATATAAATAAGCATCAAAAAGTTTAAAAGTAATAAAATAAAGTTTAGTTTAATAAATTAATTTAAAGGAGTAAAAAATGGCAGCAACATTAGAATGAGGATTAGTAGCTGTTGGAGCTGGATTGGCTGGTGTAGGTGTTCTAGGTACTGGGATAGGTCAAGGATATGCAACAGGTAGAGCAGCAGATGCTGTTGGAAGAAACCCAGAAGCAGAAGCCGCAATTAGAAAAATGTTAATTATGGGTCTTGCTATTACTGAGTCAGCAGCTATCTATGCTTTAGTTATAGCTATTTTATTAATTTTTGTATTTAATAAAACAGTCTAGTTATTTATTCAAAAAAATTAAGGATAAAAATGTTAGATAAAATAACAAATTTTGCATCTATTGTAACAAGAGGAAGTCAAGAAAAACCTGGAGCTCCAGGGCTTGCTGAAAAATTAGATCAATTAATGCCATCTGTTTATATATTGGTTGCAACATTAGGTGCTTTGTTGGTTTTATTGATTATTCTTACAAAGTTTTTGTATAACCCTGTTAAAAAAATGGTTCAAAGAAGAAAAGAATTCATTCAAAAAAACATTGATGAATCAATCAATGCTAAAAAAAATGCCTTTGATTTAGAAAATGAAGCAAGAATGAAACTACAAGAATCTAAAAATATTAGAGAAGATTTGATTGCAAAAGCCAAAATAGAAGCAGAAGCAATTAAACATCAATATATTGAACAGGGTAAATATGAAGCTGAAAGAATAATTAAAGAAGCAAAAGATGATATTAAAAACAAAAAATTAAGTTTAGAAAAAGATGCTTATAACGAAATTGTTTCAGTTGCTATAGATGTTTCAGAGAAAATTATTAGAGAGAAAATTTCTGAAAAAGAAGCAAAAAAATATTTAGAAGAATATTTAGGAAAAAATAATGTTTAGAAATGAAACTAAAATTGGTTATTCGTTAGCACTTTTAGATATTGCTAAAGATGAAAAAAAAGTTAAAGATTTTTATAAACAATCCAGTTTATTGGTATCAATTTTAGAAAAAGAAGAAAAATTTATTAAGATTCTAGATAATAGCAATATAAATTTTTTGGAAAAACAAAAAATTATTGAAAAAGTTTTTAAAGGATTTCATTGATCGTTTATTAACACGGCATTAATACTATCTTCCAAAAATCAATTCAAATTTTTTGAAGATATATTAAAAGAATTAATTGGACGTTTGCAAGAAATTTTAAAAATAAAACAAGGTATTGTGTATTCAACAAAGTTATTAAAACCTGCAGAAATAAAAAAACTTGAACAAAAGTTATCTAAAGAATATCAATATGAAGTTAGTTTAGTTAACTTAATTGATAAAGAATTGATTGGTGGTTTTAAAATCAAGATTGATAGTATTGTAATTGAAGATTCGATAAAACTAGAATTAGAAAATATGAAAAAAACATTAAAACTAACAAAAGGAGGTGTGTAGAGGTATGGCTTTAAATGCAAATGATATTTCTTCAATTATTAAGAAACAAATTAAAGAATTTTCGAAAAAATCATATAGTAAAGAAACTGAAGAAGGTCAAATTTTATCAGTTGGTGATGGTATAGCATTAGTTTCTGGCTTAGACAAAGTTAAGTTGGGAGAGCTTTTAGAATTTGGTGATGATATATATGGGATGGCTCTAAATCTTGAAGAAGAAGCAGTTGGTGTCGTTTTGATGGGATCAGCAAATTCTATAAAAGAAGGTCAAAAAGTTACAAGAACAAAAAAAGTTGTTTCGGTTGGTGTTGGTGATGAATTAATTGGTCGTGTTATCAATGCTTTAGGCGAACCTATAGATGGTAAAGGTCCAATTAAAACTAAAAAAGAAAGAACAATTTTTAGAATAGCTCCTGGTGTTATGACTCGTGAATCTGTTAATCAACCATTAGAAACAGGATTAATTTGTGTTGATTCATTAGTTCCGATTGGTAAAGGACAAAGAGAGTTAATTATTGGTGACCGTCAAACTGGAAAAACCTCAATTGCAATTGATTCTATTTTGAATCAAAAAGGGAAAAATGTTAAATGTATTTATGTTGCAATTGGACAAAAAAATTCAACAGTTGCTCAAATCGTACAAAAATTAAAAGTTAATGGTGCAATGGAATATACAACAGTTGTTATTGCTGGTGCTAGTGAATTAGCTCCATTACAATATTTAGCTCCATATACAGGAGTAACAATTGCAGAAGAATGAATGGAAAATGGTCAAGATGTGTTGATAGTTTATGATGATTTGACTAAACATGCTATTGCATATAGAACATTATCATTATTGTTAAGAAGACCGCCTGGACGTGAAGCATATCCAGGAGATGTTTTTTATTTACATTCTCAATTATTAGAAAGAGCAGCAAGAGTTAATAAAAAAAATGGTGGTGGTTCAATTACTGCTTTACCGATTATTGAAACTCAATCTGGCGATATTTCTGCTTATATTCCAACTAATGTTATTTCAATTACTGATGGTCAAATCTTTACTTCAGAAGCTTTATTTAATTCGGGACAACGTCCTGCAATTGATGTTGGTTTTTCAGTTTCAAGGGTAGGTTCATCGGCACAAATAAAAGCTATGAAACAAGCCACTTCATCGTTAAAATTAGAATTATCACAATTTAATGAAATGCAAGCTTTTGCTCAATTTTCATCAGACTTAGATGATTCAACCAAAAAAATACTTGATCATGGTAAAAAAGTTTATGAAATTCTTAAACAACCACAATATTCACCATTAGATCAATCAATCCAGATTTCTATTTTGTTTATTATCAAAAACAAATTAATTGAAAATATACCTTTAAGTAATGTTCAATTATTCAAAGAAGAATTAATTAAATTTATGTCTACTAATCCAGAAGGAACTGCAATTAGTAATGAAATTAGTCTAACAAAAGAAATAACAAAAGATTTAGAAACAAAAATGTTATCTAGACTAAAACAATTTGTTGATGAATTTATTAGAAGTCAAGGGATTGAAATTAAAGAAAATAATGAAGGAGTAAAATAAAAATGCCTTCATTAAAAGATGTTAAAACACGAAAAGATGTTGTTGGTACTATTAGAAAAATAACAAAAGCAATGGAGCTTGTCGCAACATCAAAAATTAAAATTGCTAAACGATATTTAGATCAAGTTTTGCAATATTCATCTAGAATTGAAGATGTTTTTTACAATATGGATGTCAAAATACATGATTGATCCAAAATTATAAAAACTGATTTATCTAAACCAAGAGCATTTATTGTTATTACTTCGGATTTAGGAATGTGTGGAGCTTATAATTCAAATATTATTAAACTCGCAAAAAACACAATTAGAAAAGATGATTATTTATTTATTATTGGTTCAAAAGGAATTAAAGCGTTAAAAAGAATTTTTGACACAAAAAAAATTGTTATGACCTTTGAAAATGTTGGTGATGAACCAAATTATGGCGTAATTGAAAAAATTGTCGATAAAGTGTATCCAATGTTATTGAATTTAGAAATTCATTCAATCCATATATTAAGTACTAAATTTATCAATTCAATTACTTATACACCAGAAGATAAAAAAATTTTTCCATTTTCAAGAAAAAGACATGATGAATTATCTAAAAATAATCAAGTTTCAAAAAATGCTGAATTTGAACCTAATGCTGAAACAGTTGTAAAAAATGCTTTACCTTTATATTTTGGAGCAATTATCTATTATTCAATGGCATCATCTAAAGTATCTGAAGTATCATCAAGAAGAATGGCAATGGAAAATTCTTCTGATAATGCATTAGATATTATTAATGATTTAGAAAAACAATATAACAAAATAAGACAAACAAAAATAACACAAGAAATTACAGAAATTGTAGCAGGAGCGCAAAATGAATAAAAATATTGGGAAAATAGTTCAGATATTAGGTCCAGTTGTTGACGTCCGTTTTGATAAAACTAAAATTCCTGCAATTTTAAATGCCCTAGAATTAAATTACGAAGGTTCAAAATATGTTTTTGAAGTAGCTCAACATATTGGTGACAATACTGTAAGAACTATCTCAATGGGTACAACCGAAGGTTTAATTAGAGGATTAGAAGTAACTGATACAGGAGCACCTATTTCTGTTCCTGTTGGTAAAGAAGTTTTATCTAGAATGTTTAATGTTTTAGGAGATCCAATTGATGAAAAACCTGCTCCTAAGGCAACTAAATATATGCCAATTCATCGTCTTGCACCAACATATGAGGAACAAAAATCTTCATCTGAGATCTTAGAAACAGGAATTAAAGTTATTGATTTATTAGTTCCATATGTTAAAGGTGGAAAAATAGGTTTATTTGGTGGTGCTGGAGTTGGTAAAACTGTTTTAGTACAAGAATTAATTAATAACGTCGCAAAACAACATGGTGGACTTTCAGTTTTTGCAGGAGTTGGAGAAAGAACACGTGAAGGAAATGATTTATTTTATGAAATGATAGCTGCAGGTGTTATTGATAAAACAGCATTAGTATTTGGGCAAATGAATGAACCTCCAGGGGCAAGAATGAGAGTTGCTTTAACAGGTTTAACAATGGCTGAATATTTTAGAGATGAATTAAATCAAGATGTGCTTCTATTTATTGATAATATTTTTAGATTTACTCAAGCAGGTTCAGAAGTTTCAGCACTTTTAGGTCGTATGCCTTCAGCTGTTGGATATCAACCAACTCTTGCAACAGAAATGGGACAGCTACAAGAAAGAATAACTTCAACTATTAAAGGTTCAATTACTTCTGTACAAGCAGTTTATGTTCCTGCTGATGATTTAACAGACCCTGCACCAGCAACTACATTTACTCATTTAGATGCTAAAACAGTTTTAGATCGTAATATAGCTTCATTAGGAATTTATCCTGCTGTTGACCCCTTAGGCTCAACATCTAGATTATTAGATCCATTAGTAGTTGGTAATGACCATTATGAAACTGCGCGAAGAGTTCAAACAATTTTACAAAGATTTAAAGAATTGCAAGATATCATTGCAATTTTAGGAATGGATGAATTATCAGATGAAGACAAATTGGTGGTTCATCGTGCAAGAAGAATTAGAAACTTTTTATCACAACCATTTGATGTTGCAGAAAAATTCTCTGGTATACCTGGTAAATTTGTCAAATTAGAAGATAACATAAGATCTTTTAAAGAAATTTTAGACGGGAAACACGATGATTTACCAGAAGAAGCTTTTTTATATGTAGGTACTATTGAAGAAGCGGTTGCTAAAGCAAGAAAGAATTAAATAATGCAAAAAACAAAATTAAAAATATCAACTCCATATGGTATTTTTTTTGAGGGTGAAGTTGAAATAGTTACAGTTAAAACTTCAGAAGGTTACATCGGTTTACAACGTAATAGATTACCTTTTATTTCTTCAATCGAAATATCTTCGTTGTTTGTGACAATTGAAAGAACTAACAAAAAAATAGCAGCTATTGGTGGCGGAATTGTTTTTGTTGAAAAAACATATATTGATATTTTTACTGATGATATTCAATGAAAAGAAGATTTAAATAAATCAGAAATTCAAAAAATTATTGATGAAGCTCATCGTAAAATTGAAGAACAAAAGCATGATAACACTGAAATACACAAAAATGAACTTGTTCTTAAAAAAGCGCTTAATAAATTAACATTATTAGAAAAATAAAATATAAAATTAAGATTCTATGTTAAATGAATCTTATTTTTTTATAAAAAATAAAAGTCGTAATTTGGTTAATGACTTTTTAAAATCTATGAATAAATATATTTATAAAAAAACAATTAACCAAATGAAATTATTAGAAATTTATGGCATCAATACTAATTGTGTTTCTATAAAGAAATTCCAAAATGATATTTGAAAAATTCGTGCAAAAGATGCATCAAATAATGTAAGAGTTTATTTTTATATGATTGAAAACAAAATTTATTATCTTTATGCTTTTTATAAATCAACACAAAAAACACCAGAAAACAAGAAAATTGTAATAAATAATTTAAAAAAAGAACTTTTAATTTCATTAAAAAAAAGAGATTTTGAATTATATTTAGAGAAAGTTGATTTTAATTTATTGGAACAAAAGTAATTTATAGCTTAAAACTTATTTTTTTAAGTAGACTAGTAGCGTTTTTTGTTTTTTTAAATTTTATTCAATAATTTTATAAATTAAAACTCAAATTTTTGTAAAAAGCTGTATAATTCAAGAGCTTTTATAGCAATTTAAAATAATATTGTAGTAATTTATTTAAGGTATATTTGTGAGTAATTCGCTATAAATGAAAGCATTAGGAATAAATTAACAATTTTTATTTTAATTATTAATTACTTTTAAAAAATATTATAAAAACTAGGAGAAATTTATGGCAACTTTAAGAGGTTCATCTTTTAAAAGATCAAGAAGATTGGGTTTTTCAATTTTAGAAACAGGAAAAGAATTTGCAAAAGGTAAAGGAAGACAAACAGTTCCTGGTCAACACGGAAACAAAAGAAGACCAAAACTTTCAGATTATGGGTTACACTTATACGAAAAACAAAAAGTTAGATATATGTATGGGATTACTGAAAAACAATTTAAAAACACATTTTATAAAGCAGCCAAAAGACCAGGTCAAGCAGGTGTTAACTTTCTACAGATGTTAGAAACAAGATTAGACTCTGTTGTATACCGTACAGGTTTAGCTGAAACAAGAAGACAAGCGAGACAACTTGTAAATCATGGTCACTTTACTTTAAATGGACATAAGGCAAATATTCCTTCAATGCAAGTTAAAATTAATGATGTTATTGAATTAAAAGAAAAATCAAGAAAAAATGTTCAAATATTGGAAACTAAAACTAGAAGAGAAGTTGCTCCATGATTGAGTGCTTCAAATGAGTTTAAATTTATTTTAGATAGATTACCTGAAAGAAAAGAATTAAATAGTGAAATTAATGAATCATTAATTGTTGAGTTTTATTCAAAATAATAAAAGAGGTTTTAATAATGTCAACAGGCGGATGAATTGGTTTAGTTATAGGTTTGGGTATTGCTTTGTTTATTATAGGAGCAGTTTTGGCGTTTTTTTTAACTAAAAGAATGTTTGAAAAACAAATTAAAGAGAACCCCCCGATTACTGAAAAGATGATTAGAGCTATGTTTTTACAAATGGGAAGAAAACCGTCAGAAGCTCAAATTAAAGCAGTAATGCGTTCAATGCAAAATGCAAAAACTAAAAAATAATAATGGAACAAAAATATATATGTGGAAAAAATAGTGTTCTTGATGCAATTGAAAACGGAATTGCTATCAAGAAAATTTATGCGATAAAATTACCTAATTTTAATACTAGAAATATAAAAATAAAAATAGTATCTAAACATTTCTTAGATAATCTAACCGATTTGAACCATCAAGGAATAGTAGCAATTCTTGAAGAAAGATTTGATTATCATGATTTTGAAAAAATGATTAAAGAAAAACCAGATATTATTTTAGTTCTTGATCATATTATGGATCCTCAAAATTTAGGTGCTATTTTAAGAGTTGCTAATGGTTCTGGTGTTAATAATATTATTTTACCTCGCGATCGTAGTGCACAAATAAATGATGTTGTTCTAAAAGTGAGTTCAGGCGGTTTTGCGGGATTAAATATATCTCGCGTTAATTCATTGCAATCTGCTTTGGAAAAATTAAAAAATATAGGATATTGAATTTATGCAAGCGCAATAGAAAAAGGAAATAATTTTCAAAAAATAAAATATAACTTACCGATGGTAATTGTTGTAGGGAATGAAGCTAAAGGTGTAAGTAAAACAATACTAAATATTAGTGATCAAAATATTTTTATTCCGATGTATGGTAGTGTTCAATCATTAAATGTTTCTGTTGCAACTGGTATATTACTTTATGAAATAATTAAACATAAAAATTTTTAATTTTATTAATAAATTAATAATGTTATAAATTTTTAACAATTATTTTTATTAATTTTTCTTTGTATTTTAAACTTTCTATAACGTTATCGAAATAGTTAAAAGAGGTTAAAATGAGAAAAATTAAAAAAGTTTTTTCGACTTCAGTTATATTAACTTCATTGTCATTTATACCTATTGTTTTAGTAAATTCATGTGGTTTTAACAAAGAATTTTATTCAAACAATGATATTGGTGGTTTAACTGATTGATTAGGACAAACTAAAGATAGAGTCGAAGCTAAAGCAAAAGAAATTAGAGCAAAAGAATCAGGAAATATCAATGTAGGAACTGAAAATGAAATGAGTATTGAACAAGCAAAAAAATTGCTAAACCAAAAAACTATTTTAATTTCAACTGGTGGAAAAGTAAATGATAATTCATTTAATCAATTAGTTTGAGAAACAGTTTCATCATTTTCAAAATCTATTGGAAATAATAAAAATAGATATTATGAAACTCAAGCAATAGATCAAAATATGCAAAACGATGCATATAATTATGCGATTAACAACGGATTTAAAATTTGAATTCTAACAGGATTCCAGCAAGAAACGTTGTTAGGTAACTGATTAAAAATAGGTAAAAACAAAGAAAGATTTGATAAAGCAGGAATAAAAATTATTACTGTTGATTGATATAGTAATTCTCTAACTCAACCAGGAAGATTATTAGGTTTAAATTTTAAAACTCAAGAATCTTCATTTGTTGTAGGTTATTCTGCATCTAAATTAGTTTCTGAAATTTATCCTGGAATAGACGATAAGAGTATTAAAAATAGATATTTTAATACCTTTGCAGGAGGAGATTTTTCGGGTGCAACAAATTTTAACTATGGATTTTATGAGGGATTAAGAAAATGAAATAGCGAGCAAATTGATAATTCCACAAAAGTTGCTTCCACAACAGTATCTAAAAATGTTTCGGTTGACTTAAATACTTCATTTGCAATTACTAATGATTCAAGAGCTAAAGTAAATAATGCAATTGATGGATATAGTTCTCAAAATGCTCCGAAAGTTTCAATGCCTGTTGCAGGATCATTAACATCGATAGCTTTAGATCGTGTACAAGAAAAAAAATCTGAACAATGAATAGTTGGGGTTGATACTGATATGGCTAAATCTTTTAACACAATGAAAGATTTAATTTTAACTTCTTCAGAAAAAAAGATTTCTATTGCTCTTTATAAAGCATTATCAACATTTTATGGATTGAGTGAGGAATTAGACGGAAATAAAATAAATGATATTAGAATGGTTTGAGATAATGAAAATTATTTAATTCAACAAAAACAGCAAAATAGAAATGTTAATGATAATTTGTCTTTAGTATCTAATTACAATTTCGTTGGTGGATATAGTGAAGATTTCGTTTCTGTATCTAAATCAACATTAAATCCAAATCTTAAATTTGCAGCTGATCATAAAATTGAGTCATTAAGAAATAAGACGTATGCTCAAAGATTTGATGAGATTGTTGTGGAAACATGAAACAAATTTTTTGGAGAAGATAAAAAATCTGGAGAGTTTGAAAAAAATAAACCAAGTGAATTGGAAATATATAATGGCCCAATATTTTTTAATAATCCTAAATACGGTGGAATGACAGCTAATAATTTAGATAATTATTTCAATTTAGCTATATTTGGTGGTACAGCTAAATTTTATGTATATGAACTTGATAAAGATGGAACGATTAAATTGGACGAACAAGGAAAACCTATTTTAAAAAACGAGGAAGAAAGAACAATTGTTGGTATTAATAGTTGATTAAGTTCACTAACTTCAGAAATAAATTAAGAGAGGAAAGAGAAAATATGAATGAAATTGAATTTATTAATATTACAAAAGAGTTTTCAGGATTTTATGCCAATAAAAATATTAATTTAGCTGTTAAAAAAGGAACAGTGCATGCTCTTGTTGGAGAAAATGGTGCAGGTAAATCTACATTAATGTCAATTCTTTTTGGTATTTATGAACCAACTTCAGGAATAATTAAAATTAAAGGTAATCCTACTATTATTAAAAATCCATCTCAAGCTTCAGATATTGGAATTGGAATGGTTCATCAACATTTTAAATTGGTTGACGTTTATACAAATTTAGAAAATATTATTTTAGGTTCTGAATTTACAAAAGCAGGTAATATTTTAGATTTAAATAAGTCAAGAATTAAAATTGAAATTTTTCAAAAAACATTTAATTTAAATTTTGATCTTAATCAAAAAACAGGTGAGGCAACAGTTGCAACCCAACAAAAAGTTGAAATAATGAAGATGTTGTATCGTGATGCAGATATATTAATTTTTGATGAACCAACTGCTGTTTTGACCCCACAAGAAATTGATGAATTATTGAAAGTTATTGAATTTTTAAAACAAAAAGGTAAAACAATTATTTTTATTTCTCATAAGTTATGAGAAGTAAAGAAAATTGCAGATGAAGTAACTGTTATAAGACATGGGCAAGTTGTTAAACATTATCCATCATTAAAAAATATTTCTATTAGTACTATCGCAAATGACATGGTTGGGAAACACATTGTAGAAGCCAAAAACACCGATCATTCTTTTTCAGATGAAGTTGTATTTAAATTAGAGAATGTAACATTTGAAAAATTGAAAAATGTTAATTTAGAAGTAAGAAAAGGAGAAATTGTTGCGATTGCAGGTGTTGAAGGTAATGGTCAAGAAGAGTTAGAACAAATTATTACTGGCATAAGAAAACCTGAAAACGGAAAAATAATCATTAACAACAGAAATGGCGAAAAAGATATTACTAGTTTAGGCGTTAAAAAGAAAAATAAAGAATTCATTTCTGTTATTCCAGCTTATCGTCATAAACATGGTTTGGTGTTAGATTATACAATTAGCGAAAATTCAATTATCAGGAGATTAGAAGATTCTCATATGGTAAACAAATTTACTAAAATCATTAAGAGAAAAAATCAAAATAAATTTTCTCAAGAAATTACTGATTTATTTGATGTTCGCGGTACCAACGAAGGAACTTCTTTGGCAAGAACGCTTTCAGGAGGAAATCAACAAAAAGCAATTATTGGACGTGAAATTTTGACTGATCATGATTTTCTTTTAGTAGTTCAACCCACAAGAGGTTTAGATATAGGTGCTATCAATTATATTCATAAACAAATAATAGATGAAAAAGCAAAACAAAAAGCAGTTATTTTGATTTCTTATGAATTAGATGAAGTAATTTCATTAGCAGATACTATTGCAGTTATCAACAAAGGAGAAATTCTTGGGAAAGGACCAATTGATAGTTTTACAAGGGAACAAATTGGTCTTTTAATGGCAGGAATTAAACAAGATTAAAGGAGAAGGGAATAAAATGGATACAGCAAATTTAAGAATATGGGATTCATTTAAATACAAATTTTTTAATGAAAAAGGATACACAACACGCAGAAAAATATATAACACTTTATGGGCTGTATTATTTGGATTTATTATTAGTGGAATCATTATTGTTTTTACTGGTAATAATCCTTTCTTGGTTTTTGCTTCTTTGTTTGAACAAGGGGCCACAACATTTGGTAATAAGTTGATTTCTGTTTTTATTGCTTATTTATTTGCTTCGCTTGCTGTAGCAATTTGTTTTAAAGCAGGATTATTTAATATTGGTATTTCGGGCCAAATGATGGGAGCAGGATTTACTACTTTATTAATTTTTCGTTCAGAATTATTGACTCAATCAGAAATTGGAGCAGGATCAATTGTATTAGCGTTTTTTGTAGCTATGTTTATTGGAATGTTAATTGCTTTAATTGCTGGATTTTTAAAATCTACTTTTGGAATTAATGAAGTTGTTTCAACAATTATGTTAAATTGAGTTATTTTTTTCTTAATTAAATTTTTTATTCAAGATTTAGCAACTTGAAATATTAATGGACAAGCTAAAGAATTTTTAGCAAGCGGAGATTCTTTGGCGTCTAATTTATCAATTGGTTATATAATGCCTTCATTCTTTTATCCACAAAATGTTGGACATTCTTGATATGCAAATTATTGAAATTGAGTAATTATTTCATTAGGAATTTTTGTTGTTGTATTCATTTGATTTATATTATCTAAAACATCATTTGGTTACAAAATAAAAATGATCGGTTTAAATAAAGATGCTTCTGAATATTCAGGAACAAATCAAAAATCGCTGACTTTAATTGTAATGGCAATGAGTGGAGCTCTAAGCGGAATAGCAGGTTTCATTTGATACACTGGTCAAGGAGGTCAAATTGATGTAGCAGAACAGCCCCTACTTGCTGGATTTGATGCAATAGCAATTTCTTTACTTGTATTTAACGATCCAATAAGTATTTCAATTTCATCATTAATGTATGGAATGCTATCAATTGGATCAAATGGATTGTCTTCTGAATTTTCAGGAATGCAAAAAGAAATTAATCAAGTAATTATTGGTGCTTTTGTTTATTGCGCGGCAATTACAGTAGTTTTTTCTAAATTAAATGTTTTTACTTGAATAAAAAGATTTTTTATTTTATGTAGATATGAAGAACATAAAGTTGCTACTGTCAATTATTGAAAAGCAAGGGTTAGATATTACATTTCTTGATTTAGCACACAGAAAGAATTAATTGAATTAAAAAATAATAATAAACCAAATAATATTGCTAATAAGAGATTCAAGAAGAAGAAAGAACAGTTAGAAAAAAAATACATTCATAAAGATTGAATTAAGTTTGATATTAATAAACTAAATGAAAAAGAAAAAGAAGAATATTTAGATAAAATTAAGCAATTTAAATTAGAAAAAGAAAAAGATTGAGAAGAAGCAAACAAGTTATATTGGAAACAAATTAAATTAACATATAAAGAAAATGTTCATAAATTAGAATTAGAATATGCTCAAAAATATAATTTGTCACAATTTAAAATTAATAATTTATCTGAAAATGATCAAATCGAATATTTTGAAAAATTAGTAGAGTTAAAAAGATTACAAGATAATGATTTATCAAAAGCTAAATATTTTGATAAAAATCCAATTAAATCTAAGAGAATTGTTGAATTTCAAGAGATAAAAAAAGAATATTATGCTTTAAAAAAAGAATTATTAAAAGAGTATGAAGAGAAAAAAGAGCTTAAGAAAATAATTAAGTTAGGAGGAGAATAAGTATGGATATATTTAATCATTTATTTGTAACATTCTTACCTTATTTTTGTGTTTTAACTTTATCTTCAATTGCTTTAATATTCTCTGAGAAAGCAGGTATTGTTAATTTAGGAATTAATGGAATTATTGTTGTTGGTGCAACGTTCTATATGATTTTTGCTAATGTAATATCAAAAAATGGTTCTATTGCGATTAGTGGATGAGTACAAATTCCATTGTTTTTATTATCGGCTTTAGGTGGTATTTTGTTTTCGTTATTGCATGGTTTTATTTGTATTAAATTAAAGGCAAACCAAATTATTTCTGGTATTGCATTAAACATTTTAGCTCCAGCAATCACCATCTCAATTTTGTTTATTTTTGGTGAAGGTAATAAAATGCCGTTTTTAGTTGAAGAACTAGCATTAGGGAATAGGGCTAATTATGAAGCTTCAAATGTTGTATCATTAAAAATTATTGTTACTTTGATTGTTATATTAATTTCAAGTTTTGTTTTAACTTTTACAAAATGAGGTTTGAGATTTAAATCAGTCGGAGAAAATCCACAAGCAGCAGATGTTGCTGGAGTTAATGTTAATAGAATGAAATGAATTGCAATTCTAATTTCAGGATGTTTGGCTGGGATTGCTGGAGGTATTTATATTTCTACATTATCTTCAGGTAATCAATTTGCAACAGCTAATGTTGAAGGATTAGGATTTTTAGCAATTGCTATTATGATTGTTGGTAGATGAAAAATTGCATGATCAGTTTTAATTGCTGCACTATTTTCATTGTTATTTTCACTTGGCATTGAATTTAAATTTATTTATCCAGAAGAAAAAGACTCAATTGTAAGTTTAATAAAAATGATTCCATATTTATTAACAATTCTAATTCTAATTTTATTTGCAAAACCAACTATGAAATGAATTTCTAAAACAGCCGGAAAATTATCAACTCAATCAATGGGTCCAAAAGCAGCTGGTGAACCATACGATAAATCAAAAAGATAATTTTGTAATGTATAAATATTGTTTTAGTTACTTGTAATAAATGCAGAAATAAATTATTAAGATCAAAGATACAGATTTTGTATACTAAAAATCTAAAAAATCGTTTTTTTTTTTTTTTTTATAAAATAGTTTTATTAAGATTTTTTGTATATATGAAAAAATTATCGGCACAATCAAAATTTTTGATAGGAACCACTTCTTTTCTTGTTCTTTCAGGAATTTTTTGTCTAACATCAGGAATTGTTGTTGCTTTTAATCGTAAAAAAGATGGTAATAATACCAATTCAACTAACAATAAAATATCTTTAAAAAAAGAGAAATTTAGTGCTAAAGAATTTGGTTGGTCACAAATAACTAATGAAGATGCTCAAAAATTAATTAATAACTTATGAATTTTTGAAAATAAAAATAAAATTTTTACAAATTCCACTTTGATAATTGATCAAAATACAATAAATAATGTTCAAGTAAATAAAATAAACAATGTTTCACTTCAAATAAATTTTCAAATTGAACAAGCGAAGTATCAATTTGTTATTAATGAATTTCAAACACCTATTTCATTAAAGCAAGATTTATTTTCTACATCTAACTTAAATTCTAGTTCTTATTTGATAGAAACTTTATTGAATAAATTAAATTCTGAATTTATATTTAATAATAAAACAAATATTTTTAATAATAGTGATTTATTAAATAATAGTGATCAAATCAAAAATTTTGTTAAAGAAATAGTTGATGATAGTCAAGCAATTAGCGTTTCCTTTACTATTGATTCTCAAAAGTTTACTTTTAAAATTATCGATTTTGTTAAAGTAAAAACAACAGAAGCTCAATTTACAGATTTTTCTTGAAATCTTTATTCAACAAATAAAGAGTTAATTGATCAAATTAATTCCTTATGATTATTTAATAATAAAAATTATTTTTTTGATAATGCAAATAATTTAGAAGAAAATCAATTTAGCAAATTAAATGTTTTATCATCAATAGAAGATAAAACAATCATTATTAATTTTGAACTTGAATATCAACAGAATTTGACATTTAAAATTATGAATGTTAAATTTATGGAAGATATAGAATTTTTATTTAACAACAGTGTTAAAAATTCATCATTTAGTAACTGAAAAGGAAATAATGATATTTTTAGAAAAACAGGAATTAATAAAGGACTATATGCTCTTATAGGTGCAATAAACTTTTGAGATGATCAATACAATGATTGAAATCAAAACATTACAAAAAATATTTTTACTGATAGATTAAAAACAATTCTAAATATATCAAGTAATAATGTAGAAGTAGACACCTCAGAAAATTTTGTTGTGAAGTTTTCTATTCCTTTTAATGTATCTTATGATAGTGTGTTTAGCAATGTATTTGGTAAAAGCACTGATGATATTAAAAAAGAAAGTCAATATTTTACAAACATTCAAAATATTCAACTTATATTTCAATTTGATCCTAAAGAGTGAGTTGATTTAGCTCCCTATTTACCCTTATTTAGATATAACTTAAAAACAGTTTCTATTAATTTTACTTTTGATAATCAAAAATCATACCAAGTTATTATTTATCAAAATGTTGATTTTCAAATTGTTTCGGCTTTGTATAATAGTGGTAAAGAAAATGAATGAAGCGGTAAATCTAATAACATTGTGAATATCCGCACATTGGAATTATATGATTTTCAAAATATTCCATCTGTAGAATTTTTAGTTAATCCGCAAACTCAAATAACAACTAATAATAAAAAAATAAAAGACAAGCTATTGCTATAAATTTAGATAAATGAAAACAAATTCAACTTTTTAAAATTAAAAAAAATTAAAAATAGAATTTGAAAACAAAAAATAAAACTATATTTTGTTTCGAAAATTATCATAAATAAAAAGAGTAAAATTAAAATGCAATGAAAGAAAATAAATATTTATATAAAAAAGATCCAAATGAAAATTATGAATGTGAATCTTGTTCAGATCATGTTTGTAATGATGAATGTGGTTGTCAGTTATCAGAAGCAGCTTTAAAATCATTGAAAAAATGACAAAAAAATAAAAAAGAGGAATAAATATGAAAAAAATTAACAATAGGGATTTTATTAGTATTAAAGGTGCTAATGAAAATAATTTAAAAAATATATCATTAGTTATTCCAAAAAATAAATTTGTTGTTTTTACTGGATTAAGTGGTTCTGGAAAATCTTCTCTTGCTTTTAATACAATTTATGAAGAAGGAAGAAGAAGATATGTTGATTCTTTATCTTCTTATGCGAGACAATTTTTAGGTGGAACCAAAAAACCAAAAGTTGAATCTATTGAAGGATTATCGCCTTCAATAAGTATTGAGCAAAAAACCACTCACACAAATCCAAGATCCACAGTAGGAACTATTACTGAAATTCACGACTATTTAAGATTATTATTTGCAAAAATAGGCAAACCATTTTGTCCAAAACATAAGATAGAAATTTCTTCACAGAAAATAAAAGATATTATTGATTCTATTTATAAAATTAAAGAAAATTCTAAATTATTGATTTTATCACCTATTGTAAAAGATCAAAAAGGAACAAATAAAAATTTGTTTGATAAGTTAAGACAAGATGGTTTTTTAAGAGTTAAAGCCGATGGAATAATTTATTCGTTAGATGATGAAATAGATCTTGAAAAAAACAAAAAACATAATATTTCTATTGTTGTTGATAGACTAGTTTTAAACGAAGAATCACGTTCAAGAATTTCTGAATCAGTGAGCGTTGCACTTGAATATTCAAAAGGTTTAGTAGATGTTGAAGTAATAGATGAAAATAAAATTTACAATTTCTCTCAACAATTTGCATGCGTTTACGGTGATTTTCAAATGCCTAAAATTGAAACCAAATTATTTTCATTTAATTCTCCGTATGGAATGTGTGAAAAATGTAAAGGATTAGGAGTAATTATTGAACCTGATATTGATTTAATTATTCCAAACAAGAAATTAAGTATTAGTGAGGGAGCTCTTGATAAAATGCCAGGGTTATCTTCACAAAATTCTGATTCATTAGCTTGACAAGAATTTATAGCGCTTATGAATTATTTTAAAATTCCTTTAAATCAAGCAATTGAAGATTTGAATTTTAAACAAATGGAAATAATTAAATATGGAACAGATGAGGAAATTGAATATACTCAAATTTCTAGAAATGGTCAAAAACATTTTCGTAAAACAACAATAGAAGGATTGATAACCAAATTATCTCGTTTGTTTTTAGAAACTAATTCTGAGGAAATGAGACAATGATATGCTCGTTTTATGTCAGAAACTCCTTGCAAAGAATGTAAAGGAAGTCGTTTAAATAAGTATGCTTTAGCGGTATTAGTTGATGGATTAAATATTAATGAATTTTCATCTTTATCAATTGAAGATGAATATAATAAAATTAAAAATTTAAAATTAAATGAAGAAGATCAAGAAATCTCAAAAATGATTATTCAAGAACTTAAATCGAGATTAGGTTTTTTAAAAAATGTTGGTCTTGAATATTTATCATTGATTAGAACAGCAGAAACATTGAGTGGTGGAGAAGCACAAAGAATTAGACTTGCAACACAAATTGGCTCAAAATTAACAGGAATTTTATATGTTTTAGATGAACCTTCTATTGGATTGCATCAATCAGATAATACTAAATTAATTAATGTTTTAAAACAAATGGTGGAAATAGGAAATACTTTAATTGTTGTAGAACATGATGAAGAAACAATTTTAGCTGCAGATTATATTGTAGATATTGGTCCTTTAGCTGGTGATAAAGGTGGAGAAGTTATTGCTGCTGGTACAGTTGAAGATATCAAAAAAAGTAAAGATTCAATAACAGGTCAATATTTGAGTAAAAAAAGAATGATTGAAAAGCCAAAATTTAGAAGAAAAGGAAATGGTTACAACATAGAAATTTTAGGCGCTAGAGAAAATAATTTAAAAAATTTAGATGTTAAATTTCCTTTAGGGAAACTAATTGCTGTCACAGGAGTTAGTGGTTCAGGCAAATCAACTTTAATTAACGAAATTTTAGTTAAATCATTAGAAAAAATAATCAACAAATCAAGTGTTAAACCAGGGAAAGTTACTAAAATTAATGGAATATTAAATATTGATAAAATAATAAAAATTTCCCAATCACCAATTGGGAAAACACCAAGATCAAACCCAGCAACTTATACATCTGTTTTTGATGATATTAGAGATTTATTTGCAAATGTTGAACTTGCTAGATCCAGAGGTTACGAGAAAGGAAGATTCTCATTTAATATTCCAGGTGGTAGATGTGATAAGTGTCAAGGTGATGGATATATTAGAATAGAAATGCAATTCTTGCCTGCTGTATATATACCTTGCGATCATTGTGAAGGTAAAAGATATAATTTTGAAACTTTAGAAGTTAAATATAAAGGAAAATCAATTGCTGATGTTTTAGATATGAGAGTTTCTGAAGCATTACATTTTTTTGAAAATAGACCAAAAATTAAAGAAAAAATACAAACATTAGAAGATGTAGGATTAGGGTACATTAAATTAGGTCAATCTTCAACCACATTAAGTGGTGGAGAAGCACAAAGAATTAAGTTAGCAACTTATTTACAAAAAAAATCAACAGGAAAAACACTTTTTGTTTTAGATGAACCTACAACAGGATTACATTCTTATGATATTCAAAATTTATTAAATATTTTAAATAGAATTGTTGATAATGGAGATACTGTTATCGTGATAGAACATAATTTAGATGTCATAAAATGTTGTGATCATGTTATTGATTTAGGTCCTAGAGGTGGAATAAAAGGAGGACAAATAATTGCTACTGGTACTCCAGAAGAAATAGCGAATAATAAAAAATCATTAACAGGTCAATATTTGAAAGAATTACTTTAATAATAACCGAGAAGTATAAATTTATAAATATTTATTCTATTTGTATTTTTGTTTAAAAATATTAAATTTTACAAATATTACTTTTTCAAAGTGTTAACGTAATTTCATAAGCACAATTAGGATAAACATCTAATGAAGATGTCGAAATTTTAAATTTAACTTCAATTTTTGTATCATTTTCTAATTTATTAAACAAAAGATCAAAATCCGAAATTTGAATGTTATCATAACTTTCATTGAAACATAAATAGGCATTTATAAATCATTTTTTAACATCATATTTTAATTCTTTGTTCAAATCATTTTTGTTTATATTTCATCAATTTTCATTAAATTCATCATTATTAAAAGTAAATTTATTTTTAAAAAAAGATTCAATCTTAGTTGTTAAGTCTGGTATAAAAATTTGTTTATTTAATTTATTGATTGTTAGTAATTTGATTTCTTCCTCACTTAGAGGAATAATTGGAACATCTAGATTATTTTTATTCTTTATTATAAGATCTTCTATTTTTACTTGAACTAGCTCATCTAATTTATTTACTTTAAATAAAACGCACGAATTTTTGTCATCATTAAATTTAGGAATATAAAAATCTATAAAAGATATTTTTGTTTTATCTAATGAATTTGTTAATTTTTTATATAACTCTTTAGATTTTTCGTCATTTTCCATTATTATGGATTCGTCAACTTTAAAATTAAATTTCACATCACTTAATTGAGAAATTTTAAATTCTTCTTCATTACCTAAATTTATTTGAACTTTAATTTGTTTTGATTTAAATCCTTGAACGACATTTGTTCCATTTTCATCATAAAAAGAATTTTGTGCTGAGCAAGATACAATTATTGATATTGGAGAAATAGTTAACATACTACTTGCTAGTATTGAAAATAATCTTTTTTTTGTCATAATTAAATTAACTCCACTATATCATTAATGTTAAAAATCATTTTAATTGCAATAGATTCATTTTTAATATTCTCATTAGTTTCAATTTTTTTATCACTTGTATATATTATTAATTGAATCATATCTCCATTTTTACTATCAAAAGAACATCACAAATTTTTTTGATAAAAATTTTTGTTTGAATCAAAAAAATTAAAACTAAATTTATTTATCAAGGTATCGTTATTATCACTTATTTCAATATTTCTTTCTTTCAAAAAAGGTATTAATGTGTTTTTAAGACCATTTCATAAATTATTTCCTGGTTTTTCATCATTGACATCAAAATAATTATTTATTCCTCAAATGATTGTTCTATCAATATTTTTATATTTAGTTAAATCAATTTTTTTAGTTATTGTTTTTCCTTTAATTAAATGTCCTGTTGCAATTTCAACAATAATTTCTATTTCATTTATTTCAATATTTTTATTTTCTTCTAAATTATTATTTTTATCCACTTTTGGTAATATAAAAGTTTTAATTTTAGGACTAATAAAAAAAGCCTCTTTATTTTCTTCAGATAAATTATTATTTCAATCTTTAATTTTTTGAGATTCTATTATTTTCACAAAACTGGCATCACTTGTAAATATATCTTTAATAGACATTTGTTTTTCGGGATTAATTTCTAATTCCAAGTTAACAATATTTTCATCTGAAAGCAATTGTTCTAAGCGAGCTTCTAAACTATTAGATTTTCCGCAAGAAATAACAGAAAATACCGGAATTATAGTTAGAGAAGAACCAAGAGCAAAAAATCATAACTTACTTTTTTTTATTTTAAAATTCATATCTTTAAATTTTATATAAAGAAACATTAATGTTTTTTTTTTTTTTAAAGATATTTATGTGCTTCAATTAATTTCTTTTTTATTTAATAATTTTAATATTTCATTTACTCTTTTAAAATGCCCATTATTAAAAAATCCTTTGTCTGCAGACAAAGGAGAAGGATGGGCAGAAGTTAAAACAAAATGTTTATCATTAATTTGTTTTTTAAATTTTTTAGCATTACTACCTCATAAAAGAAAAATGACTACTTCTAAATCATTATTAATAAAATTAATAATTTCGTTAATAAAAAAATCTCATTTATTATTATGTGACATTGGCTGCTGTTCAACAACCGTTAGTGAAGAATTTAATAATAATACACCTTGTTTAGCTCAACAACTTAAATCATTAGTATTAAATGTAGCATTTGGGTATTCATTTTTAATTTCTTTAAAAATGTTTTTTAGTGAAGCAGGAGTTATTTTATTTTGACTACTAAAAGCAAGACCATCTGCAACATTTATTTGATAATAAGGATCTTGACCAAAAATTACTACTTTTGTCTGCGATAAAGGGCATAGCTCTAGTGCTTTAAATATATTTTCTTTTTTAGGAAAAACATTTTGTTCTGAGTTAGAATAAATCTTTTCTAAAATACTTTGAGTTTTATCTGAATTAATTAATCCTTTAACTTTAATGTCAACTTGTTTCATATTAAAAATACTTAATAAATTTTATAAAATTATTTTTAGTAATTATGAATATGATAACTGAAAGTATATTAGTAAAAAAGAGAAGGCCTTTAATATCGATTATTATTAGTTCCAATAATAATTCTGAAATATTGTCTAAATGTATTGAATCTTTTAAGAATTTAAAAAAAGATACTCGAAATATAGAAATAATTATTATCAATAATTTTTCTGAAGATGAGCATAAAATGAAAGAAATTAAACATCTGATTAATCGTTATTATGATTCAAATTTAATTTTTTATCAATCTAATTATTATTTAACTAGTGCTCAATCTAAAAATTTAGGAATCGATTTTTCTAAAGGTTCTTGATTATATTTTGTTGAGGATCACGAAATTGCAACACCTAAATTTATTAGATTTTTAGCAAGTTTTAAATTTGATTTACAAAAAGGATTTTATCGTGTGCCACTATTAAACGAAAAATATGAGAAACAAAAAATAGGATTATTTAAAACAAAATATTTTTCTGACAAAGCTTCTTCAATTATTGTTAATGAAGAATTTATTGAAAGAATACATTTAAGGTGAGAATCAAATTTAAATACAAATGAAACCCTATTATTTTTGGATAGAATTTATTCTGCAAAAAATGTTAATTTTATCTATTTAAAAAAATGCTATTCAGTAATACACAATTTTTATAGAGATAGAAAAAATCCTGAATTTAAAGATTTTGATAATGTAAAACAAACTTACAATGCATTGGTAAAACAAAAAAAACGTAATTATAAACAGTTTGTTATTATTCTTTTTTATAATTTTTTATCAATCCAAACTAAAGTAAAAAAAGAAGAAATACAAGAAATATATTTACAAATAAAAAAGATGATGAAAACAGAAAAAATTTATTTTTGGAATTATCTACCTTTAGGTCCTAAGTTGTATTTTAAGACAACAAAATTAAGATGAAAAACTTTATTTTAATATTTTTCTTATAATTTTTTTGTTTTCATAATGAATAAAAATATCTTTAATAATATTATAAGTTTTAGTATTTTTTAAACTAATATGGATTTTTTGGCTTATTTTGTTGTATTTAATAAAAATTCTTGAATTATTTTTAAGAGAAATCTGTCATAATTCTTGTTCGATGTCTTCATTTTCAACAAGTTCTATTTTTTTTAATTCTTCAATTCTTTTTTTGTTTTTTGTTTCTTTGAATTTGTACTCAATTTTTTTATTGAAGTCATTAATATCATTTGAAATAAAATATTTAAATTCTTTTTCAAAATCACCATACATTCTAATTAATTTATTTGTTAGAGCGTTTATTGAATTATATTGATTGTTGTAATAATCTACAATACTGATAATTTTAATTAATAAATGATATATAGTAAACTCTTCATTAACTTTTTCACCAAAAACAAATTGATTATAGTCATTTCAAAATAACAAAAGATAATCTTTAGATATAAACTCGTTATCTCTGATTTTTTTAAAATATATCTTATATTTTTTAACAATTTTTTCTAAATTAGGATTTAAATTTTCGTTTGAAGATATAAAAACATTTGGTAAATTTTTATTAGTAAGTGCTAATGAATTATAAAAATCATGCAAAAAAATCATAGCTATTAAGTTTGGATTTAAATAGATAACTTTCGAATTATTGATGATAAATAAAAATGATTGTGTTCCTTCTTGATTAAAAGCAATTAAAAAATTAGCTTTTCTTTGTTTTGCAAATTTAATATCTTTTTTAAAATATCTTTTAATTTTTGTATCGCTTAAATATTTAGTATCTAGAATGCTTATATTATTATTTTTAATTTTATTATTAATGGTATAAGAAAAATCTTGACTACCAATTAATTTAGAAAGAATTTTAGTAATTCCTTTTGAACGATTAGAAATAGCTATTTTAGTTTTTTTAATTGAATTAGATTTAGGAAATAATTCAGATATTTTCTCAACAAATAGTTTTATTAATAAATCATTATTTAAAAATGAAATATTTTTTTCTTTTTCATAAATAACATTATCAACATTTTTATCAATTTGTTTAATAATTCCTTCTAAAATAATGTTTGTTATTTTGTTGCCATTTTGTCCATACAAGTTAATATTTATTAAATTTTTTTGGAATATAGATTTTGAAATATGAATAGCTCCAGCAGGTTTTATTTTTTTGATGATAGAAGAAATAAATTTTTTATCGTAACCTTGATATTTTGCAAATGTAATAAATTTTATATTTCGATTACCAAGATGTAATACATCATCAATAATTTTGGTGTTTTCTTCGCTTCCATCTGAACTTATTAAAAAATAATTATTATTTTTATAATCAATAATTTCACAAAATATTTCTATTATTTTTTTTATTGTTATTGCATTAACGCTTCCATATCCCACATCATATTTACCAAAAATAGCATGATCACATACTTTTAAATCATTAAAAAAATTAGTTTTTGAAATATCTAATTTTTCTATTTTTTTTAAAAGATTTTTAATGTGTTTATTTTTTTGAAATAAAATATTTCATTTTTCTAATTCTTTATTTTGAATCATTATTTCAATTATATATTTTTATTGAAATTACAATTTTTAAAATCTACAAAAATGACAATTCTATAGGTTAGATGAATTGATTCAAATTTTTATAGATTCTTAATAAATTCAATTAATGTTCTAAACATTGGGGCTTGACCTTTGGAATTAATATCAGCAGACCCCGCAATATCTAAATGTATATAATCTCTGTTTATAGCAAATTGTTTTAATCAAGTTGCTGCAATATTTGAATCAGGTTTATCTATGTTAGAACAAGATAAAGTATCAGCAAATGTGTTTTTATTTAACGTTTCTAAATAAATATCATTTATTGGCATTCTTCAAATTAATTCGTTTTCTTTTTTGGCTGCTTTTTCTAATAAATTTCAATGATTATCTTTTGTAGTTCAAGCGCCTGTATACTTACCCAAAGCATAAATTATTGTTCCAGTTAACGTTGATAAATCAATAATTAGTGATGAGTCTAATTTTTTAGCAGCATAAGTAATTGCATCAGCTAAAATTAATCTTCCTTCAGCATCGGTATTTGCAACTTCAACACTTTTCCCGCTCATTGAGGTTAAAATACTTTCAGGTAATTGTGCTAAAGAATCAATCATATTATCTGTTAAAGGCACTATACAAGAGACGTTCTTTTTTATTTTTAATTTTGCTATAGTGTCCACAAGCAAAATAGATATTGCAGCGCCTGACATATCATATTTCATATCTAACATATATTTACCTGGTGTTTTTAGATTATAACCACCAGAATCAAACATTATTCCTTTACCAACAAATGTTGTTTTTTCTTTTGAAATAGAACCTTTATATTCGATAATTGCAACTTTAACATCTTCTTCTGAACCTTGATTAACTCCAATGATTAAGTTCATATTTAATTTTTGAAGTTCTTTTTTATCTAGAATTGTTAATTTCAAAAAATTGTTCTTTTTACAAAGATTTTGAATATATTTAATAAACTTATTAACAGTTAAAATGTTAGGGGCGCTGTCTTGCAATGTTTTAATTTCACACATTTGTGAAGCAATTAAAATGTCTTCATTAAATTTAGCATCAAATTTGTTAATTAATAAGTAAGTTGGTAGATTATCTTTTATTTTTTTTGTTTTAAGATTAAATTGTTTGCCATAAACTTCGTACCAAATATAAATGAAATTTTTAGTAACATCATCTATTGTTATTTTTTTATTTTTAAATGTGCTAGCATCAATTTGATAAATTCTTTCATTATTATTAACTATTAATCTTAAAATTGATATTAATTTGTTTAAATCGAAATTTGCTTTAGATCCTAAATAGATTGTTGAAATTTCTTTTTCAGGATTGTCCAAAATATAATTTTCTTTTTTTAAAAAAACTTGTTTATCTTCTTTAAATTGAGCCTTTAATAAAAAAGCTTTATTTATTTTTGAATTAACAATAAATTTATGGATCATATATTACTCTTTTGAATCTAAAGCAAATTGAATTAATGTTTTTACCATAGTTCCTCTTGGATTTTCGCCATCACCACCTGTACCTGCAATATCTAAGTGGATATATTTTTTATTTTCAGTAAATTCTTTTAAAAACATTGCTGCAGAAATAGAACCACCTTTTCCAGATAAATCAGTATTTTTATAATCAGCAAAGTTAGAAGCTTTGATATTTTTCAAAAAGTCTTCATGGAAAGGCATTCTTCAAATTAATTCATCTTGTTTATTGGCTGCTTTTAATAATCTTTCATAAGCAAGATCGCAAGTTGATCACGCTCCTGTAAATGTTGTTCCTAGAGAAATGATAATTGCGCCAGTTAGTGTAGCCACATCAATAATTTGTGTTGGATTAAATTTTTTGATTGAATAAGTAATTGCATCAGCTAAGATTAATCTACCTTCAGCATCAGTATTATTTACTTCAACTGTTTTACCGCTCATTGAAGTTCAAATTGAATCAGGTGTTTGAGCTTTAGACGAAATTTTATTGTCTGTTAAAGGTAAAATAGCACAAACATTAACTTTACCATTTAATTCAACAATACCCTTCATTGCAGCAGCACATATTGCAGCTCCTGACATATCATATTTCATGCCTTGAATATGTTGAGATGGTTTTAAGTTATAACCACCTGAATCAAAAGTAATTCCTTTACCAATTAAAGCAATTTTTTCTTTAGATTTTGGATTTCCATTGTATTCAACTACAACCAATCTTGCTTCATATGCACTACCTTTGTTTACAGATAAAAACAATCCCATTTTTTCTTTTTCAATTTCCTTTTTATTTAATACTTTAACTTTTAAGTTAGGGTTTTTTATATCCTTAAACATAGTTTGTATCTCTTTAGCTAATCATTCAGAATTGCAAATATTTGGTGGAGTAGCTTGCAATCTTCTTGCTTCATTAACAAGATGAGCAATTTTTAATGTTATATTTGCCTTTGAAATTACTTCCTTATCATTAACAATTAGTTCTAAATAAATTTTTTCTGGTTTTTTAGATGTTTTTGCTGAATATAAATTTTCACCATTTATATATTCATCAATATCAATGAATTTATTAACAACATTTTCTAGATTGATGTTATTACCAACAAATGTTTTTGCATCAATTTGAAAATTTCTTGTGTTCAATTTAACAATTTTGTTTATTGCATCTTTTAAAATATTCAAGTTGTAAGATTTTTTAGATCCTAGACAAATAAATGCTTCATTCTTTTCAACATATTCAGTAATCGAATTTAATGATATTAAAATATTTTTATTTTTTGGTTTATTTTCTTCAAAAAAACCTTTCAGAATAAATTTAGTTTTAGATTCTTTAGATATCAATTTCATAGTTATAAATTCCTCGTTTCATAATTTTAATATATGTTAAATTTTAATGCTTTTTATTTTTTATATTTGATAGAATAATAAATGCAATACATTAAGACAGTAACTGCCAAAAGCTTAATTTGTTACCAAATGTATGAACTTATCTTTTTGTATTGTAATTTTAGTGAAAAAATTATTTGAAAATAGAAGGGGGGGGGAAGGTGAGTCTTTCTAAAAATCAAAAAATTGAACAAGTTAGAGAAATTAAAGACAAAATATCTAAATCTCAAGCTGTTGTTGTTGCTACTTATCAAGGATTAACTGTTAAAGAGATTCAACAATTAAGAAAAGAAGCAAAAGCAAAAAATGTTGAAATTAAAGTTTACAAGAATCGTTTAGTAAAAAAAGCTATTGAATCAACTGAAACCGAATTAGCAAAAACACTAATTGGTCCTAATTTGTTTGCTTTTTCATACTCAGATTATATTTCTGCTGCTAAAGTTTTACATGAATTTGGTAAAAAACATAAACAAATAGAATTAATATCTGGAATTGTTGAAAATAAATTTGCAAATAAGCAAGAAATTATGGAAATTGCAACTTTACCTTCATATGAAGAAGCTCTTACAATACTAGCAACTTCATTGCAAGCACCTATTAGACAAATTGGTGTAGGTTTAAAGATGTTAATTGATGAAAATAAAATAAATAATTAAGAAAACAATAAGGAGATATAAAGATGGCAAAATTAACAAAAGAAGTATTTATTGAATCATTAAAAGAAATGAATATTAAAGAAGTAATGGATTTAGTAGAAGCATTAAAAGAAGAATTTGGAATTGATCCTTCAGCTGTTGCTGTTGCTGCAGCTCCTGCTGCTGGAGAAGCTGCTGTTGAAAAAACAGAATTTAAAGTTATTTTAAAAGCTGATGGTGGGAATAAAGTAGCAGTTATTAAAGTGGTTAAAGATGCTACAGGACTAGGTCTAATGGATGCTAAAAAATTAGTTGAATCAGCACCTGCAACAATTAAAGAAAACATTAAAAAGGAAGAAGCTGAAGAACTTAAAAAATTACTTGAAGGTGCAGGAGCTCAAGTTTCAGTTGAGTAACTAGATAAATAATTTAATTTTTATGAAAAAACATCTAAACTTTGAGATGTTTTTTTAATTTTTAAAAGTTAATATTTTAAAATTTAAGATATGAAATTAATAACAAGTAAAAAAGAAAAAAATACTTTTAATTGTCATATAAAAAATTCATTAAGAAATGTGGTTATTGTTCTGTCTTATACAATAGGATTTACTTTATATGCATTGTTTTTTTTAATTTGAAAAGTTGATTTTCATGATCTTAGTTTGTGGTGAATTAGTGTTCCTATTATAGGATTTATTTTAGGAATAACACATATGTTGTTTATCTATAAAGGGTCATTAATATGTAGAGCAATTACAATGTTTGCAATTATGTTTTTTGTATTTGTAATCCCCTTTGCAATTACATTTATTTAAATTATGAAAAAAATAGATTTATCAAAAGAAAAAATCAAATATGTAGCAATTGGCGATTCAATATCTGAAGGATATAATAGTCGATATAATTTTGGTTTTGCTGGAAAAATGGAAGAAAATAAAGAAATTATTGGAACTTCTTGACCTTCTTTTTTAGCTAGAAATATTCAATTAATAGATAAAAATTTGTTAGATTCGTACGAAAATTTTTCTTTATCAGGTTCGAGACCAGAAGATTGAATTTATTTTCTTGGAATTAATAATAAAAAATACAATTATGAAAATTCAAGAAAAAAAATTGAATTTTCTTCTTGGTTAATTAATTCAAATACTAATCCTGAAAGAAAAAGAATTAAAACACAATTTAAAAATTTTGGTGCTACATCTAAAAAAGATTTTAATTATTTAATTAATAAAATTCAAGAAGCTAATTTAATAACAATTAATATTGGTGCAAATTTTTTAATTCCTAAAATTCCAATTGATGAAATAACTAAATTAATCATTAATAAAAATAATAAAAATCAAGTTTTAACTAAACTTATCAAAATAATTAATAGTGTTGAAATTGATGTTTCAGTTTTATTAAAAAGATTAAAAGAATTAAATAAAAATGCAAACATTTATTTAATTGGATATAACAAAATGAGTGGGCCATTTTGAAATTTGATTAATGAATTTTTCAAAAAAATTAATTTAAGTGAAGATATTTTAGATTTTTGTATTGGTCAGTTAAACGAAGTTTTAAAAAAATGTTCCAATCAAGAAGACATATATTTTATTTCAACAAATAATAAAGATTTTTATAGCAAAAATTCATATGCAATGTACAACATTTTTTATGATATTCATCCAACTATTTTAGGATACAAAAAAATTGCTCAAGATATTTTGGTTAAAATTTCACTATCAGATTCATTCTTTGCTAATGAAACAAGAATTTTAGAAGAATTAAAAACATTTAATAAAACTTACATTTTAGAAGATATAAATAGTTTTAAAAATGGTTTAGATTTTTCAAAAACAAAGTTTGATGATAAAAGGTTAATTGAAAAAATTTATGGCAAGAATAATGAACTATTATTTAAAAATTCAAAAATAAAAGATATTGATAGTTTTTTAAGTTCAAATTTATATTTTGAGCAATATTTAGATTCTAATAATGATCCTAGACAAGAATTAAAATTTTCTGTAAAAAAATCTTTATTAATTTTGTTAAATTCAACAGTAAAAAATCTGGACTCTATTGCTGAGGAAGTAAATAATTTAATTGATCATAATATTTTTTTAGAATTTACATTAAGAATTAATTATTGATCAATTATTGCAAATAACATTCAAAAAGAAATTGATAATTATTATTTGAATAATAAGGATGAATTATCAAATGAAGCATTTTTAAAAATTATATTTAATCAAGTGTTTAATTTAGATTTTTTAGCTTGAACATTGAGTCAATTTGCAAAATTTTTATTAGAAAATGAAACAATTCAATTTCAAAACAGTAAAAAACAATTTATAAAAATGATTATTAATTTATTTAAAAAAGAACCAATTAGAAATATGATTTGAGAAACTAATAGTTGAATATTTAGAACATTAATGAAAGACAGAATTGGGCTTTTAGTTGATAGCAAAGATTTTGAAAATATAGCTGAACATGTGATTAATAAAATTGATTTCTATGAATTATTAAATATTTTGATAGATTTCTTTTTCTCTTCATTGGAAGCAATACAAAAAGTTAAAAGTTTTGATGAATTATTGAAATTAATTTTAAAACAAAAAGCAATTAAAGATTTTATATATTTAAACTTTAAACAAATAATAGGTTCTATTAAAATCAGTAATTGTACTGTTGAAAAAATAATGAATAAATTAAATATTCCAATAAATAGCAACAATATAAAAATTATGTCTAAGTTTTTTAATAATCTAATTATTTTTGCTAATAACAATCAAATAAATATTGATGTTATTTCAAAAATATTTATAAAATTGCTTTCAATTAAAGAAATGAAAATTTCTTTACAAAATATTTTAGAAATTCTTTTTGATCTAAATAAAACAGAATTTTGAAATAAAATTGAAAAAATTGATTTATCTCAAATTAACCCAAAAAATTTTAATAATTTAGTTGTTGCTCTTGATCTTATATTAAGTAATATAAAATACGATGGACTTGTTTTTAAAAGTATTTTAAATTTATCTAATCCGTCAAATTTAGTTGATTTTCCAAATAATAAAATAAAAATTTTTAGTTTATTAAAGTATCTAGATAAAATGCAAAAGTTAAGAAAACCAATGAATCAATTTTGTAAATTGTTGTTAGATAATTATTATGTGTCATCCTTAAAAATTAAAGAAAATGTTTATTACAAAACTTTTTTTAGAATTTTATTAACTACTATTTTAGTAATGAGACAAATGTTTCAAAAAAATATTAATAAAAATATTTTTATGAAAGGCAAATTATCTATTGTGAGAATTTCTTTTTTAATTGCAGGTTATAAAAATGGAAAAAATAAAGACATAGATAATTTGATATTAGATATGTTTAAGGAAAATGGAAATTATAATTTGATAATGAAAAATGAAAATAAATATGAAAAAAATCAAATATTAAGAATAATTTATAACTTTGATAAAACAAATAGTAAAGATTTATATCCTGATATTAATAAAAAGAAATTAATATTTGATGCATTAAAAAATGGGTTTTTAGATTAAAAATATTTGAAAGGAAAGTTTATGTTTTTAGTTTCTAACGCTCCTCTATGATTGCAAATTATGGGTGAATTTACTGGATCTTTACTCTTGATTTTATTAGGCAATGGTGTTTGTTTTTCGGTAACACATCGTAAAATGTTTGCAAATCAAGGCAATAAATGAATTACTGTTATTTTTGGTTGAGCAGTTGCAGTTTTTGTCGGAGCGTTTGTAGCCAACGCCATAGGATCTCCTGGACATATTAATCCAGCAGTATCACTTTATTTTGCTATAAATTTTAAAACATGAGATCCAATAGCGTATATTCCAACACAATTTTTAGGAGCTATAGTTGCTCAAGCATTACTTTATGGACTAAATTGGAATTTTATTAAAAGTGAAATTCAAAATGAGCCTAAAAAAGATTTAACAAGAAATTCTTCGTGTACAAATCCTGTTTTCGAAGATAAAAAATCAATGATTAGCAACTTTTTTTATGAATTAATTGGAACCTCAATTTTGATTGCTATTATCATGATTATTAATAATGTATATGTAGGAAATACAACATCTAATATTTTTATAGTAACAACAACAATTTTAGGAATAGGAGCTTCATTAGGGTCGGTTACAGGTTTTGCTATTAATCCTGCCCGTGATTTGGGTCCTAGAATTGTTTATCAAATATTAAGAACAACAACAAATAACAAATTAATATCAGCAAATTGATCTTATTCGTGAATTCCAGTTATTGCACCTTTATTAGCAGGAATTTTATTTGGTTTAGTTTCCTTGTCATTTTAAGGATATTTTCTAAATAATATTATTTGTTATAATTTAGACATTATGTCAGCTAAAGTTATTAACGTTACTATTGAAATACCAAAAGGATCAAATATTAAATACGAATTTGATAGAGAATCTAAAAAAATGAAAGTAGATAGAATTTTAAGGGATGGGTTTATTTATCCAGCTAATTATGGGTTTATTGAAAATGCATTAGATTGAGATGGAGATGAATTGGACGTTTTGGTTTATTCAAAAGAGCCATTTATTCCAGGTGTTGAAGTAGAAGCTAGAATTGTTGGAGCGATGAGAATGATTGATGATGGAGAGACAGACACAAAGTTAATTGCTGTTCATCATAATGATTATCGTTTAGATTTAATCAATAAATTAGAAGATTTACCAAACGAATGATTGAATGAGATTGAAACTTTTTTTTCTACATATAAAAATTGAAAGAGAGAAGGGATTACAAAAGTTCCTGGATTTGAGAATGTTGATTGAGCATGAAAAGAATATGAAGAATGTTTTAAATTAATGAAAGATTATGGTCATTTACCAAAAATAGAATTTATTGAAAAAATGAAGAAAAAACATCCTGAAAAATATGAAATTTAATTTACAAAAAAAATATTTTAAAAAATTGTGAATTAGTTCAACATTAGTTTGTGTTTCTCCAATAATGTTAACAACTATTTCGTGTTCATCAAACGATGATATATCAAAATTAAATCAACAAGATATTGATCAACAATATTTGTTTTTTTATCAATCGATTGTTAAAGAAGAAATACAAAATAATTTATATTTTGAAAATTTTAATTTTGCTGAAAATAATCAAATTTATTTATCTTTAGATGAAATCAACAATTATATTTCATTACCTCAATTATCAGATGCATATGATTATCGTTTTAAAATTGAAAAATACAATGAAAATAATCAAAATTCAATTAATATTGAAATGCAAATGCAAATGAAAAATTCAAAAGATAAAACATTTTCATTAAATCCAACTAACAGTATATACAAAACAAAAATAATAAAAAATGTTAAAAATTTAAGTGAAGAGAATAAACTAAAAATTCAGAACGTATATCAGAATTGAAAAAATAATTCAGATGGTAAAATTGTAATTAAAAATACTGATACTAATGAAATTTTATCTATCGATAAATACTCAAATGTCCTACCATCTTATTTAAGGTTAGATAATATTCAAATCGAATCAGCTAAAGTAAATATAGATGCTTCTGATATTTTTAAATCAGTTCAAAAAATTGACTTTAATGATTTAGAAGGGAAAATAACTATTACTTTATCCATTATAAATAAGGTAACTAATTTGCCTTTTTATTTAGGGGAAGAAAGTAATTCAAAAGTAATAGTTGAAAATTTTGCTCGTAAAATTGAGAGAGATAAAGAAGTTAAACAAATTTATGAATCTTTATCAGGAACATTTGATTTAAATACATTAACAAATGATAAAAAAATTCCTTTTCTATCTTCAGGAATAAATTCAATAGAAAAAATAAAACAATTTTACAATGCAATTATTCAAATTAAAGAATCTGAGAAACTATCTAACGCCTTAAAAATTATTAATGACCAAAATGCTTCTTGATATAAATTAGAAATTTCTACTACTGCAAATGATATTAATGGTAATTTAACAATTAATTGAACAATTATTGATAAATTTTCTTCTTATGTAATAAAACCACAAAATCCACTTAAATCTACAACATTTAATAAAATGTTACAACTTGTAAATCAGAATCCCACATCACCAGAAGATAAAGATTATTATCAAATAGATAATGTTTTTAAAGTATACAGTTTGTTAAGAACCTTAGAATTAAACGATAAATCTAATGAACATTATAAAATTAAACCCTCATCATTTATCCAAAATTCTACCAGTCAGGTTAATAACAATTGATTATTACAAAATACAAATATTAAAGAATTATTTCCTGGTATAGTTGAAAAAGGTGGATATTTATCTTTTTCATATGGTCTAGCTAATGGGAAAAAAAATAATTTTCAATTTAAGGTTGATTCTAATTCGCTTCTAAATTCAAATGATATAAATGGCGTATTATCAATTAATTTTATTTTGCAAATAGAAATAGAAGTTAATAGTGTAAATCATTTTATTGATGTTTTACCTCCAGAAAAAATTGATGGCAGTGGAGATTATACAAGTGCTATAAGAGAAAGTTTTATACAAATTGGAAAATTTTTGACAGAAGATATTGAAAATTCTTGAATTATTTATGATTACCTAGAAAAAAACAATAATATTATTATTGAAATAAAAGGGCAACCATATAGCTATTTTGAAGATTTAATTAATGAATGTGCTTATGATGATTCTAAGGTTCCTCAATTATTAAAAGAAGAAATAAAAGAGTTTATTATTAAAAATACAGCCGAAAAAGATAGAGAAAATATTAAGAAATTATTGAAAAAATATGATTTAAATTTTAATTTTGTTAAGAGTCCAATTATTGTTGATGTTAATACAAAAAAAGAGTTTAGTACAAAACTTGTAGCAACTAATTTAGTAAGCACCAGCGAAAATGGATATACTTATGTCATACCTTATATTAATATTCAAACTGGAACGATTCAAACAGAATTTCCGAAAGTACAAATAACTGTCAAATATTTAGGTTAATAAAAAATCCCGTTTTGATAGGGGATTTGTTTTATTAACTTTTAAATCAATCTAAATGAGAAATACCTTGTTGTAGAATGATATAAGCAATTGATATAATTGAAATAAATATTAGAGCAATATTAATTCTTTTTAAATAATAAAATTCTCTTGTTTTGATTTTGGTTCCACTTACAATTGTTGTTGGAATTTCCATAGAATTAACAATTTTTTTATTCTTTTTAAATAAGTATTGAAATATTCCTAAAGAAGCATTTAAAATAACAAATGTTATAGTACCAAAAGCGATTCCATAAGCAATTGAGTTTGCTAACATCATAAACATAATTGTCATAAATAATGTTGGAATATCAATAATAATTTCTCATTCAAAATGTTTAATTTGACTAATCATCATTGTTCCAACTAAAAATAAGATTGGACCGGTAATAGGTTTATAGCTAGCTATGATAGTTTTGCCATCTACAATATTAATAACATCAACAGGCATGAAAATTTGAATTACTGGCCATAAAGCAATACTTAAACCAAATAATAACCCAGAAAAAATTGCTGCAACTCCAGTTCTAGCTCCTGCTGATATACCAACCGTTGATTCAACAAAAGCTGTAACTGTTGTTGAACCAATTGAAGCCCCTCCAATTGTTCCAATGGCATCTACTAAATTAGCTCTTGACATCCATTTAGGATCTTTTTCAGTTAAATTTAATGTTTTATCAATTGAGATTAATGTTCCTGTTGTATCAAAAAAATCCATATATAAGAATGAAAGTGCCCCAATATATGTTATTGGATTTTTTCACATTTCAGGACTTATGAATCCTTTTCAAGCAGCTGATGCTACTTCTGGAAAAGATGAAAATCCTTTATATCCTTCGTGCATTGGATTTATTGATTGAGGATCCACACCTTTAATAAAGCCAGTTGCAATCATTGGAAGAAGAATAATTCCACCTAATAACATTGTGATTATTATTGCACCTGGAATTTTAGAATAATGCAATATTAAAGCCACAAACAATAAAATAAGAGCAGTAATCACCAAAGGATTTGTGAAATTTCCTAAACCAGAAACAAGAGCAACATCTTTTACAATAATTTGAGAATCTTGTAACCCTAAAAAAGCGATAAAAAAACCAATACTTGCACCAATTGCTAGTTTTAAGTTTGTTGGCATTATTTGTGAAATTTTTTCTCTTGCTGGTGTCATTACAACAATAAAATACAAAACACCGGAAAGAATAGTAACAGATAGTGCCGAGTTAAAACCGATTTGCGAAGCTATATTATAAGTAAAAAAAGCATTAAGCCCCATACCTGGAGCTAATGATACAGGGATTCTAGCATATAATCCCATAAACATTGTTGCACAAAAAGCTGATATGGCTGTTGATAAAAATAAACCACCTTCAATATTTTCACCTGCACCATTAGCACTGCTTACCATTGCTGGATTAACAGCTAAAATGTAAGCCATAGCAATAAAAGTAGATAATCCACCAATTATTTCTTTTCTAAAAATTGCTTCATAAGTATCAAATTTAAAGTATTTCCTAAATCTATTGACAAAAGTTGATTCTTTTGTCTTCATATGAAACCTTATCTGTACAAAATTTTACAAGTTATTTAATTTAAAACAACGTTTTAAACAACTAAACTAACAACGTTAGATTATTGTACGTTCATATTATAGTTCTTTTTTATTTTGAAAAACACAAATTTGAAGTTATGTTTATATTCATTAATGATAGAAAAAATTAATTTGTTCTTTTTAAAAAAATCGTTCATTTTTTTTAATAATATTTAGATCTAGCCAATAATAATATCTTCTTCAATATATGAATAGTTATTTTTAAAGTTATTTTTTCTTCAAACTAAAATTGTTGAAGATATTCCTAATTGACCAATAAACATAGTTAAAATTAAAGTTAATTTTGACCCTGTATTTAGAGAAGAAGTTAATCCTGTTGATAAACCTGTAGTACCAAAAGCTGAACAAACATCATAAAAAATATCGGCAAATGTCAACTCTTTACTTGAAGCAGAGCCTCACATTGTATCTAAAGAAGTAAAGCAAATTAATGATGATAATAAAATTATAAAGATTGAAATTGCAAGAACTATAAAAGAAGAAAATACATTATCTTGACTAATTTTTCTTCTAAACATTCTTACCTCATTAATTCCTCTAATTCTATTTCAAATTGCGACAATAATTATTGCAAGAGTTGTTGTTCTAATTCCTCCAGCTGTTGAAGAAGGTGCAGAACCAATAAACATCATAATTGCAAAAATAATTAGTGTTGAGTCTAAAAATGTAGTTATATTAGTGTCTAAAGTGGTAAAACCTGCATTTCTTGTTGAAAATACATGGAAAACCATACACATAATACGATCACCTTTTGAACCTAACTCAGGATTGTTATTATTTCAAAGATTCATTGGATTTGAATTTGTGAGTTCAAAAATAAAAGTTAAAATTAAACCTGTTAAAAATACTAATAAATAAGAAACACAACTTATTTTTGTAAATAATGAAAAATGAAAATCAGTTCTTTTTCTTATTTTATGAGAAATATATTGTAAGACATCGTAAATTACAGGGAAACCTACCCCCCCAATAACTAATAAAATTATAAAAACTATTTGAATAGAATAAACACTATAATATGGACTTAATGAGGCATCAGATAGAATATCAAATCCTGCATTATTAATCGCACTAATTGAATGGAAAACAGCTGCTTTAAATGACAATAAAACATTTCCATGAGGATCATATTGTGAGAAATCTCTTACTTTAATTACTCCTTCTTTATCACTTACTTCTTGTAATATAAAATTACCTTTTTCAAAATAAAAAATTAATCAAAGAATAAACGTTGCAACTAAGATAGTTATAAACAAAAAGGTAACGGATATTTTAATTGTTTTTTTAAGATCGCTAGTTTTTGATGAAGATCGTTCTTTCTCCAGAATATTTCTAGATGTTATCGAAATTGATTTTCTAAAAATAACATTAATTATTCAAACTTTAAGAGCAAATATTCCGATTCCTCCAATTAGAATTAAAATCGCAATAACTGCTTGTCCAAAATCAGTCCAAGTTTCAACAGTAACTCTGGTAGTTAATCCAGTATCACTAAAAGCTGAAGCGACTGTAAATAAAATGTCAATAAAAGAAATGTTTACTCCTGGTTTTTGTGAGATTGGAAGTAATAAAAAACAAGTTCCTAAAAGTACAACAACTAAATAAGTTATCAAAATTATTTGTAAATTAGAAATATTTAAAAAAAATTTCTTGAAATTTTTAAATATATTATTAACTTTTCTTCTTGCTGGCATATTTCAAAATTATAAATTATATGTTTTATCTATCTTTAACGTTATAATTTTTAACATATTTTCTATTAGATTGTTATTATTATATAAGGTTTATTATGGTAAGTAAGAAGAGAAAAAACAATATTTGTGTTATTGGTGTTGGTAGATTTGGTACAGCAATTATTGATGAATTAATTGAACAAAACATTCCAGTATTAGCAATAGATATGGATGAAAAACAATTATCTAAATATTCAAATTATCCTTTAGTTACTTTAATTAACACAGATGCAACTGACATTAATACATTACAATCAATTGGAATTGAAGAAATTGAAACAATAATTGTTGCAACACCAAATAACATCGAAATTGTTGCTGTTTTATTAGAACTTAATATTGAACATATTATTGCTCGTGCTTCTTCAACACGTAATGCTCGTGTTTTAAAACAAATTGGTGTTGATTTAATTATTAGACCAGAAGTAGAATCTGGTATTAGAACTGCCTTAATTGCAGCTAATTCAAATTTTATTAAGTTTTCAAAATCATTAACAGAACTTGGTAATGGTTTTGTTATTGGTTCATCACAATTACTAAATAGTAAATTAATTAACGTTGAACTTAAATCACTTAAATTTAACAAATTAGGTGTTACTTTAGTTTTAATCAAAAGAGGTAATGAAACTTTTTTGCCTTCAGCTAACTTAACATTTAATTTAGGTGATGAATTAATGATTGTAGGTAAAACAAGTGATGTCACAAAATTTTTTGGTATACTAAACGAAAATAACTCTGATGTTACGAAGAGAACAAAATGAAGAAAATATTAATAATCAAATTTTTTTAATTGTTTTTCGTTATTGATTCAATCTTTATTGACTTTTACTAAAAGTTTTAAGTTAACTTTAGAATCAAATTTTTGTGAAATTAATTTTCTTGCTTTAGTACCTATTTTTTTGATCATATTTCCATTTTTGCCAATAATAATTCCTTTTTGTGATTCTTTTTTACAATAAATAATTGCCTCGATATTTCTAATTGCTTCTTTTTCATCGATATTGTATTGATAAATTTCTATAGCAATTGAATGTGGTAATTCATCACTTAAATTTTCAATTGTTGCTAAGCGAATAATTTCTTTAGAAATAAAAAGTTCGCTACGATCAGTTATAAAATCGCTTTCATATAATTGAACATCTGTATAAGTATATTTTTTTATTTCTTCAATTACATTGTCAATTGATTTTCTATCATTTTGTGAAATTGGAATGATTGCATTAAATACATATTTATTTAATTCAATTATTTTATTATTCATGTCACTATTATTTTTTAACAAATCTTTCTTTGTTATGATAGCGATTTTATTTTTGTAATCTTTAATTTTTTCTAAAATTAGTAAATCACCTTTAGAAATTTGCTGATCCATTGGTTGTAAAAATAGAATTAAATCTACTTCATCTAAAGATTCGAATGCTTTTTTATTTAATTGATTACCAAATTTTGATTGTGGTTTATGAATTCCTGGAGTATCTAAAAAAATAATTTGATATTCCCTATCATTATAAATTCCTAAAATCTGATCTCTAGTTGTTTGTGGTTTTGGGGAAATAATGGATAAGTCATATTGGATAATGTTATTTAGTAAAGTTGATTTGCCAACATTGGGTCGCCCAATAATTGCTACTCAACAAATTTTCATTAATTTTCACCTTTAATGTTTTCTGGTTTTATTGATAAAGGAAAAAGTTCATTAAATTTTTTTGAAATATATTCACCATTATTTTTATACATTCTAATTTCAACATTATCATTTATATGTTCACTTAAACTTTGTCTGCATCCGCCACAAGGTGATAAATAATCTTTTGAATCAGGTGAATAAATATGGATTATTTTTAAATTATTTAGAGATAAATTATTATTGATAGCTGAAACTAGTCCAACTCTTTCAGCACACATGGAATTAGGATAGGCTACATTTTCAATATTTATACCACTAAAAAAAGATCCATCATTATTTTCAAAATAAGCAACAACACGAAAATGAGAATAAGGGACATAAGCTTTTTTGGCTAAATTATTTAGTTGTTCAATAAATTTGCTATTTTGGTCATTCATAAAAACGTATAATTAATTATTTTACAAAATTATCTCTTAAATGTTATTATTAAAACTTAATGAAAATTAAAAAGATATTTAAATGAATCAATAATCATAGGGATTATTTTATCTCGATAATTAGTATTTTAATTTTTGCTCAATTTGTTGGTTGAACTTTATATGATCATTTAACCAATTGAAGACCCAAGTATTATACAAATAACTCTGTTGACTACGATGCTCTAAGAAAATATTTTCCACCTTATGAGTTTTTCTTTATGACAACTCACGTAATATTGTTAGTTAGTTTTACTGGTTCATTTTATTTTTTATATAAAGAAAATCAGTTTTTTAAGACCTTATTTTTTTGTTCAGTAGCTTATATGGTTTTTAATGCTTTTGGTTTAACAAGATTTAGATGAGATTCTATTAATAAAGATCCGTATAATTCATACAAAACGTTAGCTTCACATTTTGAATTTCCACTTATTTCATTTTTGATGTTATTATGAGTGAGAAAAGACATTTATTTAAACTGAAATGCTTTAATTATTGGATCATTATATTTAATGTTTTTTTACATAAGCACAATGATTATTTATTATTCAATTACTTTTACAAATAATGATAACCAAATAGAAAATTTAAAAATGTATCAATTTTTGGATTTTAACAATAGAATTATGTGTTTTCCAACATCAAATTTAGGATTAAAAATATTTTTTAATACAGGTTTAATTATTTTTTGTCCTATTTCTGGAATAGTTATTTTTATTGTTTTTAAAATAATTTATAACATTCAATTGGACAAATACTTAATCACAAAAGAATTACCATTTTAAAATAAATTTAGCACTCTAACTATTAAAGTGCTATAATTAATTATAGTGTTATTTAATAAAAATAACAAATAAAGGAGGTAATTATGGACTTTAGTTTTACACCTAACGAACAAAATGTTGATTCTTTAAAAAAATATGGAAAAAATTTAACCGAATTAGCATTTAAAAATAAACTTGAACCAATTATTGGTCGTGATGATGAAATAAGAAGAGTGATTAGAATATTATCAAGAAAAACTAAAAATAATCCTGTTTTAGTAGGAGAACCTGGAGTTGGTAAGACAGCAATTGTTGAAGGTTTAGCAAAAAAAATTGCTCTTGGTGATGTTCCTGAAAATTTAAAGGACAAAGAGTTAATTGAAATCGATATTGCAATGATGTTTGCGGGCGCTTCTTTTCAAGGTCAATTTGAAGAAAGACTTAAAAATCTTACTAAACAAATTAAAGAATCTAACGGGAAAGTAATTGTTTTTATTGATGAAATTCATATGATTGTTGGTACTGGTAAAAATGCAGCTGGTTCTTCAATGGATGTTGCTAATATTTTAAAACCAATGTTGGCTCGTGGAGAAATGATGCTAATTGGTGCAACAACATATGATGAATATAAAAAATATATTGAAACAGATGCGGCTTTAGAAAGAAGAATGCAAAAAGTAGATGTTGCTGAACCAACAATTGATGATACTATCACAATTATGAGAGGTATTAAAGACCGTTTTGAATCCTTTCATGGAATAAAAATCGAAGATAGCGCAATAATAGCAGCAGCTAAAATGTCTTCAAGATTTATTTCTGATCGTTTTTTACCAGATAAAGCAATCGATTTAGTCGACGAAGCAGCAGCCACTTTAAAAACAATTATGAATTCTAAACCAGAAATTTTGGAAAAACTTGAACAAAAGAAAATGGCCTTAGAAATGGAAAAAATTGCTTTAACAAAAGAAGATAATGAAGATAAATCTTCAAAAAATCAAGCCCGTTTAAAAGAGATTGAACCTAAATTAAAATCAATCAATGATCAAATTAATGAAATAAGCAAAAAATGAAAAACAGAAAAAAAAGCAGTTGAAGAATTATCAAACAAAAAATTTCAATTAGAATTAATGAAACAAAGATTAATTCAATTTCAAAATGAATCCAATTATGAAAAAGCTTCAGAGCTTTTATATAAAAGTATTCCTGAATTAGAAAAAGAAATTTCTAAATTAGAAAAGGATTCAAAAAATTCTGAAAATTCATTAGTTCGCGATAGTGTAGGAGAAAATGAAATTGCAGAAATTGTTTCTAAATGAACAAAAATACCTGTTTCTAAATTAGTTGAAACTGAAACTCAAAAATTATTAAATCTTGAAAATGATTTAAATAAAAGAGTTGTAGGTCAAGAACAAGCGACAAAACTAGTTGCCGAAACTATTTTAAGATCAAAAGCAAATATTAATGATCCTAATCGTCCAATTGGTTCTTTTATGTTTTTAGGACCAACTGGTGTTGGAAAAACAGAACTTGCAAAATCATTAGCTTATTCTTTATTTGATAGTGAAAAGCAAATGATTAGAATTGATATGTCTGAATTTATGGAAGCGCATTCGATTTCTAAATTAATTGGTTCTCCTCCAGGATATGTAGGATATGGTGAAATGTCACAGCTATCAGATAAAGTAAGACAAAATCCCTATAGTGTTATTTTGTTTGATGAAATTGAAAAAGCACATCCGGATGTATTAAATATTCTTCTACAAATTCTTGATGATGGAATATTAAAAGATTCAAAAGGTAAAGAAATTAATTTTAAAAATACTATTATTATTATGACTTCTAATATTGGATCTAATTTAATTTTAGAAAATCCTAAAGCAACCGAAAAAGTAATCCAAGAAATGCAAAAAGTATTTAGGCCAGAGTTTATTAATCGAATTGATGAAATAATTATTTTCAATCCTTTAGATGAAAAAGTCATTGAAAAAATTATTGAAAAAGAACTTGATAAATTATCAAAAAGAGTTTTTGAAAATCAAGATATCAACATTATTTTTTCGAAAGAAATAAACAAATATGTTAAAGAAAAAGGGTATAACAAAATATTTGGAGCAAGACCAATTAATCGTCTAATTAAAAATGATATTGAATCATTTATAGCTAAAAAAATAATTTCAAATGAAATGGTTAAAGAAGAAACATACGAAATTACATGTGATAAAATGGGTAATATTAGATTAAAAGAAGATTTATTAAATTAAAGTATCAATAAAGCTGATATAAACAGCTTTTTATTTACTTTAAAAATACATTATATGTTTTATGCTTTTTTAAATATTTATTAAAGATTCAAAAGTTATCAAATTTTCGTTTACAAAATAATTAACATTGAATGAAAAGTGTAATTAGTTTTAAAATATAAGTATATCTACAACATTGTATTTGTTATAGGTATATCTATTATTGCTAAACCTTTATTTATAAAACGATTTAGATTTAATAGTTTAAAAGAAAGGTATTTATAAATGACAAAAAATATTAAATTAATAGCTTTGAGCTCTCTTTTTTCTTTATCATCTATTTTTTTAATTCCCCCTTTAGTTACATCTTGTAGCAACAAAAATCACATAAATAATTTAATCGCTTTAAATCAAGAATACTTGGATAATGAGAAAAATTATATTTATCAAAACTCTGCTGGTTTACCTATTTATGGTGCTTATGGAATTGAAACTTCATTGGACAATTTAATTATTAATTCTACCAATGCGATTAGTGCATTAAATAATTATCAAGCTCAAAACAATTTGAATCAAGACGAAAATATTTGATTAAATTCTTATATTTTTCAATGGCAAAATAAAATCAATAACATTAGAAGTGGAATATTATTTTTAGGTGCTAATCCTTTGAAAGGTGATAGGATTTTATCAACATCATCAAATTGAATTAGAGACTATTTAAAGCAAGGAATTAATATTTATCCTTTAAACCCTGAAACTGGAGATCCTGATATTAATGCCATACCAGATAAAGACTTGGTTTTTAATTTAAAAAATAAAATTAATCAAACAAGTGATATTATTAATCAATATTACATGATAATTAATTATGGAGCTAATAAATATGGATTTATGCCTAGCTCGATTGCTAAAAAATTATTAATCAATCAATTGTTGCAAACATTTTATTTAAATGAAATAAAATCATTTATTAAATCATCTAATGATGAAATTACAATTAAAAAATTAGTTTCTACAAAAGTTGAAAATGATTATTTTAGTGATTTAAGAAATACAATTAATAAATTAAATTATTTAAATAATGAAGAAAAAAATGAAATTTTTGATGCTATTCAAAATTTGAAAAATAGTTTAGATAAATTTATGATTTTTTATTCAGGAGTTTATTATGCTCATTCTTCTTCATTTGGAAAACAAATTGCTTCTGGGGAAAACAATTATTTAAAATTATCAAAAACATCTAATAACGAAATTGAGAAAACTTTAATTGTCGATAATCAAAAGGTATATGGTGTAGGTTTAACGAATGATGATTTGAATACTGAAAAAATTGGCATTGGATTTATGAAATTAAAAAATTTAGAAAATTCTATTTTTGTTAAAGATGCAAATGATGTTTATCAACAAATGTTAGTAAATAATAATTCTATTAATGTTGCTGCTGATGAAATTTATCAAAAAGGAATTCATTTAACAACTCAAGGAAAAAATAATATGGACTTAATAGCTCAAAAAGCTAAAAATATTATTGAAGGCAATTTAAGTAATAAAATTTACTATGACGAAGATGGAATTGGGCCTCAATCAGCTCGTTTGGTTAATATTATTGGAACCAATGATTTTGAAAAGTTTAATATGTGATTAAATCAAGAAGATTTTTTCTTTGGTCGTGAAGTTTTGGAAAATAATAACTTAGATAGTTATATTAATTATTTTTGAAATAATCCTAATTCAGATAAATTGAAAAAATATAAAGAAATTATTACTCAGCAAGGTTATGAATCTTATTGAAAAGATAAAAAAACTATTAATGGAGATAACACAGGAACAGTTAGTGGAAATGAGGCTTTAGCTGGTGCTGTTTCTTCGTTTTTGGCTTATCAAGATTTTAAAAATATTTCTGATCCTATATATAATGAAATGTTTAATAATATTCCAGATTATGTTTTATCTCCTTACAATTACACCATAAGAGAAGATATTGGTGTTGGTATGGAAGGACCTAGAGGTTCAAACCAATTTCAATATAATTGCGACCCTTACTATTCACTACCTAAATGATCTATTTCTTCATTAATAACACATGAAGGTAAAATGGGACATCATACTCAAAATGCTTATTGAACAAAATATTTAAAAGGTGGCGAAGGTAAAAATAATTCAGGTCCTGGATATACTTTTGTAAATGATTCATTTCATGAAGGTTGAGCAGTTTTTTCTGAATGATATGCTAATGAATTAGAAATTTATGGCTCTAATTTAGATCCAATTACAAGAATGCCACAAAATTTTTTAAATGCTAAAGGTTCAGTACCTAAATATGATTCAAATGTTGAAAAAGATCATGAAAAATTAGTTAATTTAACAAATGAAATGAAATTATTTCATAATGGTGTATATTACAAAAATGCAATAGGTGAAGATAATAGTGTTGAGAAATTGAAAAATTCCATTCAATTAGCAAATATGCTTCAATATTATGGCTTTTTAAATGAAGCTCAATTAAGAAATATTAGATTAGCTGTAGATACTGCTTTTCATTATAATAATGACAATAATAATGTGGCTCAAGAAAATGATTTACCTTTTGGAGCATCAATAAAACAAGTAAGAGATTTTATGAAAAAAAATTCTGCTCTTTCTATAGGAGATATTAATTCTGAGTCAATAAGATATATGGTAATGCCATCACAAGCAACTGGTTATATGTTAGGAAAAATTATTTTTAATGATTTATATAATGCAGTTCAAAACATAAAAGGAAATTTAAATAATAATTCAAATGAGAGCAAAAAATTATTTGATTTAATGTTAAGAAACGGAGAAATACCCTTAGAAGTTCTGAAAAAAACTATTAATTCAGCTTATAAAATATATTAATTATTTAGATATGTAAATCTTTCTTACTTAACAATATATAAACCCAATTAAATAACAAAGTTGATATTTTTATTTTTAATGTAAACATATTTTTTAATTTGTTTTCCATCAATAAATTTAGAAACATTTTCAACTTGAATAGCAAGATTTTTAATTTCTTCTTCAGTCGCATTTTCATTAATTTCTATTGTTCCTCTTAATTTACCATTAACTTGAATTGAAATTACAATTGCTTTTTGACAAATTTTCGACTCATCAAATTTTGGTCATTCTTGATTTGTGATTAATTCAAATCCAATTTTTTCCATTAATTCTTCGCTTATGTGTGGTGCAAAAGGATTAAGTAGAATTAAGAAATCTTTTAAATATTTAATGTTATTTATTTTTGTTAATTTATAAATATAATTAATGTATACCATCATTTTCGAGATTGCAATATTGAATTTTAATTCTTCAATATTTTTTGTGACTTCTTTAATTGTTTCATGATAAATTGATTCAATTTCTTCATCTTCAAAATTTTGTTCTAGAATTAATTCTTTATTAAAGAATTTTTCAAATAATCTTCAAACACGATCTAATCATTTTTTTGTTCCTTCCATAGTATTTGTGTTTCAAGGTTTTGAATCAGTTAATGGACCCATAAACATTTCATATACTCTTAAAGTGTCTGCTCCATATTGTTCGATAATTTCGTTTGGATTGATAACATTTCCTCTTGACTTAGACATTTTTTGATTATCTGTCCCAAGAATCATTCCTTGATTAACCAATTTATAAAAAGGTTCGCTAGTAGGAACAATTTTAAGATCATATAAAACTTTATGTCAAAATCTTGCATATAAAAGATGTAATACAGCATGTTCTTGACCACCTATGTAAAGATCGACAGGCAATCATTTTTCAAATTTTTTGTATGCTTCTTGTGAATTTAATGGAGTATAAGAACCATCATCATTTTTTAAAATATAAGCTAGATAATATCAAGACGATCCTGCTCACTGAGGCATGGTATTGGAATCTCTTCGATATATTTTTCCTTCTTTTTCAAAATTTATTCATTCTTTATTATTTGCTAAAGGAGATTCTCCAGTACCAGAAGGTTTAATATTTTCCATTATTGGTAATTCAACTAAATCTTCAATTAGTAGTACATTATTATGTTTATCAAAAGCAATTGGGAATGGTTCCCCCCAATATCTTTGACGAGCAAAAACTCAATCTTTCAAATGATATGTTATTTTTCCATCTTTAATCTCTTTACCAATTCAGTTTCTTTGTAAAGAAATTAACGAGTTTGGTCAATCCACTTCATTTAAACCTTCTAATAATTTATCTGCATAATTAGTAATTTTTAATACTCATTGTCTCATCGGTTTTTTGATAACAGGGAATCCGCCACGTTCACTAACTTTATTTCCATTACCATCATCAATTACTTCTTCATTAGCTAAAACCGTTCCTAATCCTTCACATCAATTTACTTCAATTTCTCTTATTTCAGCCAAACCTTGTTTGTACATTTGTGCAAAAATTCATTGAGTTCATTTGTAATATTTAGGATCTGTTGTGTTAACTTCTTTGTCATAATCATAAGAAAAACCTAATGATTGTAATTGTTTTCTAAAAGTATTAATATTTTTTTCTGTGAATGTTGCTGGATTATTACCTGTTTGAATTGCATATTGTTCAGCAGGTAAACCGAAAGCATCTCATCCTATTGGATGAAGAACATCAAAATTATTTAATCTTTTATATCTAGCAATGATATCTGTTGCAGTGTAACCTTCAGGATGACCAACATGTAATCCTGAGCCTGATGGATAAGGAAACATATCCAAAACATAGAATTTTTTATTTTTATCATTAGTTGTTTTGAATGTTTTATTCTCTAATCAAAACTTTTGTCATTTTTTTTCAATTTTGTTATGGTTATACATACACATAAAAATTATATTATATACACTATATTTTAAATTTCAAAGTATACATACATGGTCGGAATTAAATTTTTAGTTGAATTTTTTTTAAGATTCTTATAATAAAATTATTAAGATGTTGGATACAATTGCAGCAATTTCAAGTGGTTATGTTAACCAAGCTATATCAATAATTAGAATAACTGGTTCTGATGCTTTAGATGTTATTAAACAAATATTTACAGGAAAAATAGGTAAGAATAAAACTATTCAATATGGATTTATTAAAAATTTAGATGGGAAAATAATTGATGAAGTCCTTGTAAGTTTTTTTATAGGTAGTGATAATTTTGTTGGTGAAACAACTATTGAGATTAATGCTCATGGAGGTATTGTTGTAACTCAACAAATATTAGATTTAATTCTATCATTGGGTGTTAGAAAAGCTAATCATGGAGAATTTACAAGAAGAGCTTTTTTAAATGGAAAAATATCATTAATTAAGGCTGAAGCAATAAATGATTTAATTAATGCTAAGACTTCCAAACAACAAGAAATTGCAATTAATTCATTCAATAAAGATAAAGAAGAAAAAATAAATTTGTTCATCAAAGATCTTGAATATTTAATCGGATTATGCGAAATAAATATAGATTATCCTGAATATGATGATATACCAATTTTAGATAATAAAGAATTTAATCATAAATTAAAAGAATTAATTGAATGCTTAGAAAAAATAGTCAATATTTCAGAAAATAATCAAGTTTTTATTAGACCAATTTCAATTGCAATTGTTGGAAATCCAAATGCTGGAAAATCATCATTAATGAATGCCATTTTAAACGATGATAAATCTATTGTAACTAATATTCCTGGGACAACTAGAGATATAGTTGAATCAGAAATTATTTTTAATAACTTTATTTTAAAATTTAAAGATACTGCAGGAATTAGAGAATCAAAAGACGAAATTGAAAAAATAGGAATAGAAAAAGCTTGAAAAGAAATTGAAATTAGTGATGTAATTGTCCATGTCATTGATTCTACAAAAGGTTTGAATAATTTTGATTTTAAAATACAAGAAAAAGCAAAAAATAACATATATCTTCAATTGTGGAATAAAATGGATTTAGTTAAAGAGCAAGATGAGGATAAAATTTATATTTCATCAAAAGATAAAAAGATAGATAACTTTAATAAAGCTTTAACTAACTTGCTTATTAATGGTGAAAGTGAGAAAAAATCCAATTTATCATTTAATCAAAGACAAACTTCATGCTTAAAAAAAGCTTTACACGCTCTAAAAAATGGATATAAATCAATTAACGATAATTTTACTTATGATGTTGTTGTTATTGATCTTCATGAAGCATGAGAAGCCTTAAAAGAAATTTTAGGTATAGTTGATAAAGAAGAATTGTTAGATAGTATATTTAGTAATTTTTGCTTAGGAAAATAAATATGAAAAAGTATATTGATTTACATTGTCATCCTTTTAAAGAATATTTTAATAATCAAGACGAAATAATTCAAAATAGTTTTGAAAAAGGCGTAGAAAAAATGTTTGTTGTTGGAACAGATTTAAAAAATAGTGTTGAAGCAAAAGAATTAGCACAAAAACATAAAAATGTTTTCCCTATTATTGGTATTCATCCAAATGATGTTTGAAACGAAGAAATTATTGAAAAATTAGAACAATTAGTTGACCAAAATGTTGTTGGTATTGGTGAAATAGGTCTTGATTATCATTATGATAATACTCCTTCAAAAGAAATGCAAAAAAAATGTTTTATTAAACAAATTGAAATAGCAAGAAAAAATAATATACCTATAGTAGTTCATTCTAGAGATGCACATGAGGATACATATGAAATTATTAAAAAATATAGAAATAAATATCCTAATTTAATTTTTATTCTTCATTCCTATTCTTCTGGAGAAAGTTATGTTCAAAAATATGTAGATTTAGGTGTATATTTTTCGTTTTCTGGAATTGTTACATTTAAAAATGCTAAAGATATGCAAGAAGCTGCAAAAATTGTTCCTTTAGATTTAATTTTTTGTGAAACAGATACTCCTTATTTAGCTCCAACCCCTTATCGAGGGCAAATTAATAGACCTGAATTTGTTGTTGAAACTACAAATTTTATTGCTATGCTAAAAAACATTAGTGTTGAAGAATTATTAGATAATATTCACAATAATGTTAAGAAATGTTTTTTAAAGATAAAATAACTTATTATGAAAAAAAATTATGCTAAAAAGAGATTTAGTCAAAATTTTTTAAATGATAAAAAAATTTTAAGTAAGATTGCTAACATTATTGATATAAAAAATAAAAAAATAATTGAAATTGGTCCTGGTAAAGGAGCTTTAACTGATTTTTTGATTGAAAAAGCAAAAAAAGTTGTTTCTTTTGAAATTGATCGAAATTTATTTAATGATTTGAGAGAAAAATATTGTGACATTAAAAATATTGAAATTATTAATGATGACTTTTTAAAAGTTGATTTATCTAATTTTAAAGATTTTAATATTATTTCTAATATTCCTTATAATATTTCGACAGATATTATTTTTAAGATTTTTAATTATTTTGAAAATTTTGAAAATGTAATTCTCTTGGTGCAAAAAGAATTTGCGCAAAGAATTTGTGCAAAACCTAACACAAGTGAATATTCAAAATTATCTCCTTCAACACAATTATTTTATGAAGCAAAATATTGTTTTGATGTTTTGCCTTCTGCATTTTGACCTAAACCTAAAGTTATGTCTAGTGTCATTCATTTAAAAAGAACAAAAATTAAATATGATTTTAATTATAATGATTTACTTGCTTTTATTAAACAATGTTTTTCAATGAGAAGAAAAACATTATGAAATAATATTAAAAGTTTAAATCAATTAAATAGAGAAAAATTTGAAAATATTTGCAACAAATATCAATTAAATTTATTGGTTCGTCCCGAAGAGTTAGATTTAGAATTGATAATTAATATTTTTGAAGAAATTAATAAACAAAAATAAAATCACCTGATTAGTGATTTTATACATATTTGTATCCCTTCGTTTTATATCAATTACTTTTTACAATGTGATGAACAGCTAATGTTTGCATTATTTGTCATAATCCACCAACAATTCAATAGATTTGAACTCCAGCTTCAAAAATAACTGACATCACAATAAAGACAATCATTACAATGTTTTGAGTTTTGTTTGATTTTTTAAGAGCTGCAATTTCTGCTTTATTAGCCCGTTCTTTCATTCGTTTTTTATTTAAAATTCTTGGTAGTAATTGAGAAATTGCTTGCGTTGCTGCTGCAATAATTAATAGAGGTAAATACTGCCAGGCGCCGCCAAATAGTTCTTTTCATGATGTTAGTGAGAATTGAATTCCCAATCAAGTTGTTGATTTAATATCAGGAATTCCTTGCACAACCCTTCAAATAGAAATAAATATTGGCATTGAAATACACATTGCTTTAATTGGATCAATCATTGATATGTTATGTGATTTATACAATTTTGCAAGTTCTTGACGTTTTCTTTGTTCCATTTCCCTATTACCTTTAAATGGTTCATATTTAGCATCAATTTTTGCTTTTTTTGGATTCAATTGCTGTTGTTTATGAGTTGAGAACAATGTTTTGTATGTGAATAATGTAACAATAACCCTTGTTACCAAAATAGCAATAACAATAGCTATAATTCCACTTCAACCATTCATACTTGGCATTGGATTCATCATTCCATTGATCATAAATGATAATGGATAAACAATTAGTCCATAAAAAGGTCCTAGTCTTCAAGAATCTTTTCATGAAGTTATTGGTTTTTGAGCAGCAGAACCAGTACCAATAACAATATCTTTTTTATTTTTAGTTGTTGGTAGAAATTCAACTTTAAATTCTTTATTGTTATTTGGTTCATAGTATTCAGAATTTTCGTCAGAATACACTTGCTTTCTAATTCCAAAACCTAATTTTGTCATTAAAGAGGTTACTTCATTTTGATAAGTTAAAATTGCGTTTTTTTGTTGTAGTGTAAATAATTTACTATCATCAATAGCTTTTTGATTATTTCTAGTATTTGAAGAAACAATTCCTTTTAATTTTTCTTTTGAAAGGTTATCAAAAATAACGCGTGAGTTTGATTCAGTTACACTATCTACATTACCTAAAACACTTTGATAGAAATCATTAATTTGCGGAAATCTAACTGCTACATTCATTAAAGATTGTAAATAATCACGAGCATAAGCTTCTGAACTTAATAAACCTGCAGTAGCTGCATCTTCGTTACTAATTGAAACTACTTCTGCTTCAAGCGCATACCTAAATTTAGCAATTCTATTTGGATCTGTAATTATTACATATTCATCGCTATCAATAATTCCATCACCATTTGCGTCTTTTGTTACATATTGTCCACCAATTTGTTCTACTTTAATTCATTGAGAATTAATATTTTCGTATGCAATAAATGCACTTGATAAATTAGTAATTCCTGTTCCGTAAAAATCTTTTTGACTATTCGATAATGAATTTCAATCTGTTGGTCTTCTTAGAACAAAAAAGTTAATATTGTATCAATCGTTTTGGTTAATGTATGCTAAACCATTAGTGTTTAAATAATTAATGATTTTGTTATTCATAAAGATAAAGTTATTGTTCTTATCTCCTTGTAATAATCCTTTATTATCAACACTACCACTTATTTTTGAAGATGAAGAATTACTTAAAGCAACATTATCAATTCCTAAAATTCTTAATGACGATGAATAATTATCATAAACACCATAATAATCACTAATTTTTTCTGCGTGCTCTTTACCATAAATGTCATAAATTGTTTTTAATTGATCTTTTAATTCATGAATTGTTGTTTTATTTGTTAAAAAATTTTCTTTTGCTTTTTGGTCAATTACATAATATTTTGTTTTTACTTTTTTAATATTGCCAAAATTATCTAATTTTGGAGAACCAATTAAATATGGGTTTTCTTTGACTTTTTGAGCAGCTTCATTATCCCCTCTTTTAATCTCTTCTTCCTCGGTTAAGTAATAATCAATTTCTTCTTTTGATTTTTCTGAGATTTTATAAGTATTAACATAAGGAGCCACATCATTTCTACTATTATATAATTCAACCCCCGCCCCTACAGTTGAGGATGTTCTTAAAACACAAGATTGTATTAATCCTGTAAAACCTAACCCTGCTAAAAATAGATAAATGGCAATAACTACTCATTTTCATATTTTTTTAGCTTTTTCTTTGGTTGTTAAACTATTTCCATTTGGAGAATTAGGTCTTAAATTAGATGTTCCTGTTAGATCATCAAATTTACTTGATCTTTTTTGATTATTAAAACCAGATATATTATCTTTTTTGTCTTTATTTGAATTATTAGATTTATCTGATTTTCCCACTTTGTTAACCTTGTCTTAATTTGTTAAACATTTTTATTATTTGTTTTTTCTTTTCTTCAATTGAAAGATTTATGAAATCTTTGCGAACAATTAAAACAATTTTATTTTTGATGTCTTGATAATTAATAAAAGAATCGAAAATTCATTTAATTTGCCTTTTAATAAAATTTCTTTTAACAGCATTTGCAAATCTTTTTGGAGTTGAAATACCTATTTTGAATTGATCGCAACTTTCATAATAAAAAATTAGATATTTGTTAATTAATTGCTTTTTGGTATTAATAACTTTTTGAAATTCTAAATTTTTTTTAAGAATATTTTCTTTTTTCATTTTTTATCTGCTTGACACAGTTAAACGAGCTCTTCCTTTAGCTCTTCTATTTGATAATACTTTTCTTCCACTTGCTGTTGCCATTCTAGCACGAAAACCATGTGTTTTTATATGCTTTCTTTTGTTTGGTTGATACGTTCTTTTCATTAAAAGCTCCTTTCATATATTTAAAAATAAAAATGGTATATATCATTTTACCAAAAAATTACTTTTTTTAATAGATAGAGACATTCTAATATTTAAAGTTTAGTTTACTTACTCTTTAGAATCATAATTTATTTCTTCTGTAATTTCTGGATTATCGAATTGTTCAGTTTCATAATTTTCATATTGCTCTTCTTCGGTTTGATAAAAATTTTCTAATTGTGGTTGAGAAGGCATTTCTTCTAATTGCATTTGATATGTGTTGTTATCTTCATAATTATGTTGCAATAAATATGGAGAATGATTTTGTTGATATTGCTCTATGTTTTGGGTGTTGGGTGAAATTATATAATTTGTATATTCGCTCGGAACAATTCCAGTTATGGTATTAAATTTAATATCTTCTTCTTTCACTTTTGACTTTTTAACTAATAAAATTATCATTGCAATCAATAATAAAACCCCCCCACCAAGACACATTGCAATACCTATAATTTGTGTTAACTCCATTCCTTTTTTTGGAGTTATTAAATAATTATCAATAGTAAATAATTTAGGGCTGCTAGTATTTTGAATATCAACAACCCCTGCACTATATGTAATTTTTTCTACATAGTTAACATAGAAATCTATTTTATTATTAACAGTATCTACCTTGGTAACGCCTGTTATAACATTATTAAAATATGATTGAAACTTTTCAAGAGAACTCAAAAAAATATCTTGTTCATCTGTATTTATTGAATAAACACCATTTTTAATTTCAAAAAATCAAGTTCAATTGTCTTTTATAGCTTTATTTAAGATATTTGTTTGTTCTCTAGTTGCTAAGTCTTGAAAATTATCATTTAGCTTAAAAGGTAAATCATTATAAGAAAAAACATTTTTTCTTAAATTTATATTTGCATTATTTCATTTAGGATCGTCTTTAGTATATGTTTTAAATCCTTTTAGTATAAGTGTATTTGATTTAATTAAAACTTCTTTATTTTGAGAAATAACTGTATTTAATTGACCTTCATTATCTTTAATTTTTTCAACTTGTTTTAAATATAATTTATAATTTAGTAAAAAACCACCATTTATTCCTAAAACAGGAGCATCTGTTATTACAAAATAACAATTTTTTTGAGATAGATTTTTGCTTTCAATATCACCAGGAAACATTTGCTCTCAATCAATAGAATCTAACAATAAACTAAAAATAGTTTCTTTTGGGTTAGAAGGAATTCCAACAGAAGATGATGAATCAGTAACATCTCCATTATATGTATTTTGATAGCTGAATAAGCTAGAAGATCCAACCGAAGAAATTGCAACATCATAAACTCTTTTGCTTCAATCATCATTGTACTCTTGATTGATATTATTAATATAATTTCAATCATTAAATTTAGCTTCAGTTAAATCAATTGAATTTTGTTTAAAAATAATGCCACTATTATTACTTAACGCATTTTCATCTGAATTGTTTTGATTTAAATTATTTTTGAAAGAATGAGAAACAACAAAATTTGGAGTTAAAAAACAAACTGATGTTGGAATTAATAAATATAAAAATTTTGTTATTTTCATTTTTTTCATTGTAAAAACCATTAATTAAAAAAATAATGTATATTTATAAATTTTAAATAAAAATATCTTTTTTTTTTTTTTAGCAGAAAATAAAAAAGAACAAGTTAATTGATATTAAAAAAACTTGATACAAGAAAACTAAACTTATTTTACATAACTTTGCGTTGCTTTTGTACTATTCAATAATTAATAAATGGAAACGAAAAGAATACAAAACTAAAAGCAATATAAAAAATTAATACATCTAAATTTTGAATTGATGAATAATTTTTTCCTGTCAACAATAAACCTCATGTTGAAGATTTGTCTCAATCTTCAATTCCATTTAAAAAAACATAAAATACATTTAAAAAAACAATTACTGATACACCAACAATAGTAATTCAAACCATAATAGAATTTAGAGTTTTATTTTTAAATTCTTTTTTTTCTTTTTTTCAAAATAAAAAAATTAAATATGAATAAATCATAAAAGCGAAAATAACAACTATATTTGAAAATCCGTCAATAATTGCATCACTATTAATAATAATAGATGGAATAAAAATAATTAATGATCAAAATCCAGTAAGAATTAGCGCTAAAAATAAAGATGCTTTTTTAATACCAAACTTAATAGATAAAAGATTTGAAAAAATTGTTTTTTGTGAAGAATTAAATTTTTAAATTCATTCATTGAAGTTCCGCAGATAGAATTTGAAGTCCCAAAAGCAGAAATGAAAATAGTTAATGATATAAATATAGTAATTCCTTTTTTAACATTTATAGGCAACGAATCAATCAAAACATTAAGAATTGTTGTTCCTTCACCATCTTTATTTGGATTAAAATGAAATATTGAAGATAAACAAACTAAACAATAAATAATTGTTACTAATATCATAGCTGTAATAATTACTTTGGGAACAGTTTTTTCTCCTCCTTTAATATCTTTTGATCAAGCACCAACTCCTACAAATGAATCAAAAGCAAAAAATACACTTGGAATTGATAGCATAATTCCTTGTATCGCTTTACTAAAAGAAATGTTTTCTTTAAATCCATTTGTTGTAGTTGAATCTAAATTATGTGAATTTGCGAAAATTAATCCTATAAAAATAACCATTAATAAAGGAATAAATTTTATAATAGAAGTTACTATTGAAATATGCCCACTAAACTTAACTGAAAAATAATTATTTAAAATAAAGAAAATATTTAAAGATAAAGAAATTAAAACATAAATTCATATATCGACATGAATATTTTCATTAATTGCTATTTTAAAAAAATCAATTAAAAACTCGGTGCAAAAGAAAGATAAACATAGTGTTAGAATAGGATTATAAAAAAAACCGTAATTAACTGAAACTATTTTTTTAAATCAATTATTTTTTTTATCTGCAATTTCGTTTGTTCAAGCATTTAATCCTGTTAAACCTTTTTTAGATTCTATTCGAGATATTCTTCCAAAATGATAAGCAAGTAGAATGGCTAAAATACCAGAAATAATTCAAGTCATTAACCAAGATATTCCATTACCTTCAACATTTTTACCAACTGAAGCATTCTTTAAAAATATTCCAATACCAACAATTGAAGTAAAACATATCGATAAAGCAGCAAAAAAACTAATTTTTCTACTTGTTGTTTGATTCAAATTAAAGCTCCTTTAATCTTTTCTTCTAATGTAAATTGTTAGCATTGTTATTATAGTTCCTATACAACCAATTATTACATCAGTATCAGCGAAATTAAATGTTCCATTATCAGCTCAAGGTAAATAAATAATATCTCTTACATAACCAAATGCTAAACGATCAATTGTATTACCTAAAGCTCCTGAAAATATAAATCCTATAAATACAGCAAATCAATGTGATTTTAAAAAAATAATTAAGATGATACAAGAAGTAATAATTACAAAATTGAAAAAAGTTAACAATATATCATTAGCCTTTAAAAAAGGTAAGAAAGTTAATCCTTCGTTTTTAACACTTCTTATTCCAAATAATCAATTTTCGTGTTTAATACTTCCTAAATTATTTGAATCAAATAATGTGTGTTTGCAAACTAAATCAATTATTAACAAAATAGTTATTGAAACTAAAAAAATTAAATAATTAACAATTATAGTTTTTCTGTTGTCAATAATATAGTTACAGAAAATTTTTCATCTATGTTGAATAAAATTCATACAAAATCAATTAATCTTTTTTAATTATTTGCAAGTTACTATAAGGAAATTCAACAGGAACTTTTCTACCAAAAGTTACAATTTCTACAACCGCAACTAGATTTTCAAAGTTTGTTTCAACAATTTTTCCTTTTTCGTCTTTAAATGATCCTTCTTTAATTTTAACCATGACACCTTCTTGATAAGGATTTTTATATTCAATTGAATTAAATTCTTCAATTTTTTCTTGTTGTCTTTTTAACATTTTTTCAAATTCTCTATTTGAAATAGGTGTTGGTTTTGATCCTCCTCCACTTGATCCTACTAAACCTGTGATATATTCTGTATTTCTTACTAAAAATCAAGCTTCATCAGTCATTTCCATAAAAATAAAAATGTAACCTTTATATAAATTATCTTCTTTGATTTTATATTCTTTACCTTGAGCTTTTTTTATAATTTCTTTAGAACTAATTGTTGGAATTCAAAACACTTTGATTTCCCCAAATAAGTCCTGCATATTAGCTGTTTCAATTTTATTTTTTAAACTTTCAATAATCTTTTTTTCTTTCCCTGTAATTATTGAAATCATGTATCATTCTTTTTTCATTTTAATTAGCTCCTATTGATTCTAAAATCTCTTTTGCTCCTCAAGATATAAGAGCAAAAAATGCAATCAAAAATATTATAAACACAAATATTCAAAAAAAATATTTATAGTTTTTTTTGCTTGTAGGTCAGGAAACTCTTTTTAATTCTTTAAAAAAATTTCTAACTGGATAAGCCTTTTCTTTATTAGGAGTTTTTTCAAAATTATTATTTTTATTATTTTGTTCTTGATTATTTTCCATTATTTTTCTTCCTTATGTATCTGATGAGTATTACAATTTTTACAAAATTTATTTTTTATTAAGCGTTGGTCATTAGACTTATTTTCATAATAATTTTTACTGTGACATACTTCGCAGGCTAAAGCAATTTTTTTCTTCATAATATTTCCTATTTTCAATTTATTATATTTCAAAATAATAAGAAAAAGTTATATAACCAAAGAATTTTACTTATGATTTTGAATTTATAGTATTTTGAAAATAACTATTTATTTGATACTTATTAAAAGATACACAAATAATAAAAAGATACCATTTAAAGTATCTTTTTATTATTTTAATATGAATGTTAGCGAAATAATTTTTTATATCTTTTTTCAATTAACTAACTTGAAAATTTGCTTTTTGTCATTCTTCATATTTTGCAATAGAACCATATTTTTTAATGTTGATTCTATCTTCAATAATTGTTGGGCCATATGATAGACCAAAGAACAATAGAAGGGTAACAACTAACATAATTCTTGAAACAACAATATCTGTATAATTTCCACCAGATGAATTTACTAAGTTTTTATCTACTTGTGGTAATAGCATTAAATCAATAATAGGTTGTAATACTAATACTCCTAATGATAATGTAATCATAATTACAGAAACTATAGCAGCTATTTTAAAATATGATTTTTGATCTGTTTGTATAGTTCCAGTTCTTCTGTTTCTTAAACATCCAAAGATAGAAGCGGTAATAAAACCAAATGTAAACGCTGCAGTTCATGTTCCCATTAAATCAGCAAATGTATACAATTTATCCATTCCACCTTTATATCAATCGCCATATCCATCAATATATGCTAAAGCACCTATTAATGTAAATAAGATAACAACAGGAAGAGTAATAGCTACTGAGTACATAACTCCAACTATTGGTCTATCAGCATTTAACTTATCTTTATATCTAATTGAAAATGGTAATTCACCTTCTTTAATTAAATCTTCTGTAAAACGTGGAGCTCACATAGCAAATCCATTAATAATACCAATAACTCCAATTGCTACCATAATGTTAATTATTCCAGCGATAATTCTACCAGCTGTACCTCAAGCGCTATCCATATTGGTTCCTAAAACATTTAATTTACCACCTGAAATTGACATTGAAATAGCAATAATTAAATAAATCACTGTATTAGCTAATAATCCAAATAAAAGAGCTAAAGGAGTTTTTTTAGGTTCTTTCATATCTGATTGAATACCAGCTGCAACATAAAATCCATCATAAGCAAAGAAAATTGCTGAAATAGCCATAAACATTCCTAGGCCTGGAGCAAATTTTATAAATGATGCTCCTCCTGCAATTGTATTCCCTGCTTCAGTAAATGGAGGTTTTACAACTCCTGCGTTAACCTCTCCACCTTTTCCTTGTCCTGCAATAATGAATCCAATAATAGCAACCATTACTAAAGGAATAAACTTAATATAAGTAATAACTTTGTTATGAATATTTCCAGCTTTTGTTGATAAACAAGAAATAAATATAAAATATGCTGACATTGCTAATGAAATAATAGTTCATATCAATCAATCAACATTTGTTCCAAATGTTGCTGCAGACATATCTTTATTAATTAATGCCCCAATGCCGTCTTGAAGCGACATAATAACATATAGAGGCATAAAGAAGTATGTTAATGGTAGATAAATATAAAACATGAAATTCTTACATGCTTTAAATGTTGTACGACCATTAAAAACTTTTGCTCAACCTATCATTGATAAGTTGTCATTTCTTGCTGAAGCAACTTCAACTAATGCTAAAGCCATTGCAATAACTGAAACAGCAGCTATCAATCAACAAAAAATAGCTAGAACTAAAGATGATTGAGAGTTTTCTAGAACAGCACCAGATTTAAAGAATATTCCAGCACCAATTGAAGAACCCATAACAATCAAAATAGCTGAGAAGAATGAAATTTTTTTGTTTGTACTTGCATTAGCTAAACTTTGTTCTTCTTTTTTAGCTTTTTTAGCCATATTTTTTCCTTTTAAATTTTATTTTTGTTATAGTTTTGAAACAATTCTTGTTCCTATTTTTCCATTTACAGCATCTTCAACTCTTGATAAATCCGCAATAATAGCTTCTTTATTTTTGCCTGATTTAACAAATTGAATTGCAGCTTGAACTTTTGGTAACATAGATCCTGGAGCGAATTGCTCTTCTTTAATATATTGTTCTAATTCAGCAATATCCGTTTTAACTAATGCTTTTTGATTAGGTTTTCCATAATTTACAAAAACATAATCAACAGCTGTTAGAACAATGAATAAATCTGCATCAACTGCAGTAGCAATTTTAGATAAAGAAAAATCTTTATCAATAACCCCATCTACACCAATATATTGACCTTTTTGTTCGATGGTTGGGATTCCTCCCCCTCCTCCAACAATAACCACTGCTCCTTCATCAACATTTTTCTTAATTGATTTTATTCCAATAAAATCAACTGGTTTGGGTGAAGGTACTACCTTACGATATCCTCTACCTGCATCTTCAACTATAGTTGAATTTGGATTTGCAGCTTCAGCTTCAGCTTTTGTTTTATAAAATGGACCTACTGGTTTAGTTGGTTTGTCAAAAGCTGGATCTTTAGCATCAACAATTGTTTGAGTTAAAAAGTATAAAACATCTTTATCGATTTTTTCTTTTGCTAATTCATTAGAGATAGCAGTAATCATATGATAACCAATATAACCTTGTGACATACCACCTGCTTCAGCAAAAGGTACTAATGGAGTTTTTTCGTTAACTTTTTTTGCATCTGCAAAGGCATTAAAAATCATTCCAACTTGTGGTCCATTTCCATGTCCTACAATTACTTCGTGCCCTGCTTTAATTAGTGAAGCGATTTTTTTTGCAGGTAATGTAACTAATTCTTTTTGTTCTTGCGGATTATCTCCTAAAGCATTACCTCCAAGAGCAATTACAATTTTTGCCATATACTCATTTCCTTAATAAATTTATATAAAAATTATTATTTTAATAATTCTTGAATAATAGCTGCAATTGATGTTCAACGGTTACCAGCTTCAACAAATGACCAATTTCTTTTTGTATCACTAAATACTTCATCTGTTACTTCAATTGCCCCATTTTTAACAATTGGGAATTTTTTACCGTATAATTCAGCAACTTTTGATCCATACTCAGTATTCATATCATGGAATGCTGGTAAACAATGCATAAAAATTGCATTTTTTGAAGCCATATCCATCATTTTTTTATCTACTTGGAATTCGTGCATTTCTTTTAAACGTTTTTCTCATAAATCAAATGATTCACCTAATGATACTCAAACGTCTGTTGCTATAACATCTGCATCTTTAGCTGCTTTAGCTTTGTCTTCTGTAAATGTAATTGAACCACCATTTTTTTTGAATAAATCTTTACAGAATTTAACAATGTCTTTGTTACATTGTTGTTCATATTCTTTTGGTCCAAACATTACTAGGTCCATACCTGTAAATGCAGCTGCATACATTCAAGAGTTCCCCATATTATTTTTGTAGTCACCACAAAATACTACTTTTAGAGGTTTAATTTCTCCTTTAACAAGTTTTTTAAATCCACCAAAAGCTTCTTTAATTGTTTGTAAGTCAGCAATTGTTTGTGTTGGGTGTTCTTGATCACATAATCCATTGATTAGAGGAATACCTGAATTTTTTGCATAATCTTGAATTTTGTCATGTCCAAATGTTCTAAATAAACAAATGTCATACATTTCTGTAAATACTTTTGCAGTATCAGCTACAGATTCTTTTGTTCCCATATTTGAACCTGATGGCCCATTATAAAAATATTGCATACCTAAATAGTTAGCAGCTTTAAAAGTTGAATTAGCTGTTCTTGTAGAATTTTTTTCAAAAATACCTACGATTGTTTTTCCTTCAAGACCTTTAGGTCTAATTCCATTTCTTTCATTTTCTTTAACTTTAATTGATTGATCAACTAAATACAAAATTTCTTCAGTTGTAAAATTCATTAAAGTGTCAAAATGACGAGGGTTTTTTAAATTTCAAGCCATAATTAATATCCTTTATCTTTCTTTTCTTAAATATAAAACTTATTTTACTTCTTCACGTACAAGAGGCATTGACATACATCTTGCTGATCCCATACCTAATGATAGTTGGTTACCTTGGAATGCTAACACTTTCACGCCTGCTTCTTCCAAGGCTTTTTGTGTTTTTCTATTTCTATGGTAACCTACTACAACACCTGGAGCAATAGCTAAATAATTTGTTCCATCAAAATGAGTTTCAATATCAATATCCATTTGATTTCCGTCTTTTCCACCAATTGGAATCATTCTAACTTTTTTGCCAACAATTTTAGCTAATATATCTGCTAACTTAGCAGTTGATAATTTAGGTGATTTTGGAGTAATTGGTTTGGTTAAATCAATTTCTCAAACTTTTAGAGCAGATTTAATGTTTCCAGAATATAAAAATAAATCTTTATCTAGCATTGTTAGTCATGTATCAAGGTGCATCAAATTTCCCATAGGAGGAACGTTGATTGCAACTATCTTTTTGAATTCACAATTTTTGTCTTTTTTAATATTTGTAGCAATTCTTAAAATAGCTTCCATATTTGTTCTTTCAGAAACTCCAATTGCCAGAACATCTTTTGTGTAAATAAAAACATCCCCACCTTCGATTGTTTCCTTTCCATCTCTTTTTGAAATGAATTGAGGAACATCTTTATATTCAGGATGTTTATTAAATATTCATTGTGCAAAAATTGTTTCTCTTTTTCTTGTTGGGTATTTCATGTTGTGTAATGTAATACCATTACCAACAGAAGCAAAAGGATCCCTTGTAAAGTAAAGATTTGGCATTGGATCTACTACTAAATCAATTACCATTTCATTTTTTTTGTCTTTATTCAAAATAATTGATTTTTCACCAATTTCAGAAAGTAAAACTCCTGCCATTAGTTTATCTATCATTTTTCTTGTAGGTTTTATTGATTTAACATAGTCAAATACTTTTTTACTTAGATTTTTTTTGATTTTCAAAGCATCAATAGAAGATTTTTTTCCTCATGACGCTTCTTTTACTCATTGATTTAAGAACGCATCTTTTTCAGATGGAGTTAATGAATCATACATTTCAGCAGTTAAATCTGCTAATTCAATTACTTCAACTCCATTATCTCTTAAAATTTTAGTAAAAGCATCATGTTCTTCTTTTGCTTGTTCAAGCTCAATAATAGCTGACATTAAAAGTTCATCCATTCTTTGAGGTGTAACATACTTTAGTTCGTCTCCTGGTCGATGAACTAAAACTTTTTTAAGTTTACCAATTTCGCTGTAAACGTTAATAGCATTTTTTTTCATAATTTTTTTAATTCCTAACTTTTTGTTTGAATAAAATTTAGTTTTAAAAATAAAATCAAATATAAGATTTATAGATAATTAAAAATAAAAATAATAATTAAGAACAAAAATTATAATGACCTGCTTATGCCCAAAACTCTTTCTTAAATTTGCACTAGAGTTTCAAACATAAACAATAAAATTATAATACTTTAATTTTTTAGTTGTAGGAAATTAATTTTGAATTAAAGCGATATTTTCTTCCTTCTTTTGCAATTTCTTTTCCGTTGTTTTTTACTGCATCACAAGTGAAGCCAATGTTTATTTTTAATATATAATCACCAACTCCATAAGCATCAACTGGAGTTTGTTCTTTTTCAAAATAAGCGATTTTTTCTGGATTAAAACTTGATGAAACAATTATCCTAACATGCTTTCCATTATTATCATTTAGAGCTTTTCTTAATCGTTTGATTTGTTCCGGGTTTACTCCTTTAAATTGATCTTTGTTCTTTTCATTATCAAACATATGATCAACCATATTTTTTGATGTATCAACTCTGACACCTTTTAATTGCTTACCAAAAACTTTTAATACTGCTAAAGAATCTTTAATAACATCATTAGAAAAGTCAACTAAAGCAACCAAATCTTTTTCATTAGGAAATACATCATGATATGCTTTCATTGTTGCAACTAAATCACCATCAAAATGTTGGATAAGTGCATGAGGTATTGAACCAAAAATAACATCTTTATTTCCTCTAGAACCAGCCATTGTTGAATGTCCTACTAACCCCCCAACTTCAACAGCTAATCCATCAATTTCTTGATTAATATAATGATCCCCTCTATCACCCATATAAATAATTTCTTTATTTTTTGCAGCTTTTTTACATTCATAAGCATTTGTTGCAATAGAAGTTGAACGAGCTAAAATCCCATCAATAACACCTTCAAAAATTCCGAAGTATCGATAATGACCCTCCAACTCTAAAACTGGTTCAAGAGCTTCTATGACAGAACCTTCTGGTAAATATTTAATTTTATATTTTGAAGTATCTGTGTTATCTTTTAAAAATTTTAAAGTTTCATTTATTCCGCCTAAAATAGCTTGTTCTTTTCTCTGAAAAAATTGCATAGTTACTATTGAGTTAGGTTTATATTTTTTGATAATTTCATCAGCTATAAAAAAGTAATTAGCAACATATTTTTTATTTTTTTTGCTAGACGACATAGTTCTCCTATAAATTAGTGTCTTTTTCAGCCATGAGATTTTGGTTTTTGAATAAGTTCAAAATCTACTATTTTCATTCTACTTTCTTTTGAGTATTTTGAAATATTATTTTCGTAGTATTTTAATGCTTCTAAGAAAATGAATGTAAATAATCCTAAAGTTATTCCTATAAAATAAACAGTTCAATGAGCATAATCATTTGTTTTAGTTCCGCCACTTATTTTTGTAATTATTGTATTAAACGTATTTTCATCTAATCCAGTAGATTTATAATTACTAAATTTCATTTCTGGTCTTTCGGCAGCAATTGAAGTAATTTGTGGGAATACAATCATAGTTAAAATAATTAAAAACGAAATCCCTGATGTAATATAAATTCATTTACATTCTTGTCATTTTTGTTTTCAAACAGGAGTCAAAGTGCTCATTGTAATTGATTTTAAAACACCTCCAACTGATAAAGTTAAAAATGTTGCAATAATACCATAATAAAATCTTAATAGCGGTGCTCCTGTTAGTATAGCAATTTGAGCTCCTACGACAAATGAAATTACTGTTAATATTCCGTGTAATAATCCATAAGAAATTATTTGGTTAATCAAACCTCTTGCAAATATTGATTCGTATTTAGAAATTGGTCTTCGATTCATTAAATTGGTTGTTGTCATTTGAGCCCCGAGCGCTACACCAGGGAATGTTTCAATTACCATATGATGGACTAAAATTAAAATTGTTGTAATTGTTGTTGAAAATCTAATATTATCATTTATTTTATTTGCAAGTTCATTAGCTATTTGTTGATTGATGTTATTATTGCTTGCTTGAATTAATTCTTGAGCACTAATTTTTCCTCAATTACCAATTTCAAATGCTAAATAAAAAATAATCATTCCAAAAATAATTGCAAATATACCAGTCACGTTAGAAGATAATAAAAATTTTGTAATTCTTCTAATATTTTCGTAAATATTTCTACCTAATTTAACAGCTTCAACAATTGTTGAAAAATTATCATCCATTAAAATCATATCTGCAGCTTGTTTTGAAACATCAGTTCCAGTTATTCCCATTGCACAACCAATATCTGCCGCATCTAAAGCGGGAGCATCATTAACACCATCACCAGTCATAGCAACAACTTGATTTTTAGATTGTCATGCTTTGACAATTCTAATTTTATTTTCTGGACTTACGCGAGCATAAACTGAATATTTTTCGATATTAGCAAAAAATTCTTCATCACTCATTTTATCTAATTCAGTACCTGTTATTGCTAATTGATTTTCTTCATTTTTAATAATACCTAAATCTTTTGCAATTGCTTTAGCTGTATTTAAATGATCACCAGTAATCATTACAGGTTTAATGCCAGCAGAGATACATTCTTTAATAGAACTTTTAATTTCTTCTCTAGGCGGATCTATCATTCCAATAAGGCCAATAAATTCTAAATCAAATTCAAAATCTTTAGGTTCTAAATCTTCACTTATTGTAGTATTAATTTCTTTTTGAGCAACAGCCAAAACTCTAATTGCTTTGTTTGATCATTCGTTATTAATTTTTAATGCTAATTGAGAATCAAAATTTTTACATTTAGAAAAAATAACATCAGGAGCTCCTTTAAATATTAGTACTTTTTTTCCGTTTATTTCATTTATTGAAGACATTAATTTTCTATCAGAATCAAAAGGAATTTCTGCAATTCTTTTATATTGATTTTTTATATTTAAGATAGAAATGTTATTTTTAAAAGTAAATTCTAAAATTGCAATCTCAGTTGGATCACCAATAGCATTTTTTCTTTTTGATATATCTTCATTTTCATCAATAACAGCATCGGTACATAATGATGCTTTAATTAACATTTCTTTTTTATTTTTATCAATCTCTTTTTCTTCAATTGAATCATTGTTTCCATTATTTGTTCATAGTTTAACAACTGTCATTTTATTCATTGTTAATGTTCCAGTTTTATCTGAACAAATTACTGAAGTAGAGCCTAAAGTTTCAACAGAAGGCAATTTTTTGATAAGGGCATTTTTCTTTGTCATTTTTTTTACACCAACTGAAAGGACTATTGTAACAATTGCTGCCATACCTTCAGGTAGAGAAATTGCTGCTAAAGAAATGGTTAGTAGTAATGATCTTTGAATTGATTGAACAACATCTGAAGTATTGAAAATATTTTCAATTATTAGTAATGTAAAAACAAATGTAATTAATGTTAAAATGATCCCAAAAATTCCTAACATTTTTCCAAGTTTTTGCAATTTTAATTGCAATGGTGAAAGCATTAAATTGTTGTTATTTAGTAAATCTGCTATTTTTCCAATTTCTGTTTTATTTCCAACTGCATAAACAATTCCATAACCTTTACCATTTAAAACATTTGTTCCTGAAAAAATTTTGTTTTTTTGATCGCCCAAAGGTGAGTTTGGTTTAGAGACAAAATCAGCATCTTTTAAAACTTCTTCAGATTCGCCTGTTAAAATTGATTCAGAAACTTTTAAGTGAGCATCTGAAAATAAAATGGCATCAGCGCTTATAGTATCTCCAGCTTCAACAATTACAATATCGCCAATCACAACTTCAGCCGAAGGTATTTGTTTAATTTTTCCTTCTCTTAAAACTTTGGTTGTTGGTGAAGACATTTTTTCTAGCTCATTTATTGCATTTGAACTACGTCTTTCTTGGATTGTTCCAAATAAAGCGTTAACAAGATCTATTGATAACAATACACCAGCTTCAACATAAGCTAAAATATAGGTATCTGAACCTTCAATGTTTTCATATATCGCTAGACCTAATCCAATCATTCCAGTTATGAACAAAAGAAGCGACATCATTTCACAAAAGATTGCTTTAACAAACGAAACAAAAAAAGATTGTTTTTTTGCTTTTATTAAAATATTTTTACCAAATATTTTTCTTCGTTCAATAACTTCTTCTTCAGTAAGTCCTATTTCTTTATTAGTACTTAAATACTTCGACAAGTCTTCTTCGTCAGAATTTAATTTAATGTTTTTTTGTTTCATATCACTCGGTAACAATAATTGTAATTATAATATATTAACAAAATATTTTGTTAATACTTAAATTATGAAGGACAAGATTAAGTCAATTTATCAATATGAGATACAAAAATCTAAATTTATTGGAGTTTTGTGTGAAATTAATGATTTATATGAGATTGAAGAAATTTTGTTTTTTTTAAAAAAAGAATATAAGAATGCAAAACATATTTGTTACGCTTATAAAATTCAATGTAAAAATGGGATTAAAATAAAAGCTTTTGATGATAAAGAACCAAAAGGCACAGCTTCAACTCCTTTACTAAATGCTATTAAAATTTACAAAAAATCTAATGTTGTACTCTTTATTATTAGATATTTTGGCGGAAAAAAATTAGGAATTGGAGGATTATATCGTTCATATTCAAAAACTGCCCTAGAAACAATTAAGCAATTTCTCGACCATGAAATTGTCTAATTTTTGTTTGTTTTTCAATTTCTAAATAATTATCTTTAGTTACTTTGCCCCCAACTAAAATTTCAATTTTATTTCCATATTTATCATTGATTTTTTTTAAATTTTCAACATTTTCTATTGCGGGTCCACTACCACCTTTAGTTAATATTCTTGTAAATCCAAGATTAATTAATTTATTAATTTCTTCGAAATAATTATCAACTAAATCTATAGCCATATGAAAATTTCATGTAGTATTTTTTTCTTTTTTGATAACATCGATTAATTTTTTACAAGTATCAACATCTATTTTATTATCATTGGTTAAGTAACCAAAAATAAAATTTTTGGCCCCTAATTTTAAAAATTTTTTTATATGTTTTTTTAATTTTTTGATTTCATTTTTATTTTTGATAATAAACGAATTATTTGTTCTAATCATTATTATTTGATCTAGATTATTAGTTTTATTAACAATAAATTTGAATGTTCTTTTTGAAGGTGTTAAACCTCCTAATTTTAATTTTGAGCAAGTCTCAAACCGATCAATTTGATCTAATTTATCTAAATATTTTTTTACATCTTTAATATTTCCGATGCAAGCTTCTTTGATTAATTTCATGATTAAGTACTATTTTAAAGTAAATTCTAAATACAAAATATCAAAAGATATTATTTATTTGAATTAAAAACAAAAAATACTATATTTTTTTGTACTTTATTGGATTTAAAAATTTAGTAATTTCCTAAAAGCTTTTATTTAATGATAAAACGTTTAAAATTTTTTATACTCAATAAAGTTAACTTTCATTTTTTGGATTGCAGAAATATCATATAAACCTACAGTGGTTCTATCTCCAAATAAGTTAGCAGCATTAGCGCCAGCTTTTATTGTTGTGTTAACATCGTAAGAAATTAGTTCATTATTATTACTAAATTTGTTTTTAATTCCAATCTTAATTTTTTTACCTTTTTTGACTATTTCATCAACATATTCTTTAACAGATTGCTTATTAGAATTATTAATTCTATCTAATACATTGTCATAATTAAAATTATTTGTATCTATCATTGTTGTTATTAGTGAAGAAATACCATTCAAGTATTTTGTTGATGCAATTGTTCCTGATAAATTCATTCCACACACTGTCCCAATTCAATTTTGTGATTTAATACCATTTTTACCTGGAATATCTATATTAATTCTTGTTGTTTCATCTTTAGTTAATGATAGAAATTTATCATCAAAATTGTTTTTAATAGTATCAATATTGAAATCAAAGTAATTAACTGGCGAATCAAGAATTATCATTTTTGGTAAAACGTGTAAGTCTGTTGCCTCAACATCTTCAATAAAAAAGTTTCGATAATTTTGTTCAAAAGGTCCGAACAACATTTCTCTTATTTTATTAGAACTCATTTTTATATTAAAAGTTGGATATTCTCTTGCACTATTACCGACTCCCCAAGAAGATTTAAAACTAATCATTTTATTTTTTATAAAAAAAAGAGATTTGTCGCTTGGATCAATTGGAATAAAAAAATTTTCGTCACTAATATAATGTTTGATAATCATTTTTTCCTGATAATTTTTAATTAATTTATCGCTTAAAAATTTTTTTATTTTTGCATACGAAGAATTTTGAAAAAGATATTGATAATTTAGTTTTCCTGAAGCTAAATAATATTTTTTAATTTTTTTATCATAAATTGAATAACACGGAATTTTTTTGTTATCGCCAATATATTGAATATTAAAATTTAAATCGTTTAAAATCGTTTCATCTATTTCGAACAAAAAGTTTGGATCTTTATTTAAAAAAGAAGTTTTTTGATCTCTGAAACCTTGTAATCAATTAATTTCAATATTGTAATTGTCGTTAATATCTAAATCAGGATTAATAATAGTTGGTGGTTCTACTGGTTTTTCAATTGGAGGATTACTTTCAAGTGTATTATTACTTTTATGTGAACACGATATAGTTAGCAATGTTGAAATTAAAATTGAAGTAGATAAAGATGACAAAAGAAAAAATTTTTTGTTAATTAACATATATTTGTTGTTCCTTTTAATATTTTTGTTTTTGTATTTTTACTATTTTTTAGTATCAATATTAGAATAATTTAAGTAAACTTTAGACTAAAAAATTATATCATAAATTTTGATTAAAAACACCTTGGAAATAACCAAAGAAAAAAGTATTAAAATAATTTTATGTCTTTAAAATTAGAAACAAAATTCAAACCATCTGGTGATCAACCTCAAGCAATAAAAAAATTAGTTGATGGAATCAAAAAAGGTAAAAAAAATCAAGTTCTATTAGGGGTTACAGGTAGTGGTAAAACTTTTACAATTGCAAATGTTATTAATCAAGTGCAAAGACCTGTTTTGCTTTTATCGCATAATAAAACTTTAGCTTCGCAACTTTATTCGGAATTAAAAACATTTTTTCCGCACAATAATGTTGAGTACTTTATTTCTTATTTTGATTATTATCGTCCAGAAGCATATATGCCAAAAACTGATGTTTATGTTGAAAAAACTTCTAAAACAAATCATGATTTGGAAATGATGAAAATGTCAACAAAAAATTCATTAATAACTTCTCGAGATACTATTGTTGTTGCTTCTGTTGCGGCAATTTATGGGGCTAGTAGTCCAGTTTCTTATGAAAATTCTTTCTTTACAATAAAAGTAAATCAAAAAATTAAACGTCAAGAAATTTTAATTAATTTGGTAAAAAATCAATATCAAAGAAATCAAATGGCTACTGAAAATGGAGAGTTTAGTGTCAAAGGTGATGTAATTGAAATTATTCCAAGTTGAACTACTGAATTTAATTTAAGAATTGAATTGTTTGATGATATTGTTGAATCTATTCATAAAATCGATCCTTTAACAAAAAAAATTATTTCTAAAGAAAATAAAGCATTGATTTTTCCAGCCGCTTCTTATGTTATAGGAACAGATGACCCCAATGATTTTATTAGTTCAATAGAAATTGAATTAGAACATCGATTAAAAGAATTTCAAAAAGAAAATAAACAATTAGAATATCAAAGATTAAAAGATCGTGTAAAAAATGATATCGAATCACTTAGAGAATTTGGATATTGTTCAGGAATTGAAAATTATTCTCGTCATATAGACGGAAGAAAAGAAGGAGAAAAACCTTTTACATTACTAGATTATCTTCCTGAAGACACTTTATTAATTATTGATGAATCTCATATGATGATCCCTCAATTAAATGGAATGTATAATGGTGATCGTTCTAGAAAAATGAATTTAGTCGAGTACGGTTTTAGACTTCCTTCAGCTCTTGATAATAGACCTTTAAAATTTGAAGAATTTGAACAATATGATTTTCAGAAAATATTTATTTCAGCTACACCTGCTGAATATGAATTAAATTTAACTGATGGCGAAGTTATAACTCAATACATAAGGCCAACAGGATTATTGGATCCTATTATTGAAATTCATCCAGCTAAAAATCAAGTTGATGATATGTATGATGAAATACAAAAACAAATTAAAAATAAATCTAGAACCATTATAGTAACAACAACTAAAAAAACAGCAGAAGAATTAACTAAGTTTTTTCAAACTAAAAAGATAAAAATTGCTTATATTCATTCTGAACATACAACTCTTGAAAGAAATGAAATTTTAAGAAAATTGAGAAAAGGCATCTATGATGTAGTTATTGGAATTAATCTTTTAAGAGAAGGTATTGATTTACCTGAAGTTAGTTTAATTATGGTGTTAGATGCAGATAAAGAATCTTTTTTTAGATCCAAATCATCTTTAATTCAAATTGTAGGTCGTGCTGCAAGAAATGAAAATGGACGTGTTATTTTTTACGCAGATTCAATAAGTAAGAGTATGCAAGAAACTATTGAAGATAACAAAATGAAAAGACAAATTCAAGAAAAATACAATAAAGAACACAACATAAAACCAAAAACAATTGTTAAACCTATTTTTGAACCTATCCAAGGTCATGATATATTGAATGCTATCGAATTAATGCAAAAACAAAAATCAAATTTAAAAACAAAAGAAGAACAAAGAAAAAATATTATTGAAAGTTTAAGAAAAGAAATGAAAGATGCTGCTAAAAAAATGGAATTTGAAAGAGCAACACAAATAAGAGATTTAATTTTAGAACTTGAAGCTGAAGAAGAAAATAAATAATAATATCTACTACAATTTGAAATTTTTTTATTTTTAAAAAAGGAATATAATTTCTATAAATTAGATAAAAACAAAGATATAAGAAAAGAATAAAAAAAATGAAAAATTTACGACATAGATTTCAACATTTACCTATTGCTTACACAGGTTTAGCACTTAGGAATTGGTGGATTAGGTAATTGTTTATTACAACTTAGTTGTATAAATCATTATGATGGAAAATGAATTACTTGTATTAGTATTTCTTTTGTTTTAGTTTTCTTAGTAATGATGATTATTAAAAATATTACTCATCCAAAAGTTTTACATTATGAATTAAATGAACCTTTATCAGTTTCATTATTAACTACATTTTCAATGTGTCTAATGCTTGTTGCCGGATTTATTGGGATGTGAAATAATAAAGATAAAACTTCTGCAAATCAAATTGTTGCTGCAGTAGTTATGTGTTTAGCTATTTTAATTCAATTTATAATTATTGGATTTTTCGTTAAATCTTTTATTAAAAATCATATCAAATCAAAACATCAACATATGTATGGATCTTATTTTGTTCCAATTGTTGGTTTAATCACTTCTTGTACTGTTTCACATAATGTTATCGCTTTGCCAAATGAATTTTTTCAAGCAATATGATATTTTGGATATATTACATTTTTAATTACTTTACCCATTGTTACTTATTCTATGTTATTTAAAGAAAAAAAAGTTTCTGATGCACAATTTCCAACAGTTGCGATTTGATTTGCTCCTGCTAATTTAACTTGCGCTGGATTTTTAAGAACTTTTTTGTTAAGCCCTCAAACTTATTATCCAAAAGCTTACTTAAATATTATTTTTATTCTTACAACTATGATGGGATTTGTTACTACTTTAATTTTGTATTTGTATGTAACTAGAATATTTGTATTGAGAAAAAGAAGTCAAACTAAAAATTTTGCACCAATATTATGTTCTTTATCTTTCCCTTGTGCTATTGGAGCAACATCAATGGTATGAGCAGCTAAATATTTAGCTTCACAAAATCCACTGGTTATAAATAAAATTATTCCAATTTGAAAAATTGAAGGAAATGATTTAATTTCATCTAGTGCTTGGTTCTTTGGAGTAGTAGGAATAATTTTTGCAACAGTTACAACAATTATTATTGGTTATTTATTGTTTAATATGATTAAATTCGGAATCAAAATTTTATTTACAAAACAAAAAGATGATCAACATCATGAAATCTATTTAAAAAAATAATCAATATTTAATTTAGATTTAGTTAATAATTCAAAAAAACTAAATATTACAACATAATTAATTTATTTTAAAATTTGACAAGTCTTAACTAAATGAAGTTTGCAATTAATTCTAAAAAATTATTAAAAATCAATATCTTTTACATATTTTGCATTCTCTTCAATAAATTCTCTTCTTGGTTCAACATCATCGCCCATAAGAATTGAAAATACTTGATCAGCAATAGCTGCATCTTCAATTTGAACTTGAAGCATTTTTCTTGCATTAGGATCCATTGTTGTTTCTCATAATTGTTCTGGATTCATTTCACCCAATCCTTTATATCTTTGAATACCTATTTTTTGATTTGGATTTGCATCTTCAATTCTTTTTATAATTTCTTCTTTTTGTTCATCATTATAAGCATATTCAAATGTTTTACCATATGTTATTTTGTATAAAGGAGGTTGAGCAATATAAATAAATCCATACTCAATTAATGGTTTTAAATAACGGTAGAAAAATGTTAATAATAGTGTTCTAATATGAGATCCATCAACATCGGCATCTGTCATAATAATTACTTTATGATATCTTAGTTTATTAACATTAGTTTCAGGACCAACACCTGTACCTAAAGCTGTAATAATAGAGGCTATTTCAGCATTTTCAAATACTTTATCAATTCTTGCTTTTTCAGCATTAATAACTTTACCTCTTAAAGGCAAAATGGCTTGTGTTTCACGATCACGACCCATTTTAGCTGAACCGCCAGCTGAATTTCCCTCAACAATATATAATTCTGAAATTTCAGCGTTTTTTGAAGAACAATCGGCTAATTTACCTGGTAAAGAGTTACCATCAAATAGAGCCTTTTTTCTTGTTGTTTCTCTTGCTGTTGTTGCAGCAAATCTAGCTCTTTGAGCTAAAACAGCTTTTTCAACAATTTGTTTGGCTTGTTCTGGATTTTCAATTAAAAATCTTTCTAGTGTTTGTGATAAAGTTTTGTTAACTGCAAATCTTGCATCTTTATTTCCTAATTTAGATTTTGTTTGACCTTCAAAAATAGGATCTACATGTTTAATTGAAATTATTGCTGTCAAACCTTCTTTAATATCTTCTCTAGTTAGTTTTTCTTCTTCAGTTTTAAATAGTTTAAACTGTCCTGCATAATTATTTAAAATTCTTGTTAAAGCATCAGTAAAACCTTGTTCATGTGTTCCGCCTTCGATTGTAGAGATATTATTTGCATATGAAACAACATTAGCTTGATATCCATGATTATATTGCATTGCAACTTCAACTAGAACATTTCCTGCATCACCTTTAACCGATCCTTCTGCATAAATAATTTCATCATGAATTAGTTGTTTACCTTTATTTAATTCTTTTACGTACTCAGTAATTCCGCCTTCAAAATAAAAATCTTTTTTAATCGGTTTTTCGGGTCTTAGATCACTTACTGAAATTGTAATTCCTTTGTTTAAATAAGCAATTTGTTTTGCACGATCTGCAATAACAATAAAATCAAATTCGTTTGGTTCCATTATTGAAAAATCTGGATGAAATGAAATTGTTGTTCCAGTATCATTGGGTTCAATATCTTGAATTATTTTAATTTGATCTATACGATGCCCTCCATCTTTAAATTCCATGAAATGTAATTTACCATTTCTTTTAACTCATACTTTTAAATTAGTACTTAAGGCATTAACAACAGATGCCCCAACACCATGTAATCCACCAGAAACTTTATAAGTTTCTGAGTCAAATTTACCTCCAGCATGTAAAACAGTTAAAACCGTTTCAACAGTTGATAAACCTGTTTTAGGATGAATGTCTGTTGGAATACCACGTCCATTATCAGAAATAGTAACATAACCATCTTTATTGATTTCAATTGAAACAACAGAAGCAAAACCAGCCATTGCTTCATCAATAGAATTATCAACAATTTCTCAAACTAAATGATGTAAACCCTTTTTTCCAGTTGTTCCAATATACATTCCTGGTCTTTTTCTAACTGGTTCAAGACCTTCAAGAACTTGAATACTATTTGCTGAATATTGATTTGACGACATATATTCATACCTCTTTTTATTTTTTTTATAAAAGTTATACTTTTATAAAAAATTATAACAAATTATTATTGTGATTGCTTTTTAAGGATAGTTTATATTCAAAATAAAAAACTCATTTCTTTAAGAAATGAGTTTTTTATTTTATTAACCAAATAAAGATTTTTTTTTATTTTTTTGATGATTCTATTTTAACTTTTTTTCTGGGTTGATCATCTTTGTTCTGAATTGCAACAACACCTGGCAATGGTTTACCTTCTAACATCATTAAACAAGCACCACCACCTGTTGAAATATGTGAAAACTTAGATTCTAAACCTAAATTCATGATTGCAGCAACACTATCTCCACCACCTACAACTGTATATGCGTTAGGTAATGAACCAATAATTTTAGCTAACTCACTTGTTCCATATGAATAATTACTGAATTCACAAACTCCAACTGGCCCATTTCAGATAACTGTTTTTGCACCATTTAAAACTTTTTTAAATAATTCAATTGTTTTAGGTCCAATATCTAATCCCATATAGCCATCAGGTATTTCTAAAGAATTATATTTATTATAAATTGGTGCAATATTATCAAATTTAGGTGATAGAGCTGCATCTATTGGTAAAACAATTTTTTCTTGATATTTTTTTAAGTAGTTTCTAGCTAGTTCAACAATTTCTTCTTCTTGAACTAAAGAATTACCAACAGATAAACCTTGTGCTTTAGAAAAAGTATGAGCCATACCTCCAGCTATAATTACACGATCAACATTTTGGATTAAATGATCAATTGTTTGAATTTTATCTGTTACTTTTGCTCCACCAATAATAGCTATTGCTGGTCTTGCAGGATTATTAATTGCTTTTGAAATTTTTTCAATTTCTTGTTCAACTAAATATCCAATTGCTGACTCAGAAACATTTGATGCAATACCTACGTTTGAAGCATGTGATCTATGTGAAGTACCAAATGCATCATTAATAAATACATCACACAAAGAAGCTCAAAATTTACCTAATTTTGGATTATTTTTAGATTCAGATTTATTGTTTAAATCCTCAAATCTTGTATTTTCTAACATGATGATGTCACCATCTTGCATATTTTTAACAGCTTCTTTAACAATTGTTCCTGAAGTTTCAGGAATAAATTTAACTGATTTATTTATTAAATTAGATAACTCTTTTGCTACTGGTTTCAGAGTTTTTTTAGCTTTATCAGATTCTTCTTTAATTCTTCCTAAGTGAGATAGAAGAATAACTTTAGCACCTGATTCATAAGCTTTTTTAATTGTTGGTATAGCAGCTACAATTCTCTTATTATTAGTGATTTGCTGTCCCTTCATTGGTACATTAAAATCTACTCTAATAATAACTCTCTTACCATTTAAATCAATTTGATCTATTGTTTTCTTGTTCATTTTTTATCCTTGAAATATTACAAATTACAAAATTATTGAATAACTTTTGTAACTGAACCTGCTCCTACTGTTCTCCCACCTTCTCTAATTGAGAATTTTGTTCCTTCTTCAATAGCAACTGGATAAATTAAATCAACAGTTAAATTAACATTATCTCCTGGTGTTACCATTTCTGTTCCAGCAGGTAATTCAATTCCTCCTGTAACATCTGTTGTTCTAAAATAAAACTGTGGTTTATAGTTTTTAAAGAATGGTGTATGACGTCCACCCTCTTCTTTTTTAAGTGCATAGACAGCAGCTTCAAATTTTTTATGAGGAACAATTGTTCCTGGTTTTGCTAATACTTGTCCTCTTTCAATTTCTTCTTTAGCAACTCCTCTTAATAAAAGTCCAGCATTATCTCCAGCCATTGCAGCATCAAGATTTTTTCTAAACATTTCAATACCTGTAACAACTGTTTTTTTGGTTGGTTTAATACCAACAATTTCAACTTCTTCATTTAATTTCAAAGTTCCACGTTCAACTCTACCTGTAGCAACAGTTCCACGTCCTGTAATTGTGAAAACATCCTCAACAGCCATTAAAAATGGTTTATCTGCTTCACGTGAAGGAGTATCAATATATGAGTCTACTGCATCCATTAAGTCAAAAATGAATTTTTCATACTCAGCATCACCTTCAAGAGCTTTTAAAGCTGATCCTTTGATAATTGGAGCATTATCACCATCAAAACCATATTCTGATAATAGTCCTCTAACTTCAAGTTCAACTAACTCTGTAATTTCAGCAGCTTCCGCTGGTGAACCTAACATATCCACTTTATTTAAGAAAACAACAATTTTTGGAACCCCAACTTGTTTTGATAATAGAATGTGTTCTCTTGTTTGAGGCATAGGACCATCTGTTGCAGCAACAACTAAGATAGCTCCATCCATTTGTGCTGCTCCTGTAATCATGTTTTTAACATAGTCAGCATGCCCTGGACAATCAACATGAGCATAGTGTCTTTTTTCTGTTTCGTATTCAATGTGTGATGTATTGATTGTTATTCCACGAGCTTTTTCCTCAGGAGCATTATCAATTGAAGCATAATCTTTAGCTTCTGCTAATCCTTTTTTAGCTAATGTTGAAGCAATAGCAGCAGTTAAAGTTGTTTTACCATGATCAACATGACCAATTGTACCAATATTAACATGAGGTTTGCTTCTGTCAAAATTTTCTTTTGCCATAATTTATTTTCCTTTCAAATGTTTAAATGATTTTTTTGGTTTAAATTTATTCAAAAATAATTTAAATAAATTGTTTAATAAGTTTACTAAATAAGTTGTTCAAAATCTAAAAATTTATTTCTTTGTACTTTTTTTGTCGTTTGTTGTTTTTTTGCTACCTGAACAAGTTTTGCATGTAGCACAATCTTTACAATCAACACATGATTTGCAACATACATGTCAGCCAATGTTGTGGAACGCTTTAGAACCTGGGAATACTGATATATCTCCTAGTTCTTCTTCAATAGCTAACAACCTGTTGTATTTTGCAATTCTATCTGTTCTTGACATAGAACCAGTTTTAATTTGTCCTGTATTTAAAGCAACTGATAAGTCGGCAATTGTTGTATCTTCAGATTCACCTGAACGATGTGATACAACTGCTGTCATTCCAGATTTATGAGCTAATTCAATTGTATCTAATGTTTCTGACAATGTACCAATTTGATTCAATTTAATTAATATTGAGTTAATTGTTCCTTTTCTAACAGCTTCAGTCAAAATTGCTTTATTTGTAACTGTTAAATCATCACCCATAATTTGCTTATATGACCCAAATTTTTCATTCATTTTTTTGAATCCATCTCAATCTTGTTCTGCAAATCCATCTTCAACTGAAATGATAGGAAATTTTTTAAACAAATTTGCATAGTATTCAATTAATTCATTTGATGTAAATGTTGTTTGAGTTTTAAGATTTTCAAATCCTGGTTTTTCAGAATCAATCGCAGCTTTTAACTTACCAAATGTATATTTTTTAGTTTTTACGTCATAAAGTTCTGAAGAAGCAGCATCCATTGCAATTGCCACTGCTTTTTCACCCTTAAGAGCTGGATTAAATCCTGCTTCTTTAATTGCTTTAACCAAGAAATCTAAAGCTTCTTCGTGTGATTTTAAATTTGGGGCAAATCCTCCCTCATCACCAACTTGTGTTCCATGTCCTGCTTTTTTTAATAATTTAGCTAGAGTATGGAATACTTTGTTAGCCATTTGTAATGCTTCTCTAAATGTAGAAGCACCAACTGGCATAATCATAAATTCTTGAAAATCTAATGTATTTGAAGCGTGTTCTCCACCATTAATAACATTTAACATAGGTAACGGCAATACTCTTGCATTTGTTCCACCAATATATCTATATAGAGGTATTCCTAGTTCATCTGCGGCACATTTAGCCACTGCTAATGAAACACCTAAGATTGCATTAGCACCTAATTTTGACTTAGTTGGTGTTCCATCTAATTTGATCATTAGTTCATCGATTAATCTTTGATCTGTAACTTCTAATCCAATTATTTCGGGAGCAATTTTGTTGTTGACATTATCAACCGCTAACATCACACCTTTACCACCGAATCAATTATTTTTGTATTTAGCTGAATTTTGATCTCTTAATTCTAGCGCTTCTCTTGTACCTGTTGATGCACCAGAAGGGACAATTGCTGATCCAAATCCGCCAAATTCAGAAATAACTTCAACTTGAACTGTTGGATTACCACGCGAATCTAAGACTTCTCTTGCATGAACTTCAATAATTGCTGACATTTTTTCTCCTTAGTTTTCGTTTTCTCTCATATTTTACATTTATTTAAAGTGTTTTATTTAAATTTTCTGCTTGCAAAATCCTTTTAATTTTAATATTAAAAAAAACGAAATTTTCTTTTCTTGTAGTAAAGTTTTATAGAACAAAAAGGAGGAAAAATAATGGCTTCATACATTTTGAAAGCAAAAAATTTAGATTTAGTAAATCAAAAAAACAAAAAAACAACTATTGGAAGATTTTACTCAGGTGATCGTTTTTATACATTATTAAATGAGTACATTGACGTGAATTTACATAAAAAGAGTAGATTTATGGCTTGATTAATAAAAGTATTGTTCAAATCAGGAAACTATAAACATGACCCTGGTATTGCAAATGGGCAACCTTGATCAGTTAAATTGTTTGACTGATTTTGTATTCTTTGCTTAATTATTTTTGTTTGCTTAGCTTTTGGTTTTTTAGGTCCAATAATTGATGTTGCATTGGGGAAAAAAGCTGCTAGTGATTTAATAGGTGCATTTTCTGGTTTGGGTGTTGGAGCACTTATAACAGGTATTCCAGGTATTGGTTGATTGATTATGTATTTCACAATTAGAAAGAAAAATAAACCTTTAAGTTTACAAGCATATGTTGAAAAGAAAATTTCATTTTGTTTAATGTTAAGATTCTTGATTAAAAACACAAAAAGAATTAAAGGTGACAAAGATTCTCAAATTATGTTACTTGAAAATTTTGAAGCACAAGGAGCAAGTGGACCTAGATGATTAAACATTCAAATGATAAATTTAATTTGTTCGATCTTTCCAGAATTTAATTATATGTTTAGATTTGAATCTTTATCTGATGAAGAACTTGCTGAGTTAAAACCAATTATCGATTATGATTTTAGAATGGTTGAAATTATTGGTGCAGATGATCTTCAGTGAGAAGGTTGAACTAAAAAAGAACAAAAACACATTTTTAAAAAACAATCTAAAACAAAAGTTGAAGATAGCATCCAAGAAGAAAACAAAGTAAAAGAAGAATAAAAAATTTTTGTCATAAAGAGTCTCGCTTGTGCGAGATTTTTTATTTTACGTAATGATATAATTAGGTGGTGTTATGAATTTAATCAAGTTTAGATATGTTCCTGGTTTATATCCAGTGCCAATGATTATGATGTGAAAAGAAGCAAATCAGGAAGTTTTCAATGAAATATACAAATATCAATTTGGTGAGTGAGAAGACCAAAATCAATGTATATGAACTTTAGGTGCTTATTTAATTTATGATGAAGAGAAAATAATCTCCTATCGATTTGATGATTTTTCTAATTTAACATGATTATTAAGATCTATTAGTAAACCTTTAGTGATAGAGGTTGATAAAAGAATAGAAAAAGAAATATTGAAACATTATTCTAATGAATTTGAACTTTTAGTTAAATAATATCTAATTTAATATTTATAATAATTTATTATTAACTATGAATGTTTTATCAATTTCTCTATTATCAACGCTTTTACCGATTGCTTTGATATCAATAACAATTATTTTGTACATTGTTGCAAAAGCTTTTTTTTTAAAAAAATACTCTAGCTATCTTGAAGAGTTAGAACAATTTTTAACTTATGAACCTTATATTGAAACTTTAACAGCACTAAGAACTGTCGATATAACTTTAAAAGCTCAAGAGAAAACAATTATTGAAGAAATGACTGCTTCATCTAACGATAAGATTAAAATTAATGATGTTAAAATTGAAGAAATAAATGAAACTAAAGAATATTTTGCTAAACAATCTAACGACATTGATAATCGAATTAAAGAGTTAAGAAATTTAAAAGATACTTTATTAAATAATTTAGAGCAATCAAGAGTTTTTTCTTGCAAAAAAATAATTTCTAAGATTGAAAACAATAAAAGCGAGATGAATGAAATTAGAAAAAATATTAATGAACAAACCAAACAATTCATTAATCCAATAATTGATTTTAATAACAAAAGATATAAACTTGAGAAGATTGTTTCAAAAATTGAAAATACAACAAAAAAATGATTTAACGATGTACAAAATGATATATTTCAAAAAAATGTTGAAGATCGAATATTTAAAATGAAAGAAGATTTAGAAATTGCAGATAATTTTGTTTCTCGCGGAAATCAAGAAAAAGCTTTTACTCATTTTACTTTATTTAAAAAAACTTTATTTGATTTGATAACGTTTGATAATTATTTTGACAAATTTAAAGATATTTTATTTGTTAAATCCAACCAAATGTATTCAAAAATATTGAATCACTTAAAAAAAGTTAAAGTAAATTTAGGTAGTAATCTTGAAAGATTGAATACTAATGTTTTTTTACAAAATTTTGAAGACGAACTTGCCGATGCAAAATCTAGTTTTTATGATCTTAATATAAGTAAGACAAGCGAAAATATTGAAAAGTATTTTAATACTTTGTTGGGACTAACTTATGCTATTAATCAAGAATTAAATGCTTACCATTTTTTTAGTCAATTCGGAATTAGTGAAATTCAAAAATTCTTTTTAATTGCTTCAGAGAAATATAATGAAATAAAAGCGAGTTGCGAAAAAATTTTAGGTATTGATAAACTATTTTATTGAAATTTACAAAATGAAATGAACGATATTGATTTATTGATGAGTGAGATTGATTCTAATATTAGTGAATATACAAAAAGTGCTGAAATAAGTAATAATCTTTATTCAACTAAACAATCAAAATACAAAAAAATTCTTCAATTGCTGCTAACTTTTTTTAATGAATGCGAAAATATAGAAAAAAGTATTGATATTTTTTATACAGAAGGTGTAAGTCAAGGATTGAAATATAATCAACTTAAAAAAATTTACATTCAAGGATTAGCAGACATTAAAAAATTTAATATTAAATTAAGTATCGAAGACAATGAGACCATTTCTTTGATTGAAAAAAAGAAACAAGAAATAGAGAATTTTATTGTAAATCAAGATAACTATAGTGAAAAGGAATTGAAAATATTTGTGGATCAAATATTTAGTTTGATAGTTATTTTTATTATGAAAACAGTTAAAAAAGTGTTGCTTGTAAGATCTTTTACACTTATTAATTTAAGTCATTCATACAAGAGAATTGAAAATAATTTATATGATAAAAAAGTTATTGAATGTGAAGATTTAATTTATGAAGGAAAATATGAAGAAGGGATAAAATCATTAATTGATAGTATTAGAGGAGTTAATAATTAATGTTTAAAAATATTTTAATTCGTTTTGGTGAATTATCTTTAAAAGGTAAAAATAAAATGAATTTTGTTAATATTCTTGCTCAAAATATTAGGAAAATTTGTAACGTGGAGTATAAAGATATGATCATCCAAATTGATCGAATATTTATTCCTTTTTCTGCTGAGAATATAAATAACCTAAATTATGTTTTTGGTATATCTTCTTTTTCTCCAGTAATTAAAATCGATAGCGATTTATCAACTATTGAGACAAAATTGTTGAGCATTGATTTAGATAAATATTCATCATTTAAAATTAATTGTAGAAGAAAATGAAAAGAATTTCCAATGAATTCAATGGAGCTTAATCAACATTTAGGTAACTTGATTTTGACTAATAAAAAAAATTTAAAAGTTAAAGTAAAAGACGCAGATATCGAAGTTAACGTTGAGATTCATGCAGATTTTGCTTATATTTTTTGAGAAAAAATAAAAGGATTAGGAGGATTGCCAGTTAATTCTAGTGGTAAAGTTTTACATTTATTATCAGGAGGAATAGACTCACCTGTAGCAGCACTTGAAATGATAAAAAGAGGGGTTAAAGTTAATTTTTTATCTTTTATTTCTCCTCCGCATACTGATGAAACTACAATAAAAAAAATAAAAATGATTGTAAATGAATTGACAAAGTATCAAATTGAATCTAGATTATTTTTATTTAATTACACAGATCTTATGAACTATATTGGATTAACATCTAATCAAGCTTACAAAATTGTATTAATGAGACGTAGTTTTTATCGTATTGCAGATAATATTGCTAAAAAATTTCAATGTCTTGGTATTTCAAATGGTGAAAATTTAGGTCAAGTAGCTTCACAAACTCTTGAAGCAATGAATACAATTCATAGTCAAACAACTTTACCTATTTATCAACCTCTGTTAACTAATGACAAAATTGAAACAATAAATAAATCAGAAAAATTTAATTTATTTCAAATTTCAACAATAAAAGCTTGTGAAACATGTGAAATATTTGCACCCAACCATCCAGCTACTAAACCAAATAACGAAGTTGCTATACAATTAGAAAATGAATTAGATATGTTAAAGGAATTAGAGAAAAAATCCTTAGATGAGAATGTAGAATTATGCTATTTCAATAATAAAGGAAATAATAAGTATTAAGTTAATGTATTATAATTTTTAAATTATCATGGATGGAAAATTATATAAAGTTGTTGTTGGTAAGAAAATAATTAATGATTTTAGTTATGTTTTGCATGTTTTTTCTCCTATTAATCATCAAATTATAGGTTCAATCCCTAGAGTTAGAACAAAAGAACAAATCGAAATAATTTTTAAAAATGCAAAACTAGCTTTTCATGAATATAGAAATGTAGATTTTCATATAAGAAAAAAATGATTATTAAATTTTTGCGATTTATTGAAGCAAAAATGAGATGAGTTATCAAATATTATAGTTTGAGAAATTGCTAAAACTAAAGTAGAAGCAATTAAAGAAATTGATAGAAGTATTGAATATATTAAGTTAACTATTGAAGAGTATGAAAAAATAATGAAATCACCCTTAATCATAGATGAATCAGTACACAATGTTAAAGGTAAAACAGGAATTTTTACTTATGAACCTTTAGGTGTTGTGTTAGCAATTAGTCCTTTTAATTATCCTTTGAATTTATTGGTTTCTAAGATAGCTCCTGCTTTAATTTCAGGTAATACAGTTGTTTATAAACCAGCCACCCAAGGATCTTGTGTAGGATCTTTTATTAGTTTACTTTTATATGAAGCAGGTTTTAAAAATGGTGAAGTGAGTTGTATTATTGGTAAGGGATCAGAAATTGGTGATTTTATTATTGACAATCCAAACATTAGTATGATTTCTTTTACGGGAAGTTCAGATGTAGGAAAAAAAATAGCAATGAAAAATTCTTTAATTCCAGTTATTTTAGAACTTGGTGGCAAAGATGCTGCTATTGTTTTGAAAGACGCAAATTTAAAATTAAGTGCTAAAAAAATTGTTAAAGGTGCATTTAGTTTTAATGGGCAACGTTGTACTGGTATTAAAAGAGTTTTGGTAGATGTTTCAGTTGAACAAAAATTAATTAAGTATATTGATGAAGAAATAGAAAAATTAACAATCGGTTCAGCAATAAAAGGTAATTTTGATATTACTGAAATGATTGATATTAAAACACTAAAAAACAATCTATATTTACTTTTAGATGCTTATAAAAATGGCGCAAGAACAAATCAAAAAATTAAAAGAAAAGGAAATATCTTATTTCCTGTAGCACTTCATAATGTGACAACTAAATGTAAAATTGCTTGAGATGAGCAATTTGGTCCTGTTTTACCAATAATATCTTTTAATGAAATTGAACAAGCAATTGATATATGTAATAAATCACAATATGGATTACAAACTTCAATATTTACTTCAAATATTAAATTAGCTAAAAAAATTGCTTCCACATTAGATGTTGTGACTATTAATATTAATGAATCATCTTCTAGAGGACCAGATATTTTTCCGTTTGGAGGAATTAAAGATTCAGGTAAAGGAATGCAAGGAATAAAAGAAGCTATTATTTCTATGAACAAAATTAAAGGAGTTATTGAAAACGAATAATTTTTATTTAGTTATTTCTTTTAATTCGTTTATAAATTCTTTAAAATCTGATTTTATTAATTTGAATTTTTCTTTTCACTTAATATCTCAAAAACTATCTATTTTTTGTTCGATCATCAAAATATTTTTGTTTAAAAAGAACTTAGTTTCGTATTTATCTATACCTTGTTTTCAGTTAATAATAATTTCTTTATTCTTTGCATCAATTTTTGAAACTGTATAAATTATTGAATATTTATTTTTTTTGGATGTAAATGTTTTGTTAACTTCAAAATTTATTTTAGTAATAAATTGTTTTTTTAATAAATTTAGTAATTCATCAAAGTTATTAGATTTTAATTTTATTTTTTTCTTTATTAACTTACTTTCGTAATATTGTTCAATATTTTCAGGAATTTCTCCATTATTTTGCAATACTAAATTAATTCCTTGTTTCATTTTTTTAATTTCGTTTTTAAAATTACTTTTTAATCAAAGCATACCTAATGTATCTTGGAATCCTCAAAAAGGCGTTTGTCGACAAATAAATTCAGTAACCTTTATTACATAACCTGAAAAGAGAATTTTTTTTCTTAATTTAAATTTCATTCAATATTTATCTTTTTCATTGTTTCACTTAATTTGTACGATTTTTTTGTCTGAGTTAAAAATTTCTATTTCATAATCTGAGTGGACGTTTTTTATCTTTAAACCAAATTTCAAACCCTGCTCAATTTCTTTGTTATGGATTTTAAAAGTTTTTTTAAATGTAACTAAAAATGAAGATCAAAGAAGTTCTTCATTTTTTTCTTTAAATTTCATTTTTTTATGAATTCTTTTATTACGATTTCATTCATCTACAATTGAAGATTTTCTATTATTTTTGATTTCAGCATTATTATCCACAATTAATCTCCTAGAACTAGTTTGACAATTAAAATAACTAAACCTATCATAAAAATAATAATTCCAATTATTCAACTTATTTTTAAAGTTGTATTTAATCATCAAAAATCTTTTTTTTGAATTACACGAATTAAATTTCTTGCAAACCAAATTAAACAAGGAACACAAATCCCCAGAGCCATTAATATAGCACCTACCAATATTAAAGGGTTCCCATTTAAAAATGAAGATGCATTAGGTAATTCTTTAAATAACATACACAACTCTAATTTCATTATATTATAATTAAAAGTTGTTGAACAATATTGTTGAAAGGTTTATATTAAAATTAAAATGAAAAAATATCTAATTTTTGATATTGGTGGAACTTTTGTCAAGTGAGCAATTATTAATTCTAATTTTGAAATTATCGAGAATTCTAAATGACCCTTTAACGGAAAAATAGAAGGGAAAGAAGTTTTGATTAAAAAAATTAGCAATAAAATTGAAGAGATTGAAAAGCAGATAGACATCAGTGCTATTGGTATTTCAACTGCTGGCATTGTTGATCCTAATACTTCAGAAATGGCCAAAATTACTCATAATATCAAAAATTGAGGTGGAACTAATATCAAAAAAGAATTGTCTTTTTTTACTAAAAAACCTATTTTTGTTGAAAATGATGCTAATGCTGCAACTATTGGAGAGTCAACAGCAAAACATTTAACTAATCATAAAAATATATTAATGATAACTTTAGGCACTGATGTTGGTGGAGGCATTATTATTGATAATAATATTTATCGTGGAACTCATGGATTTGCTGGCGAAGTAGGTTTTCAATTCATTGATGGAAATAAGCGTTGAGGAGAAACAGCTTCTACTAAAGGTCTAATTGAATTAATCAAAGAAAGAAATAATATTGAAATATCGACTTATGATATTCTTAATTCTCAAGATGAAAAAATCATTAAATCTTTAGATATTTGATACAAAAAAATTGCTAATGGGTTAACTAATTTTATTGTTTCTTTTAATTTTGATGCAATCATTATTGGTGGTGGAATAAGTGAATCAGAACTATTTGATTTAAATAAAATTACAGATTATATTAATGGTTTCTTGTTAATACCTGAGTTTAAACATTCTTATAAATTGTACAAAGCATCGATGGGCAATAATGCAGCAATAATAGGAATGACCAAAATCATTAATAATAGTATAGATATAAAATAGTTGTTTTAAAAATACGTGAACTTATCTTGATATAATTAAATGGATTTATTAATGAATATGGGATTATTAGATCTAAGTTTAATTTTGAAAGGTTTTTTATATTATGTTGAAAAAATTTCCTAAAAATTTTATTTTTTCTACTTCAACTTGTTCATATCAAATTGAAGGTGGTAGACTTTTGGGTGGTAGAAAACACTCAAATTGAGATAAATTTACTATTGAAAACTATCATATTCCACCTGAAGGTGTTGCAGAGAGAGAAATTGCATCTATTGACATTGCAGCCGATTATTTTCACAGATATAAAGAAGATGCAAAAATTATGAAAGAAATTGGAGTAAATGGATTTGCCTACAATATGGATTGGGCAAGAATTTTCCCAGATAATGAAAATGATTTTAATGAAGAAGGCATCAAATTTTATGAAGAAGTTTTTAAATCTTTAAATGAAAATGGCATAAAACCTATTCCTATTCTTTATCATTGAGACTCTCCATTATGATTGGAAGAAAAAGGGGGAACTAGTTCCAGAGTATTTCTAAATGCTTTTCGTAATTTTTCAAAAATTCTTTTTAAAAGATTGGGGAAATATACAGATATTTGATACGTTAGTGACGAAAATTCTTCTTATACAACATCTGCATATCTAGATGATTATAATCCGCCACAAAAAAAAGATGAGAAAGAATTTTGGAAAGCAATTTATTATCTTTCAATTTCAGGGGCTATTGCTAAAGAGGAATTTGACAAAGCTAAAGAAAAAGGTTATGTAAGTAAAGATGCTATTTTAGGTATAGATCATGATTGAAACCCCGCAATTCCTTATGATAAAAATGATGAAGATGATTTAAAGGCGTGTGAAATTTTTGATGAATATAATTTAGATTTATTTTTAAATCCAAATATGCTTGGAATTTTTCCAAATTGTTTTTATGAAGCAATTGAAAAATTTAATTTAAGTGATATGGTTCTTGAAGAAGATTTAAATTTAATGAAGAAAAAAACATTAGATTTAATTGGATGAAATTATTATCGTCCTGCAATTATTGCAAGTCCAAAAAGATTAAACGAAAACATTGAGTGACATAATAACCCCGGACACTTTATTACTAAAGAAGCTTGAATTGTTTATCCAAAAAACGAAAGATATACCGCTTGAAAATGATTAATTAAACCTGAGTATCTGTCTATAGCATCTCATGTTTTATGAGAAAAATATAATAAACCATTAATGATTCTAGAAAATGGTATAGGATATTTTGACGAAAGAAAAGATGGAATTGTTAGAGATGATTATCGTATTGATTATTTAAACGAACATTTATTAGAAGTTCAAAAAGCTATTAATGAAGGCGTTCCATTTATTGGATATTCTTTATGAACTTATTGCGATATTTTTTCTCCTTCAGGTGGTTATCGAAAAAAATATGGTCTTGTAGGTGTAGATTTCGAAAATAAAACATTAGATAGATTTCCAAAATCATCAATGTATTGATATAAAGATGTAATTAATAATTTAAGAGCATTTGATAAAGATGAGTTGAACTATAATAAATACTACAATGAAGCTCTTAAAAGTTTTAAAACAAACAAGATTTGAAATAAAAATAATTAAATTTATTGTATTTAGTAGAATGAGAATTTAAAATATAAAAACTTTAGTTTTTTGTTTTTTTGCTTAATATTAATGATTCATATGGACATAACATTTTAATAGAATCATTATATGTTTTATTTGGTAATGTGCTAATTTTTACTTCTCAATTATTATTAATTTTTTTATTAATTGATTTATTTGATAAGTTAATAACAATTAATTTTTGTTCTTCTTTCTCGCAAATTTTAATAATAAAAGTCTTATTTCTTAATTTAATAATCATTTTTTCTTTTTCTGAGTCATTATTAAATGAAAATTTCTTAGTTAAATTTATTATATTTCTAAAAAAATTAACTATCGAATCTGGATAAGAATATTCATTTTTTAAATTATGAGTTAAATAATTTATTGGTAATTTTCTAAAAATTTTTTTATGTTTTGAAAACCCACCATTTAATTCATTAGATCAAACAAAAGTGGATTGTGCATTGATTCTAGATAGAAATTTTTGTGAATATTCAAAATCTAAAATTTTAAATTCATTAAATTCCATTTTTCTTTTTTTTTCAACATATTCATAATCGTAAAAATCGTCTTTAGAATTAATATTTAATCTAAGAGTTCCAATTTCATCTCCATAGTATGTAATTGAAGAATAAGGAAGCATATTAGATAACATTAATAAACATTTATTAGATTCATTAATTAAATTATTTTCGTTTAATCATCTTGAATTTACTCTTCCAATTTTATTGTTATTAAAAGAAATAAAGTATTTTGAAATATTTTGTTTTTTAATTTTTATTTTTTTAATTTTTTTAAAAACATTCTTGTAGACAAATTTTTTCATAATATCAAAAGGATATTTTTTCTCTGTTGCAATTAATGAATAAGATGCGTCAATGTAAAAATCACATATGACACTAATATATTTTTTAAAAATCGTATTAATTATTTTGTTTTGGAAAAATAATGATTTAATTCCGATCTTTGCTTTTGGGCTTATTTCTTTAGTTGTAGAATATAATATTTTTAATTGTTTTAATAATTTAGAATCTAATTTATTATTAGAATCATATAAATATTCAAAATCTGTGAAAATAAAATTGTTAACATTTATTTTTGTTCAAAATTCAATTATTTTTTTAAAAGCATTAATTCTTTTTTCTGTATTTCAGTTTAAATCATTATTTGAAAATGAATTTTCTTCTTCAATAAATTGGCTTATATCTTTTAATTTAAAATCTTCTAATGATGTTTTTATAATCGCTGAATTTAATATCTTTTCCAAATTTATTTCAATAAAAAATTCTTTTTTATTTTCTGCTAGTAAATTAATAATTTTTTTGAGTTCGTTAATATTTCCATATTTATCAAAAATATTAACTTGAACATTTTTTAAAATGATATCTTCTTGGTTAAATATATCAGGAAAAACTATGCCATCAATATTTAAAAAATTAAAATAATCAATTTTTTTAATAAAACCTGAAAAGTCTCCAAAGCCATCATCATTATTATCGTAAAAAAATAATGGATCTACTTCATATAAAAACATTTTTTTATTATTTTCGAGTAGCATATTCTATATTTTACTTAAAAAGATAGACATTATTTGCAACAAGCTCATTCAATATAAAATAATATTTTATTAAAATAAATGTGATTTATTTGAACGGTTTCTAAATTTCTTAATTAAAAATAAATGATATTTGTCTGATATTATTTTTATTTATCAAATAAATATACAGAATTTTAAATAAAGTTTGGAGTAATGATAAAATGAAAAACAAATTAAATTTAAATAGCATCAAATATGTTTACTTTGATTTAGATGGAACTCTTTTAACTTCAAAAAAAATCCCTTCATTAAAAACTGTTGAAATGATAAAAAAATTAGAGCAAAAAGGAATAAAGTGCTCTATTGCAACAGGGAGACCTTATTTCTATGCTCAAAATGAAATTAAAATCATTAATCCTTTATTGCCCGTTATTTCTTGCAATGGTGCGCTTATGTTTGATCCAATTAAAAAACAAGTGATTTCGTTTAATGAAATTAACTCTAGTAAAGCGCAAAATATTTACAATATACTAATTAAAAATGATGCTGTTTTTGTTCTCTATACAAAAGAACAAATTTTTATGTATAAAAACAATTTAACAAATCCAGAATCCAGATGATTAACTCTAATAAAAAATATTAATGAGAATTTTCCTGAAGAAAGTAGAGTAAAAATTACAATTATCAACGAACCAGAAAAATTTAATATTACTCAATTTAATATTATTAAATTTTTGATTATTTATTCTGAGATTCCTGCAAAAAAATATCAAGTAATTGAAAATGAAGTATCCAAAATAAATGATGTTTATATTGTGCGTTCACAAAATGAAGTATTTGATATTATGCCAAATAATCAATCCAAAGGTAATGGTTTACAAAAACTTCATGATCAAGGAATAATAAATCTTAATGAAACTTTAGTGTTTGGTGATGCCGAAAATGATTTAAGTATGTTTCAAGTTGCTAAATGATCGGTTGCAATGGGTAATGCTCAAGATAAAACAAAAAAAATTGCTACATTTATTACTAAATCCAATGATGAAGACGGGATTGCAACTTTTTTTGAAAATTTAGTCTTAGATTAAAGATGTTATTTGAAGTATAAAGTTGTAAAATTATAAGCAGATTAAAGTGTTTTATTCGCTTTTTCGTATAAAGAAATAATTTAAATATTAAATATAAAAGGAAAACAGATGACAATTTTTATCATTATCACATATAGCAATAATTTTAGTAACGAAGTTGTAAAATACTTCAAATCGCAAAATGTTTGTAATCATTTTAATTTTTATTTTTTGCCAATTGGTTTAGACGAAAATGATGAAGAAATAATTCTTACTAAAATACACGAAAAAATAAATGAGTTTAAAAATGTTGATACTATTGCAATATTTTCTGATGCTGGTTTGCCAACTAAATTTGCAAAAAGAATTTTGATTAAAGATCCCAATATTTCTTTTTACAGATCTACAGGATCGATTATTGAAAATGGATTTTTAACATACATGATGTTAAACACAAAAGCGCCAAAAGAAACAATTGAAACTGTTTTAGATTGCAAAATAGATAAATAAAATAAAAATTTAGCAATTTTTATATTAAAGTGCTAATTTTGTGTTAAAATGTTAATTAGAACAAATAATTTAAATAATGTTAATTATTTAGGAAAGGAATAAATTATGGCAAAAGAAAAAATTATTGGTATTGACCTTGGGACAACAAATTCAGTAGTTGCAGTAATGGATGGAAAAGAAACTATAGTTTTAGAAAATCCTGCAGGTAAAAGAACAACACCATCAGTTGTAGCTTGAAAAAATGGAGAAAGAATAGTTGGAGAAATTGCTAAAAGACAATTAGAAACAAATCCTGATTCAATTGCCTCTGTTAAAAGATTAATGGGAACAAATGAAAAAGTTAAAGTAAAAGTAGATGGTAAAGAGCAAGAATTTACTCCAGAACAAGTTTCGGCTTTTATTTTGATGTATTTAAAAGAATATGCTGAAAAAAAAGTTGGTTCAAAAATTGAAAAAGCTGTTATTACAGTTCCGGCTTATTTTAACAATGACCAACGTGAAGCTACTAAAGTGGCAGGTAAAATTGCGGGATTAGATGTAGTTAGAATCATTAATGAACCTACTGCTGCTGCTTTATCTTATGGAGTTGATAAAAAAGATAAAGAACAAAAAATTCTTGTATACGATTTAGGTGGAGGAACATTTGATGTTTCAATTCTTGAATTGTCAGAAGGGACTTTTGAAGTTTTAGCAACAAGTGGTGATAATCATTTAGGTGGTGATGACTGAGATAATGTAATTGTTGATTGAATTAAAGACAAAATTAAAAAAGATAATAATTTTGATGTTTCAAAAGACAAAATGGCGATGTCAAGATTAAAAGAAGCAGCTGAAAAAGCTAAAATTGAATTATCTGGTTCTGATTCAACAACAATCAATTTACCTTTTTTAGCTATTACTGATAATGGACCATTAAACGTTGAATTAGAATTAAAAAGATCTGATTTTGAGAAAATGACAGCTAATCTTGTTGATCGAACAAGAAAACCAATTATGGATGCACTAAAAGAAGCGGGATTAAAAGCTTCTGATCTAGATGAAGTTCTATTAGTTGGTGGTTCAACAAGAATTCCGGCAGTTCAGAAAATGGTTGAGCAAACTTTAGGTAAAGCTCCTAACAGAACAATTAATCCCGACGAAGTTGTTGCAATTGGTGCAGCAGTTCAAGGTGGAGTTTTAGCTGGTGATGTTTCTGATGTTTTATTACTAGATGTTACACCATTAACATTAGGTATTGTAACTGAAGGTGATATTATTGCTCCTTTGATTAAAAGAAATACAACAATCCCTGTAACAAAATCACAGGTATTCTCAACAGCTGCTGATAATCAAACAGAAGTTTCAATTGTAGTTGTTCAAGGTGAAAGAGAAGTTTTAGAGGGAAATAAAGTTTTAGGTCAATTTAATCTAAGTGGAATTGATCCAGCACCACGTGGAGTTCCACAAATCGAAGTTTCGTTTTCAATTGATGTTAATGGTATTACAACTGTAACAGCAAAAGATAAAAAAAATAACAAGGAAGCGACAATAACCATTCAAAATTCAACTAGATTATCTGATGAAGAAATTGAAAAAATGGTTAAAGATGCTGAAGCACATAAAGAAGAAGATCAAAAACGAAAAGAAGAAAGATCAACAATTATTCGTGCTGAATCATTAATTAATATGATGGAAAAATCAATTACTGATTCTAAAGATATGGATCCAAAAATGAAAGAACAATCTGAAAAAGAAATTGCTACTTTGAAAGAAATGATTGAGAAAAAACAAATTGAGGAATTAAAAACTAAACTAGATCAAATTGAGCAAGCAGCATCAATGTATGCAAATCAACAAGCAAATAAAGCAGCAACAGAAAAAGAAGATGATAATAATGATGGACCAATCAAAGCAGAAGTTGAAGAAGAAAAATAATTTTTAATTCTTAAATTGAATAAAAAAATCTCGTTTTTTTATAGAATGAGATTTTTTTGTAATAGCAATCGTAAGCAAATTGAATATCTTTATAATAAGAAGCAAAGTTTATAGAGCATAATGATACTTGCTAATAACTCATTTTATAAATTCGAATTTTTATAAGTTTAATTTCTAAATTTTTTATTGATTAGTAAATTTTTAAACATTACATTAATAGAATTTAAACTATTATGAAGTTTTGATATACTTGTGATAGCAATAAAAAATTAGTTTTGTATTATTGATATAGCCAATAAAATCAAAAAAAATTATAAAAAATTTATTATTAAAAAAAATTAATCATGGAGAATAAATGTCAAACAAAAATAATTATGGTAGACAAATAACATCATTATCTAAATATAGTGTTTGAGTTAGTGCTAATGGAAAATGTGTTTTTTGTAATATTCATTTGCTTTCATGAACATTTGATAACAAGAGTAAAAAAAATAAAGTTTTGGGTGAAATTGCGCACATTATTTCTGCTAATAATGATAGAATAAGACCTAATTTTATAAAATCACAAGTGATAAATGATAGATTTAAACAAGAAATGGATGAAAACAAAAATGAATTTAATTTTGATGTACAAGAAAATAATGATGAGAAACAAAGATATTCTTCAAAATTATTGAGTCATCACAAAAATTTAATTCTACTTTGTCCAGATTGTCATTATAGCTTTGATTTAGCCATTGAAAATGAAAGATTAAGTGATGATTTAAATGATATTATAACACAATTTAAAACTAATGATTTTATAGATGAAAAGTACAAGAAATTATTTTTATATTTAGACAAATATAATTTATTAGATCAGAGTTTAAAATTAAATATTCCTTTGATTAATTTTGACGAACAAAATAAAGAAGAAATGTTGAATTTTATTATTGATTTTTGTAATGAATCAAAAAATGAATTGTTACTTAACATTCAATATCAAGAGATTAAAGAAGAAGATTTTAATGATTTTGTACGTTTATATAATAAATTCAATAACAAGGAGTTAAAAAATAAAAATAAGGAATCGTTTCAAGAAGCATTATCATTCTTTTTAAAAAAATATACAGTTGGATTTAGAATTTTGACAGAACTAAAGAAAATAGATATTTTTTTTAAAGAAAAAGATAAATATGGTGTTTTGAATAATGCTTCAAAAAATAAAGATTTTCTTCTTAAAAATAAAATTAGTTCTTTCAAATCATATAAAAATATAAGTTTTATAGAAAATTCGTCATTTCCTAATAAGAATTTATATAAAAATAGACCAGATTATAAAATTATAAAAAAAATTCTTTTAAAATATCTTGAAAAAAATATTAGTTCCGAAAATTCTTGAAATGTACAAAATTTTTATTCTATTTCAATTGCCTATTTTTCAAGATGAGGTACAGGGAAAACTTCAATGATAAAAACCTTAGCAAATGATTTAAATGAATTTTATAATTATGTAGAAATAAATCTCTGAAATATATCAAATTTAGTAAATATTTCTCAAAATAAAGATGATCCTTTTGTTAGAAATATTGTAAAAGAAGCTATTACACAAATTATTAATAATGAAGATTATGTTAAAAAATATTTAGATTCAAAAAAACAATTTATCTCTCAAAATGAAAATTATTTAAATTTTAAGAATGAAGTATTAGATTCTATTTTAGGAATAACCAATAAAGACAAAACAGAAAGTGTTAATATTTTTCAAGAAAGATCAAAATTTATCGATCAGTTTATATGCCATTTACAAGAAGTTATTAATGTTTTTTACAGAACAACAAATAGACCTACAATTTTTGTTTTTGATGATATTGATAGAATAAATGATGAAGAAAAAATTGTTAAAATTCTAGATTCAATTGTTTCGTTTTTAAATTTAAAAAATTGCATTTACATTCTACCTCTTGATGAATCAAAGATTTTAAAATCTATTAAAAAACATAAAAATAATTGTGAACCAACAGAATATGTTAACAAATATTTTAATTACTGTATCAGATCCTCTTTCATTCCTAAAATAAATGCGATAGAAATGTTTGAAGAATTAATAAAAGACATTGATTTTTTGACTAATACAAGTGTTGAAATCAAGAGAAATATATTTGATAAAACTTCCAATTTTATAGAACCATCTTATAGATCATTTAAAGATTATATAAATAAGTTTATTTTTAATAAATTTATGTTTGATTCTCTTGATATAGATGTAAATCGGTTAATGAAGAGATTATTCAATTCAAAAAAAATTGTGTTTAAAAACAATGAATATAATGATGAAGAAATAGTTTCTTATTTTATTTCTGTTTCTACTATTCTTCATAACAAATTTCCAATGATGATAGATTACATCTCAAAAGACATTAATAATATAAGACTATTAATAGATATAATTAGAAAAAAATCAAAAGAATTAGAACAAGAAAGTTTTTTTAATTTTGATAGTAATATTTCGGAAATACTCTCATTTTTGTTAAATGATGAAATTAAATTAAAATCATCAAATATTTCTAATATTTTTGTTTTAGATTCTAATGATGAAGAAAATATAAAAATTAAAATTAAAGAAAAAGTACATTTTATAAAAAATATTTTTGACGCATATAACATTTTCGAAATTGAAAAGAATCAAAAATTAGTAATTTTATTTTGAATTACATTAACATTAGCAGAGATAAAAAACGAAAAATTCATTGAATATCTCGAATTTTCTAGAACAGAGCTATTATTAGATGGTTATAAAGAATCATTTGATATGAATAAAGAAGATGATCTTGAAGTTATTGATAATTATTTCAAATCATTTTTAGAATTCAAATCTATTAAAGTTTTTGATGATGAAAGATTTTATGAATTAATACAAAAAATATTATTATTAGAAGAATTGGAACTACTTCAAGAAACTAAAAAAATTAATAATTTATTTAAATCGCAACAAATAATTAATGAATTTTTAAAATATTTTTCAAAAGTTATAGACGAAATGAAAAATATTGACACTAAATCTTCTTCAAATGAAGAAAATGATTTTTTAAGAAAATTTGTGAATTTGTTTAATTATTTTACTTTTGCAAAGAACATAAAAACAAAGTTTTCATTTTCTATAGATGATTTTGAAAAATTTTTAAATAAATTGAATAAAAAAGGTTCGTTAAATGTTGAGATTGTTTTTGATAGTTTTAATTTAAGAGCTGAAAATACTTTTAAAATTTCAAACGAAAGTATATCAACAAACATTATTAAGAAAATAATAAATTCAAAAATGAATATAAAAATAAGTGTTTTTCCTTATGATTTTAAAGAAAAATATAATGAAATTAATATTAAAGATTGATTTAAAATTATTGAAATTAACATTAATTTAATTAGTTCATTTTTTATGAAAGTAAAATCTAATGAAAAAATGAAAATATTAAATGATATGTTAAATAGTAGCATTATAAAACCTGAAATTAATATTGTTGGCAACAAATCAATTTTAAATGAGATTGAGCGAATTAAATATAATGATTTTATTCAAGATAATATCATTGAAGTTATAATAAATGAAAATTATGATAAATATAAAAAATTTGTAAATCAAATTTTAGAAATTTTTTGAAAAAAAATAATGTTATTTGGCAACAATAAAACAATGAACAATTTTTTTGAGTATCTATTTAATCCTAAATTTTTACTAGAAAATAAAAAATTATATTCAGAACTAATTTTTACTAAAATTGTTGAAAAATTTACTCTAAATAATTTTATTGATGAAGTTAATAAAAAAATTAATGACATAAATGAAAAAACGGAAATTATAGAATATATTTATGATTTTATGAAATATAAAATAAGTGGAATTAATGATATTAATTTAATAAAAATGTGTGAAATAGAGAAAAAAGTATTTGATAATAAATATTTTTCATTTAGAGAAAAATTGTTTTTTACCAAAAAAACATTTAATAGAGACTTTGCATATCAAAAAATGAAATTCCAAATTGGAGCTAATATTGATGATATTAAAAATTATCAAATGATTTACAATGAATCTATTTCTCACAAAGAATATGTTGAGATTTTTAAAAATTATTTAAATGTTGCAGATGATAATTTTGATTTATTACAAAAAGAAGAATTTAATGATAAAGTATTATCAGAATTAATTAATAATATTTTTAAAAAAACACCTAATGATTTTAGATTTGTAAAAATTGATTATTTAACAAAAAAAATTAAAGAATTAAAAATACATGATTTCGAATATGAAAACTTTATAATTAACAAAAATAATAAGGTTTTTCAAACTAAGATATTAAAAATATCGAAAGAAAAAAATAAATTAGAAGAAAAAATAAAATCTTGTAATTTGAAAATAAATAAAACCCTAGAAACAACTATTTCAAGTTATTTTAGCGATATAAAGAATGCAATCAATAGTTTTGAATTGGAATTTAATAAATATTGAAACTTGTTATGTTTAAATGGTGATAAAGAATACATTGCAAAAAAACTTGACAAAATGAAACAAAAATATTCTGAAGTCATAGAACAAAAAAGTTTTGTTTTGTCAATAGATAAAAGTGAATTATATGGTAAAAATTTTCAAGAAATTGATAAAATGATAGAAAAAAGTTTACTAAATATTTATAAGCAATTAAACAATCAATTAAATAAGATTCTAGGTAATTCTAAAAATAAATTTATTGAAAATAATCCAGAAATGAGTGATTTTAATTCTTTTTATGAAAAAAATAAAAATTCAAATATAAATAATATAAAAGAGATGTATATTAAAAAAATAGAGGATATTTAAACTAATTTTTAATGTGTTAATAGTAATTATTATAAATATGTAAAAAATCTTTATTATTTTGTTTTGAACATCTTTTTCAAGATTTTAATTTAAATTTAATTGAATAATTATAATTTTGCAAATTTATTTAATATTTTTAATTTTTTACAAAATTAGTATTCAATTTTGTGAAATGCAAATTACACATAAGTAGTTTTTTGAATAATAATTTAACATTGACGATAGAAAAAGCTTTTGTATTGAACAATAGTTAAAAATAAATCATTTATATAAAGTTGTCTTAATTACAATTTTACTTCATCTTCTAAGATGTTAACTAATTTTTCTAAATCTTCTTTAAGAAAAGATTTAGAATTAATATTTTTTATTTAATTTTTATAGCTTTAAAATCTTTAAAGATTTATTGAATTATTTGTTGTAATTTTGATAAAACCATATTGCTTCATTATACAAAAGTCCAACAAAAAAGTTTTCTTAATTATTTTATTTAAAAAATTAATTTTTAAATATTTATTAACTAGATAAGTATTTATTCCATTATGAGTTGATAACAAATTCGAATAAAATATTTGGTATTTAAACTATTTTTTTATAATAAAGTCTACAAAATTTAGAATGAAATTTAAATTTGATTTTTATTAAAATTAATTAGGGATGATAAAACCTAGGAGATAAAAATGAAGTTTATTAAATTTAAAAATGAAATTGAAGCATCACAATATGCTGCCAATGAAATAATTGATTTGATTAAAAAAGAATCAAAAGTACAGTTGGGTTTAGCCACAGGTTCAACACCTATTAAATTGTATGAAATTCTTGTCAAAGACCATAATGAAAATAAAACAGATTGATCAAAAGTTGAAACATTTAATTTAGATGAATATTTGGGGTTACCCGAAAACCACCCACAAACATATAAAGTATTTATGGATCATCATTTATTTTCAAAAGTAAACATTAACAAAAGCAATACTCATTTTCCAGAACAAAATTCTATTAATTATGATGAATTAATTGATTCAAAAAAAGGGATAGATTTACAAATTTTAGGAATTGGAACAAATGGACATATTGGATTTAACGAACCAGGATCCGAACTTAATTCATTAACTAGAGTTGTGAATTTAACTCAAGAAACAATTAAGGTTAATGCAGATAAGTTTTTCAACGGAGATACAAAAGATGTCCCTAAACAAGCCTTATCAATGGGAATAAAATCAATTTTAAAAGCTAAAAAAATAATTCTTTTAGCTTTTGGCGAATCAAAGCAAGATGCTATAAAAAAATTAAAAGAATCCATAGCTTTTGATATTAATTTTCCTGCAAGTGCTCTTGCATTACATAATGATGTAACTATAGTTATTGATGAAAAGGCAGGAGAAAATATTGATTTATAAGAATGCTTTGATTACCACAAAAGATAGACAATTTTTTGGATGGATAGAAATTGAGAATGGCATTTTAAAAGGTGTTAATGAAGGAAAGACAAATTTAGAAGGTTTTGATTGCAATAACAATATATTAATGCCAGGTTTTATTGATTCGCATACTCATGGTGGATTTGGTTTTTCTTTTAATGATGATTTAAAAGATTTGAAAAAATATGAAAATTATGTTTCTAATTTAAAAAAAGAAGGACTTGTTGCTTTTGTTGGTTCTTGTGTAACAGCAACGTTAGATAAACTTAGAAGCGATTTTATTGATATTAATAACTTAATTTTTAAAAGTAACAATAAGAAATTACCAAAATTAGTTGGTTGATATTATGAAGGACCTTTTATATCAAAAGCTAAAAAAGGAGCTCATGAAGAAAATTTAATTATTCCTTTAGATGAAAAATTTTTAAATGATGTTAAACATAATTTCAAAAATTTTCCAATTATTTTTACAGTTGATGCAAGTAAAGAACAAAATCAAAAATTAATTAAAAAATATCAAAATGATTTTATTTTTGCTTTAGGTCATTCAGATGCAAATTATGAACAAGCAAAGTTAGTTTTGACAAATGGTATTAAAAGAATTACTCATCTTTATAATGCAATGAGTGGATTTTCACATTCAAATAAATTAGGTATTGTTAATGCAATGTTTAATAAAGAATTTAATAGTGATTTAAATATTGAATTAATTGCAGACGGAGTTCATGTTGCAAATGAAGTAATAAAATACACTTACAAAAATTTTAATATTGATAATCTTAGTGTTATTACTGATTCTCTATCTCCTAAAGGTTTAGAAAATGGAGAATATAAATTAGGCAATCTTGATATCGAAAAAAAAGATCATTGATTTTATTTAAAAGGAACAACAACTTTATCAGGTTCTGCATTACCTTATAATGAGGTTTTAAAAAATTTTAAAAATATTACTAATTGTTCTTGAGAAGAATTGGTTAAAGTGTCTTCTTACAATAGTGCAAGAAATTTAAATCTACCAAATTATTATGGTGATTTTATTATTAATGAAAAAGTAAATTTTGTACTTGTAAATAAAGATTTAGAAATAATAAAAATTTTTATTGATTAACATAATAAGGATTGATAAATATTTTTTAAAATAATTTAAATTGTACAAATATTATTTTTTTACTTCGTAAACAGAAGCATATTTTCTGTTTCTTTTTACTTCGTATTTTACATATCCATTAATTAATGCAAACAATGTGTCATCACCACCGATTCCTACATTATTACCTGGATGAATTTTTGTTCCTCTTTGTCTAAAAATAATTTGACCTGCATTTGTATATTGTCCATCGCTTAACTTTTGACCTAAACGTTTACTATGTGATTCACGATTATTTTTACTACTCCCTGCAGCTTTATGTGTTGCCATAGTTTATCACCTATCCTTTGATATCATCGATTTTTACTCTAGTATATGGTTGACGATGTCCTAATTTTCTTTTGTGTGTTGATTTAGCATTGTGACGGTAAACAATAATTTTTTTGGCTTTCCCTTGTTTTTCAATTGTTCCTGATACTGTTGCACCTTTTACTAATGGTGTTCCAACTTTATCTCCTACAAGTAGAACTTCATTAAATGTAACTTGTTCTCCTTCTTTTCCTTCAATTTTTTCGATATAAATAACATCATCTTTTTTAACAAGTAATTGCTTACCACCAGTTTTGATAATTGCAATCATATTATTATCTCCTTCATGGTAGTTTATTAGCAACATTTAATTTAAGATTCTTAAATGTGGCTCGCCTTTAAGGTATAACTACATAGCTATTTAAAAAACCTTTTCAGAACGGTTACTTTAAGTAACATCACTATTATAAATCATCTATTAATAAATATTGTTAAAAAAGTGATTTTAAAAATTATTACTTTCTTCTTTAGAAACAAATATATCAACTTTATGATGATCAAAACCAGAGACAAAAAATAAAGCTTGTCCTCTTTTGCTTTAGTTATAAACAATCTCTCATCTTTAGAAATTCCTTATAACATTTATGCTACATATTTAACATTGTTGGGTGATAAATTAAAAAAAATGAATATCAAGTATTTGTTATTTAATTTTTATAAAAATCACTAAAATTTCATTAAATTTTTTTAGCATTTGAATTAATTAAAATTAAATCCAATTCTAATAATTCTGCTTGTATTGGATCATCATATTTCATTTGAAGGTCAATTTCTTTTTTTCCTTCATAAAATAGATTTAAATCTTCATTTGACATAGTAACTATTTGTTCAAGAAGAGTTTTTTGTAATATGTTTGAATTTGATATATCTTTTTGAGACTCAACATTTCTTGTGAAAGAAAAAATTTCTTTAAAAATATTTGAAATAGAAGATAAAGCAATTTCATCTATCATCTCATTAAATTTATTTGTTCCTTCTTCTGTATAGATTTGATAAGGATTTTTTTGTGAATATTGAACAATGCTTGTTGATGATCTTAATTTATCCATCATATTAATGTGTTCTTGTCAATAGAAATCTAAATGAGTTAGAATAATCTCTCTTAAAAAAGATTGGAAAACTCTTGTGGAATTTTTGTTAACAATAATAGTTTCTTGACTATTAAAAATATTTGTCATTTTATTTTCAAAATATTTAGGAATTGAATCAATTGGTAAATGAATTAAATCTTCTTTTTTAACTTTGTAAGATTGAGCATCTTTTTTGAAAAATGTTTCATTTATATAATCTACTAAAGCATTATAATCAATAGATCCATTATCTAGCGTTATATCTTTTAAAAATAAAATTTGTTTTGAAACATTAATTATCATTTTGCGCACTATTGGAGATAAATTGTCTAGTTTTAAAACTAAATCTCTTTGATAATACAAAAGTTCTCTTTGTTTACGAACAACATCATCATAATTTAAAATACTTTTTCTCGAATCATAATTAAATCCTTCGATTTTCTTTTGCGCTCTTTCAAATGCTTTTACTATTTGTCCACCTGTAATTTTGTTTTCGCCAAAAGATTGAAAAATTTGTTTTCATTTATCTTGTAATGAAAATCTTTGAATTAATCGATCTTCAATTGATAAGAAAAATTTAGATTCTCCAACATCTCCTTGTCTTCCAGATCTACCTTTTAATTGATTGTCAATTCTTCTTGATTCAGACTTATCTGTACCTAAGACATAAAGACCACCCACTTCTTTTACGCCTTCGCCTAATTTTATATCTGTTCCACGACCTGCCATATTTGTGGCAATGGTTATTGCTCCTAAAATTCCAGCTTTTTTGATAATTTCAGCTTCTTCAGCATTTTGTTTAGCATTTAGTACTGTATGAGGTAATCCTTCAGTTAGTAACAATTTATGCAAATATTCAGATTCTTCAACTTGAGTAGTACCAACTAAAATTGGTTGCTTTTTAGCATGTATTTTTTTAATTTCTTTAACCAAAGCTTTATATTTGGCTTCCATAGTTAAATATATTTGATCTTCATGGTCTATTCTTGCTATTGGTTTATTGGTTGGAATAACATTAACTCTCATGTTGTATGTATTAATAAATTCTTGTTCTTCTGTTTTTCCTGTCCCTGTCATCCCTGATAATTTTTTAAACATACGAAAGAAATTTTGATATGTAATTGTTGCGAGTGTTTTAGTTTCTGGTTCAATTTCTACATTTTCTTTAGCTTGAATAGCTTGTTGTAATCCTTCAGAATAAGAACGACCTTCCATAATACGACCTGTAAATTGATCAACTAATTCTATTTTTCCATTTAGAACAACATATTCAAAATCTTTTTTCATTATCAAGTTTGCTCTAAGAGCATTTTGAATACGGTGCACTATCTCAGTATTTTCAATTTTGAATAAATTATTAGTTTTATATCATTTATTAGCTTTTTCAACACCCTTATAAGATAAAGAAATTCCTTGAGTTTCTTGGTCAATAAAATAGTCATCTTTTTCTAATGATTTAACAAATAAATCAGCATTTGTGTATAAAGATGATTCGTTTTGTTGTCCACCGGAAATGATTAAAGGAGTTTTTGCTTCATCAATCAAAATTGAATCAACTTCATCAATAAGCGCATAATTCAATCCTCTTTGAACTTTTTCGTTAATATTTGTTACAGTGTTATCTCTTAAATAATCGAACCCTAACTCTGAATGAATTGAATATGTTATATCACATGCATATGCTTGCTTTTTTAAATGCGGAGACATATTAGCTTTATTCAATCCTACTGTTAAACCTAATCATTTAAAAACTTCACCCATTTCTTCGGAGTCACGTTCAGCAAGATATTCATTAACGGTAGAAACAATTACTCCTTGACCTTCGAGAGCATTTAGATATATAGGAGCAATTGAAGTAATTGTTTTACCTTCTCCTGTTTTCATTTCAGCAACCGACCCCATATCAAGAATTAGTCCGCCAAGAATTTGTACATCAAATGGTCTTTTACCTAAAACTCTAAATGTTGCTTCACGGGCAACTGCAAAAGCTTCTATTCTAATATCGTTAAGTGTTTCTCCTCTGCTTAATCTTTGTTTAAAGAATCTGGTTTTTGTTTTTAATTGTTCATCTGTTAAATTTTTAATTGATTTACCTAAATAGTTAATTTTTTGCAACAAAAATTCTGCTTCTCTAAATTCTGCTGACTTAAAAGCCATTTCTTTAATGGTTTTTTTTCTTCTTTTATTTTCTCTTTTTTTAATTGAAGCTTCTTCGTTTTTAATTTGTTTTTGTTGTTGAGTTTCAAGAGATTCTTTACTTTTTCTAAATAACTTCATAATTAATTTTTTCTGTAAAATAATTTTACATAAATAGATAATAACATTGTGAAAAGGGTTAATGTTTATGAAAAAGAGAAAAATGCAATTAGGCAAATATATTTCTACTGCAGTTTTATCAGTTTTCTTTTTTACGCTTGTTTGAGTTTTAAATACAATTGCAGACAATAGCGAAAAATTTGGTAAATGACTAGCATTTGGCGGAGGGATTATTTCTTTAATTGCTTTTACTTCAATTACTTTATCAGTTTTAGTTTTCTCTACCAAACAATTTATTTCTGCTTTTAAATTTAAAGAAGAAAAAGGTTTATGAAAGGTTTTAAATTTTATATTTAAAATTGGAATGTTTATTTTTGCAGTATTAATTGTAATTTTTTGATTAGTATGATTCATATATATGTTAAAAGATGGATTTGGAAATAAAAAAATAATGGGCGTTAATATATGAGAAGGCACTTCAAAGATTGATCAATTTGCTTCCATATCTATGTTCCATATAAGTAATTATTTTGAAGATGTGTATAAAATTCTAGGTTTTTCAACAGCACCATTTGGTTTATATGTAACTTCATTTGTTTTTTTATTAATTTGATCTGCTGCAGGACTAGCGTATGAAATTATTAAAAAACTTCTTGGTGGTAATAGAGCCGCAAAAGAAAAAAATAGTTAATACAATCTATGATAAGTTAAGTTTGTTAAGTTCTATAATAGGTCTGTTAAAGCAATTTATTGATAAGTAAAAAGTGGAATGAAATATAATTTGTAATTAAATATGATTTATGAGCAATAAGAAGAAAACATTTTACATAACAACACCAATATATTATCCTTCTGGTAATCTCCATATAGGTCATTTGTATTCGACAACTATTGCTTGAGTATTGAGAAATTACAAGATCAAAATGGGATATGATGTTAAATTTTTAACTGGTAGCGATGAACACGGACAAAAAATAGAAAAAAAGGCTCAAGAAAAAAAAATTAGTCCTCAAGAATATGTTGATATTCAAAGCAATAAATTTATTGATTTATGAAAGAAAACAAAAATTAATTACGATTTTTTTTCAAGAACTACGAATAAATATCACGAAAAAATTGTTGAAGAAATTTTTAATAAGATGTTAGATAAAAGTTTGATTTATAAAGGAGAATATAAAGGTTTATATTCAATTAATGATGAAGAATTCATTTTAGAAAAAGAAGCAATTAAGAAAGATGATAATTTTTATCATCCAATTAGTGGTCATAAATTAGAATGAATTCAAGAAGAATCTTATTTTTTTAAAATGAATAAATTTACTCATTGATTAATTGATTATGTTGAAAAAAATAAAAATTTTATTATTCCAAAAAATATTTGGAAAGAACTAAAGAATAATTTTTTAGATAAAAATCTTGAAGATCTTTCTGTCACAAGAATTTCATTTGAATGAGGAATTCAAATAACTAAAGATCCAAAACATGTGATTTATGTTTGATTAGATGCTTTATTTAATTATATTAGTGCTTTAGGGTTTGATTTTGAAAATCCACAAAAAGACTTTATTAAATATTGAAAAAATGGGGATGAAATTGTCCATATTGTTGGTAAAGAAATAACTAGATTTCATTGTATTTATTGACCTATATTTTTAAAGTCACTTGATATTAGGTTGCCAACAACCATTTTATCTCATGGTTGATTAATAACTCCTGAAGGTAAGATGTCAAAATCAAAAGGAAATGTTATCGATCCATTAAGCCTTTTGAATAAGTATGATCCTGAAATTATTAAGTATTTTTTTAGTTCTAAAATATCTATTTATAAAGATGGCATTTTTTCAGAAGAGTTATTGATAAATTCTTATAATTCTGATTTAGCAAATACAATTGGTAATTTAATATCAAGAACAATTTCGATGATTAGACAAAATTTTTGCGCCCCTGTAAAGTTTAAAAAAACAAATAATAATCATGATTTAGACATAATTAAATCTATTTCAAATAATTTTGAAAAATTTAAAAAACATTTTGATAAATTTGAGATAGATCTAGCTTTTGAATCAATGCTTCATCTTGCAAGAGATTTAAATAAATACATCGATTTAACGTTGCCTTGAAAAATGAAAAATAATTTAGATTTGCTCGAGACAACATTAAATTTATTGCTTAATGGTTCTTATGCTGTTTTATCAATGTTAGAAGTTGTATGTCCAGATTTTGTAAATCAATTTAAACAAATTTTAAATGTTGATAATTTTGATTTTGATGAGATTGAGAATTTTGAAAAATTTAATGATATATCTATTAATGAAAATAAAATTATTTTTCCTAGAATAAAATAAGTAAAATAATTGTTATGAAAAAGATTACAATTATTGGTTCAGGAGCTTTAGGAACCGCTCTTGGAAATGTTTTAAAAGATGCAAATCCAAATAATGATGTTTTGATATATGGTATTGATCAAAATGAATTAAATGATTTAAAAAATGGAAGAAATGCAAAGTACTTTAAAAACATTAAAGTAAATAAATTTAATGTTTCAAATAATCTAATTTTAGCTATTAAAAATGCAGATTATATTGTTTTGGCTATCCCTTCAATTGTTATTGATGATGTTATGAATATAATTATCAAAAATTTAAAAAATGATACTTTAATTGTTAATGGTTGTAAAGGTTTTTATCCAAAATCAGAAAATCCTTTGCATAAAGGGTTGGTTGAAAAATCTAAAAAAAATAAATATATTAGAGGTGTTGTTTCAATTTCAGGACCTTCATTTGCAATCGAAATTGTGAGAAAAGCTTTAACATTGATTGCTGCAATAGGTTATGATAAAAAACAAATTAAAGAAGTCCAAGAATTATTTAGAACAGATTATTTCAAGTTATATATGCAAACAGATGTTACTGGTGCTGAAATTGGTGGTATTTATAAAAATATTTTAGCTATTGGTGCTGGGATGTTAAGTCAACTAGGTTTTAAAATAAATACTCTAGCTTCGTATCTAACTAGAGGAATGAAAGAATTATCAGTTTTAAATAAACAAATGGGAGGTAGAGAAAAAACAATTTATGGTTTAACAGGATTGGGTGATTTAATCTTAACAGCAACAGATAAAAATTCGAGAAATTTTACTTATGGAATGAATTTTGTTAAAAAAAATAATGATAGCAAAAATGTTACTCTAGAAGGATTGACTGCTTTAAGTATAGTTGAAAAAATTAGAATTAAAAATAATCTTTATTTACCAATTCAAGAAGCTCTATATAATGTTATTTTTAAAAATAGTTCTTTTGAAGATGAAATTAAAAAATTATGAAATAGTGACCTAAAAGAGGAGAATTAATGAAAAAATATATTTTTGCAACTGATGTTGATGGAACGATGTTGATGGATAATAAAGAAGTTCATCCTGAAACATTGCTTGCTTTCAAAAGGGCAAAAGAAGAAGGGCATATTGTTGTTATTGCTACTGGGAGAAGTGTAGTTAGAACATCTTCTTTAAAGAATAAAATGCCTTATGTTAATTACTTTGTATGTAATAATGGTGCTGTTGTTTATGATGTGGATAAAGAAGAAATTTTAATTTTACATGGTATTGAACCAAAATATTACATTGATATTTTTAACTATGCCAGAAAATATAATTTAGTTTTTAAGTTGCATACTGATCAAGATTGAATTGGTGATAAAGAAAATGAAAATGAAAATCCAACACCATTAACACAAGAGATAGATGCTAATATTAAAAAACATATTATTGCTCACCCAAATGATAATAAATTGTTTAATGGTCAAACAATTACTCAATTATCTGTTTATAGTCAAGATGATTTTTGTATTAAACATTTTAATGAATTTAAAGATATGTTTTCTCAAAATCTTAGCGTTTATTTAACTAATAGTCATTATTTAGATCTGAATCCTAAAAATAGATCAAAATGAGAAGGATTAAAAGAACTTGCTCGTGCATTAAATATTTCTCAAAATAACATTGTTACATTTGGAGATAGTGGTAATGATTATGAAATGATTTTAGGTGCAGGAGAAAATGGATATGCAATGGCTAATTCGCATAAAGATTTAACCGATAAAATAAAACCAAAAATAGGTACAAACAATACAAACGCAATAGGTTTAAAAATTCTTGAATACTTAGATAAAAAATAAAATATAATTAAGAGACATGTGGTAGATATGGCGAAATGGTTAACGCATCGGGTTGTGGCTCCGACATGTGCGGGTTCGATCCCCGTTATCTACCCCATTTTTTTATTCCTCAATTCCATAAAGTTCATCATGTGTTTTTTGAGCAAGTTCTTTTCCATATAATGTTTCAATAACTTTAAGACCAAGATCTATTGAAGCAGATGGACATTTTCCTGTGATATATTTACCATCAACACTTACATAATTTTTATTTCTATTTTTTCCTGAAACTAAAGAAATATTTTTAATTGGATATGAAGAATAATTTTTATCAATAAAAATTTTGTTATCATAAAGTGCGTTTGGTCCATCGCATATAGCAAAAATTCATTTATCATTTTCAACAAATTTATTAATTAAATTAATTGCCTTTTTATTTGTTCTTAATGCAATGCATGCTGCCCCCCCAGGAACAAAAATAGCATCATATTCATTTACATCAATATTACTAATTTCAGTTTTGATTGAACCTATTTGATTTGCACCAATAACTTCATTTTGTCCGTCTGGATTTCAATATGTTATTTTTTCCACTTTTTGTGATCTTTTTAGAGAACCTAAAAAACCATATAATTCAATTTCCTGAAATTTTTCAATTACTACAACTAATAATTTCATTTTTAACTTCCTTTACATTAAGAATATTTTATTCTAAAATTAACTTTGAAATTAGATATAGGTAATTTTGTTTATAATTTACAAATATGTTTAAGAATAAAAATAAAAATGAATCGATGTTTGCAAAAAAGATAAAAACATCTATTAATAATCAAAAACAATACAAAATATTTGAATCTAAACAATTTTTAGGGATTATTTTGATTGTTATTTTTGCTTTTTTATTTGTTGTTTCGATAGTTCAAGTTAGAGGTTTTTCAACAATCAATTCTTATACTATTGGGATGTTGTTTGGATATTATTCTTATTTTATTTATGTAGGTTTTATTACACTTGGTTTATGTTATTTATTTCAAATAGATTTGAAAATCGAAAAATTTATTGCAGTTAAATTTAATCGTAAATTTCATTTTTCCTGACTTCCTTATTTATTTTTTGCTATGGGTATTGCTTTGATTGTTGAATCGATAATTAAGATTATTGAAACTAAAACAGCGTTTCCAGGAACTAATGTTTTTAAACATTTTTTTAATGATTGATGAAATGATTTTACGAATAAAAAAGGAACAATACCAAATTCTACTTCATTATTACCTGATGTTATGAATGCCGGAATCATTGTTTCATTATTTATGTCTTTATTAGTATCTTGATCAGGTTATGTTGTATCAATAATTATTGGTTTACTTTTTGTGGCCCATTTTGTTTATTACATAATTTATGGTTCAATTATTAAGCAAATTAGAACTAAAATATTTGGTAATCCTAATAAAAAGGATACAGTTATGAAAAAAGAATTTGAAGAGTATAAAACCAAAATTATGGATTTATCTTTTGAAGATACTTCAGGAATAATTGAAAAACCTAATTTAGAAATTATTTCTGATGTTGAAGCAAAAACTAATTCAATTAATATTAGCAATTCAGAAAATATTTTTCCAGTAACTAATCCATTTGAAGAAGAAAAAATTAAAGATGAAGATGAATTTTTGATTGAAAAAACAAATCAAATCAATTTAGAAAAAAATATAACCACTGAATTTAAATTAGATGAACTTGATAAAACAAATAAAATAATTCCAGACATTGAAACTTTTGATTTTGAGTTAGATATTTTTAAAACTAACACTAATACTGTAGATATTGATGAAAATGGACTTGCAACTTTGGATAATAAAAATGATGTTAAAACACAAGGAGATTAAAGATGAAAAAAATGTTGTGAAAAGATGCTCAAAATTTTATTGAGAATAATAAAGATATTATTTATTTGTGATTCGGAACAGAATGGTGTGGCGATTGTCAAATGATGCTACCAGTTGTAGAGAATGTAGAAGAAAAATTTTCTAATAATGATCAAATTCATTTTATCAAAGTAGATGCTGAAGAAGCTGAATTATTTAGAAAAGAATCAGAATATCAAGTTAAAAGAGTTCCCACTCATGTATTTATTAAAAATTCAAAAATAAAGTCAATTATGTACGAATATGTTTCTGAAGATATTTTGATTTTAGAAATTGATAAATTAAGATATGAAAAATAAAATTAATATTAATGAGATTCCCAATCTTTGTGGAGTTTATTTATTTAAAGATCAAGATTCGATTTTGTACATTGGTAAAGCAAAGAATCTAAAAAAAAGAATTCAACAATACCTAAATGGTTCTATAAATTCATACAAAACACCTTTGTTATTAGAAAAAGCAAATAATTTAGATTTTATTGTTTGTTCAAACGAAAAAGAAGCTTTATTATTAGAACAAGAGTTAATAAAAAAAAATAAACCATATTACAACATTTTACTTTTGGATGATAAAAAATTTCCTTATATTGTCATACAATTAAAACCTAATAAGTTAGAATTTAAAACTAAATTTTTTTATAAACAAGTTCCAAATACATATTATTATGGTCCATTACCACCAAATTATGGATATAAAACAATTAAAAACTTTTTAATTAGAGAATGTTTGTATAAAAATGGATTACCAATTCAAACAAATGATAATGAATTTTGGAAGGAAAAATTTATTTATGCAAAAAAAATCCTATCTTCATCTAATAACGAAATAATATCAAGATTAAAGCATCAAATGATTGAAGCTTCTGAAAATGAACAATATGAATTAGCAAAAGATTATAGAGATGTCATTCAATATTTAACAAACAAATCCTCTCAACAGTCAATATCTTTTAGTGAAGAAAAAAATTTTGATGTTATTGTTTTCTTAAAACATGATAGTTATTTATTAGTTTTAGTTCATTATTTTAAAAATGGCGTTTTTTTTATGCAAGAAGATTTTGTTGTTGAAATTAAAATAGATTTCTATGAGTCAATGAGATCATTTATTAATAGTTTTTATTCAATTAGAAATCAACCAGATATGATAGTTACAAATTATGAAATAGAAAAAGAAGATTTAATTTTTGATAAAACCATTTTAAAACCTAAAAAAGGACAATATTTGCAAGCAGTTAACAATGCTCTCAAGAATATTGAAATTAATAAAACAAAAAAAATTTTAGAATTTAAAAATAAAGAAAATTCAATTTCAGAGATTAGATTATTTTTTAATCAAATAATCAAAAAGGAAATTAATGATTTTATAGTTATTGATAATTCAAATGAAAATAATAAAGATATAGTTAGCGTAATAATTTATTATAAAAATTATCTCCCATATTTTTCCAATTATCGTAAATATACATTGTCTAATGATTTATTAAGTCGTAAATCAGATGTCGAATACGTAAAAATAGGTTTAACAAAATATTTTTCTAAAGAAGAAAAACCAGATTTAATTATTGTTGATGGTGGTAAACAACAAATAAATGAAGCAATTAAAGTGAAAAAAGAATTAAATATTCAATTACCAATAATTGGTTTAGTTAAAAACGAAAAACATAGTACAGAATATTTAATAACTGAACAGAAAAAAAAAGTTTTATTGAAGAATAAATCGATTTATAATTTCTTAGCAAGAATACAAAATGAAGTAGATTCATATGCTAAAAATTTTCATTTAAAGAAAAAAATTAATAGTTCATTAGAAGGGTTTTTAACTTCCATAAGCGGTATAGGTTTGAAAACAGAAGAAAAATTATTAAAACATTTTCATACTTATGCAAATATTTATAATGCAAATGAAGATGAATTATCTAAGGTAGTTTCAAAATCAGTGGCTAAAAAAATAATTGAAAAACTAGAAAAATAAAGTAAAATTTAGTTGTAAATTGGTCGCGTAGCTCAGGGGACAGAGCACGTGCCTTCTAAGCATGTGGTCGGAGGTTCGAATCCTCCCGTGATCGCCATTTTTTTTATCTCTTTTTTAATAGATTTAATATAAAATATTTTAAATACTACATGTTGTAAGTAAAATAAAAAAAGGATAGATCTATGGCGAAAGTAAAGTCAAAAAAAACATCAAGCAAACCAAAAAAATCATCTACAAAAAAAGTAAACATAAATGCTAAGAAAACATCTACAAAAAAATCATCAACAAAATCTGTTAAAAAAGCGAGTTTAACAAGAAAAAATTCTGTTTCAAAGCAACCAACTAAAAAAGAAACTAAATCAAAACTTCTTGCTAATAAAGAAGTTGTCATCAATAACAAAAAAATTAAACTTCCTAAAAGAGTTAAATTAGAATCATATTCTTGCGTTTGAAGAATGTATTTAATTGTAGACAGCAAAACAAAAGAAAAATATACAAAAAGGTTCTGAATAGTTATTGGTGATGGTCACAAAAAATATAGAAAATTTGAAACACAATTAGAAGCTATCCAATATTTTAGATCATTAAAAAAATATGCCAAAATGAGAGTTCAATCTGTTAAATCAAAACAATTTATAAGAACAATTTATACATTTTTTGAAATGATTTGAAGAGGAATCGAAATTAAAGAAATTAAACTTCCTAAAAAAAATAATAAAAAATCTTCATCAATTGTTGAAGAAGAAGACTTTGAAGATGAATTTACACAATTTGATACTGATGAGATAGATGAAGAAGAATTTAATGAAGAAGAAATTAATAAAGTTTTAGCTGAAGCTGAAGGTGATGCTGTTATTGTTGATGATTCCCAATTTATTGAATCTAAAAAACAAGATGAAAAAACATTTATAACTGATGTTATTGAGGTTGAAGAAAAAAATCCAACTGAAGAAGAAATAAAAAAATTTGAGCTTAAAGAAGAACAAAAAGTTGAAGATGATGATCCTTATGCTTTAACTACTGAAGTTGTTTTTGAAGAAAAGGTTGAAGATAATGATCCTGAAGTTGATGAACCACAAACAAAAACATCATTATACGAATTGGCAGTAAGCGAAGAAACCCAAACTACTAATAATGCAGAAGAAAAAAACGAAATTAATGATACTTTTGATGATTCAACTATAAAAGATATAGATGTAAATAAAGATGATTTAGATATTACACAACATCAAACCGCTTTAACACCAATGAACGAATCAGAATTATCAGATGGTAAATATAATAAAAAAGCAAAAATTATTTATTGATTGGTTGTTTGCTTAGTTGCTTTAATTCTAGCTGGTGTAGTAGTTATAGCGTTGTTGTCAGCATCAGGTGTAATTTTCTAGATATTAATAATAACAAAAGGAATAAATTTAAAGAAGAGATAATATGAAATGAGTTGAAATTTTAATAATTATATCTTTTGTTTTAATATCAATAATATTAATAGTTTTAGTTATTCCTTTTTTTAGTAACTTTATTAAAAAAAATAGAAATGAAATAAATAAAACTAAAGAATTAGCTACAAGTAGTAAAATTCGTCTGATTAATCAATTAAGAGAATCAGTAGAATATTTGTCTAAAGAAAAAATTGGTGCTTTAATTACTATTGAAAATAATGATAATTTAGATAATTTAAGAACAGATGGAGTTAAATTAGATGCCAATATTTCTTCTTCTTTAATTATTTCTATTTTTAATAAAAATTCACCATTGCATGATGGAGCTGTGATTATTCGAAACGGAAAAATTTATTATGCTTCAACATATTACAAAATAACAAAAAAATCAATTGACAACAAATACGGATCAAGACATAGAGCTGGATTAGGTATTTCGGAAGTTTCTGATGCGACTACTATTATCGTTTCTGAAGAAACAGGAAGTATTTCAATTACTAAAAATTCAACATTAATTCCAGTAAAAATGAATGAATTCCAAGAAAAATTAATATTCTTTTTAAAAGATTAATTTTTTTAAAAGGAGGTTGTCTAATGGAACAAAAAAATAAAAATTACGATATTAAAAAAATGATTGTAGAAAAAGATTTGTATTCTATTAGAAAATTTGTTGATGATACTCCTATTGAAAAAGTTGTTGAGGAATTAGAAGAGTTAAATGATTTAGAAGTTTCTTTATTTTTTAGATTTTTAAGAACTGAAAAAGCTTCAGAATTGTTTTCACATTTAACAGAAGAACAACAACATACAATTATCCAAAATTTAACAAAAAAAGAAATTGCTGATTTTATTAATGAATTATATAGTGATGAAATTGCCGATGTTTTAGAAGTGTTACCACCAGAAATGGCTAAAACCATTTTATTAACAGTTGATAAAGAAACGAGAGCAAAAGTTAATCAAATTCTTCAATTTAGTGATGATGAAGTTGGATCAGTAATGTCAGTTGACATTATTTCTTTAAATTTAAATTTAACAAATAAAGAAGCATTAGAATTGATTAAAAGAAAAAGAGAAGAATCTGAGATAGGACAATTTTATTATATTGTTGATGATAAGAATAGATTACAAGGTTTTACAACACTTGAAGAATTAGTTTTTTCTCAAAAAGACACTCCTATTTCTAATAAAATGAAATCAATAATTTCAGTTAAAACTAAACAATTAAAATCAGAAGCTGCCAATATTTTTGCTTCTGCTGATTATTCAACATTGCCTGTTGTCGATGACAATGGAGTTTTAATTGGAATGCTAACTTCTAATGATGTTATTGATATTATTCAAGACGAAGCAAGTGAAGATATTTATAAAGCTGCAGGTATTTCGTTTGAAGCTCAATCTACAACCTCTTATTTAAAAACTACAATAATTTCTATTGTAAAATCAAGAATATTTTGATTGTTAATACTAATGATAGGATCAACTTTATCACAATTAATTATTCAATCTTTGAACCAAATTTTAGAAAATAAATTAGATCAATTAAAAATTGCAGGAGCAACAATTTCTTCAGTATTAGTAGCTCTAATACCTGTTACTTCAGCAACGAGTGGTAATGCTGGATCTCAATCTACTTCAACATTAACACGTGCAGCTTCACTTGGCGAATTAAAAAAAGATAGAATGAAAGAAGTTATTATTAAAGAAACGACAGTTGGTCTTGTTTTAGGTTTAATTTTGGCTATAGCTAATTTCATTCGTTTATTAATTTACTATATGGCTTATAATGGAATTCTATTTAAAGAAACAAAATTCTTAATTTTAATTTCTATTGTTTCTTCTATTTCTTTATTAATTTCCATTATTTTGTCTAAACTGCTAGGCTCAGTAATTTTAACAATTGCATTAAAGACTAAAAGAGATCCTGCTGTTATGTCAGCACCATTGATTACTACAATAATTGACGCTTTATCAACACTAATATTTTTTGGTCTTGCATTTGCAATATTGATTCCAATATTTTTATAAAACTTATTTGATTCCTAACTCATCTAAAGCAGCATAAACCTTTTCGGTTGTTTTAAATGAAATTTTTGCAATTTCATATAATGCTTTTCTTCCATATTTTTTACAAAATTCTACTGCTACTTTTTCTACTTCGTTGTTGGTTCCTAAAGGAAATTTCATATCAAGCATTTCTTCTTGTTCATTCATCATTTCTAAGAAATGATATCTAGCAACAATAGATGCAGCAGCTACAGCAACATGAATATTTTCGGCTTTTTCTGCTAATAAAATTTCTTTATCAATTTCGTCAGTTTTTAGTTTTGATTTCATTAGATTTTCATAATATTTTGATATATTGTCAGTACTTGCAAAAGCATCTAACAAAATATAATCTTCATTTACTTTGTTGTATTTTTCCAAAGCAGTAATACATTTTAAATGTAAAAACATTTTTAATTCGTGTGCATTCATGTATTTTGCTAAATTATTGTAGCCTTTTTGAGTTAAATGATTTACGCGGTATTGAATTAAATCTTTTATTCTATGAAAAATTTCTTTTATTTTATTATCTGACAATATTTTAGAGTCTTTAACTCCTAGATCTATTAATTTATTTATATTTTCATGTTTAACAAAAACAGCCGCAGCAACTAATGGAGTTAAATAATCACCCACTCCTGTTTCATCAGCTCCAATAATATCTTTATTATTTAAATCATGATTGATACTAAAATTTGAAATTTTTAAAGATTTAAAAGTTTTTTTTGAAAATTCGGGTTTTTTAGTTTTTTTCTTTGTTGTCATATTTTGTCCTTTTTTATTTTTAAAGTTTTTTTCTAAAGCGTCGTTGTAAATTCGTTTTTCATGAATTTAATTAATTTTATACTTTTTAAATTTCAATTTTTTAAAATCAAATCATTTTCTTATATAATAGATTAGCATTAAAAAATGGAGGGGTAGCGAAGCGGCCAAACGCGGGTGGCTGTAACCCACTTCTTTCGAGTTCGGGGGTTCGAATCCCTCCCCCTCCACCATTATTGCCCCTTCGCCAAGCGGAAAGGCATTGGATTTTGGTTCCAACATGCGTAGGTTCGAATCCTACAGGGGCAGCCATATATCACCTTCATGGTGATTTTTTTTATTAATAATTTAATAAATTAAAAAAGTAATAGCAATAGTTTATTTATTAGGTTTTCTAATTGAATTAGGGATCAAATCAATTCTTGGGTTAATTCCTATATATCCTGCCCCTCATCCTGTATGAAACATTGTAGATAACGATGCTTCATATGAAATATCAACATTTTTTTTAAAATATGATGTCATTGATTTTGAAAGAATATCTGTTATTTTTGTGTCATAAGCAAAAATAGTTGATACTTGAAAGTCTTCAATTTTCATTTTTCATTTTTCAATAAATGATTCTAATTTATTCATTATTTTAGCGGCACCTGTTTTTTTGCTCTTTGCAATTCCAGCACTACTTAAAACATGATCAAACTCAACAATAGTTGAAAGATTTAATGAAGTCATAATCGCTTTTTTAATTCCCTTTAAACGTCCTGATTTAATAAAAGTTCTTAGCTCGTAAGGAATTATATAACCTATTGTTCTATCATCATATCATTTTAAAAAGTTTAAAACATTTTCTATTGTTCCGTTTTCTTTTTCATATATTCTTTTAGCCTCTTGTGCAGCAAATAAATAAGCTTTACCTACCAATTTGTTATTAAATACATAAACGTTATTAAATTTTTTAGATAAATTTAAAATTGAATCGTGACTTGAAGATAAATAAGAATTAATAGGCATATAAATAACAGCTTCATATTCTGATGATAATTTATTCATTTGTTCTTCAATCATCAATAAAGGTCCTAACGATGTTTTAAAATCGTTGGCGCTCTTAAACATTTCAACTATTTTATATTTTTCTTTATTAGAATAAAATCCTTCAAATCATTGATTTGCTCCAATAAAAAGCTGAAGAGGAGTAAGAAAAATATCGGGATAATTTTCCATTTCAGATTCTAATAAAGTAGAAAACGAAGATATTACAATAGCCAATTTCTTTTTAGTCATAAATAAAAAAAGTTGTAGATAAATTATAAATAATTTAAAAGTAAAAAAGAATTATTTTTCTTTTTCAGCTTCTTTTTCATCTTTTTTTGTTTTAGTTTCAGGAACGAATGTTACTTTTTCTTTTTCTAATTTTATTGAAGGGTTTAGCGTTGTAATCAAATTATCAATCAATAATTCATTTATTAATAGTGCTTCAATTTGTTCTTTTTTTATCATTTGATAAGCCATTTGTGGCTCGATATTATAAAGTTTTCCAATTCTTTGATATTGTCGATTGAAGTCTTCCTCAGTTGGTTTAATTTTTAATTCTTTTGAAATTAAAGAATAAATCATTGATTTTTTAACTGATTTATTCGCTTCATTCATTAATTCTTCTTTAACTTTTTCGTCATTATAATCAGTCATTTCATAATAATCTTTTTTACTAAAACCTTGTTTCTTCAAATTTTCTTCAAATTTTTTCATTAAAGCATTTAATTCTTTTAAAACTATTGTTCTAGGAGTCGGAATTTCATTATCTTCTATTACTTTGTTAATAAATTCATCCATAAATTTTGTTCTATTTTTTTCAATTAATTCTCTTTTTGTTAAATCTTTTAAATAGTTATTTAAATCTTTTTCTGTCTTAACATCTTTAATATTCAAAGTTTTAATAAAATCTTCAGTTAATTTTTGTTTATCATTGTATTTAATTTCATGGATAACAATATCAAATTTAGCTTCTTTTTCTCTAAATTCTTCCTTATAATAATCTTTAGGGAAAGTGACATTTATTGAACCTTTTCAACCCAATTTTTTACCTATTAATTGTTTTTCGAATCCAGGAATAAAAGCCCCTGAACCAATTTTTAGTTCATATTTTTCTGCCTCCCCCCCTTCGAAAGCTTTGTCATCAATAAACCCTTTAAAATCAAAGATGATTGTATCTCCTTCTTCTACTTTAGCATCATCTCCTTCTTTAGGTAGCAACAGCGTCCCTCTAGACAATAATTCATTAATTTGTTTTTTAACAGAATCATCAATTTCCTTTTCGGTTGGCAAAGCAAAATTTACTTTATAGTCATCATATTTTTTAAGTTTAATGTCAGGGAATATTGGATATAAAAAAATAATTTCTAATTCATCATCAGATACTTTCTCAACTGCATAAGTTGGAGAATCTAGAACAATATCTTTTTTTTCATCAATTTCTTTAGCGGCATCTTTAACTGCAGTATTTAATAATTTAGAAATAGCCTCTTCTCAAATTTGTCCTTTTGATATATTTTTTTTTGCTATTTCAATAGGAACTTTTCCCGCTCTATATCCTGAAACTTTAATTTTTTTAGCTAATTTATTAAATGCTTTTACTTGTTCATCTTTTCAAATTTGCTTGTCTATTGGAATAATAATCTTCAATTCTGCATTTTTAATATCATATATTTTTTCAATTTTATTACTACTCATAGTGTTCTACCTCTCGTTTGTACGTATCATCAAATAAGTCTTTACATTATAACATTATTACTATTGTTTTCCACTAATGGTTTGATATATTGAAATTTCTTTTTGATTTAAATCTTTTGTTTTTTTGATTCCTAACATAACATTTGCAATATTGATTAGTTCATTTGTAATATCTATATGTTCAAAAAATAATGATTCAGGGAATTTATTCATTAAATAAATAAAAAATATTTTTTCACAAATATCAAAAATGGATGGGTCATCAAAATGTTTGTGTGATAATTTTATTAAATTTTTGATTGCAAATTGAGTTTCAAATATTGTTTTATTTTTAACGGGATTAATAGTTATATTTTTGAGTTTAAAGTCATGGTCTAAATTCTGCACAACTAATGTATTGTAAATAATGGATTTAACTTTACTATCAATATCTGTATTAAAAATATTCTCTATTTCTTTTTCAAAATTAATTCAATTATATTGTTCAAATTCATTACAAATATCTAATAGAAAATTAATATCATGTTTTTTATATTCACTCATTATTGTTAGTAATTCTTCTCTAGAAAAGTAAACTTTTTTTATATTTTTGCTTTTTTTACTTAAATTCAAATTATGTAAATATTTTTTCAGTTTTTCTTCATAAATTTTTGGGACATAAGGCAAATTTAATTCTTCGTCAATTTTTTTAAATGCTTCTTCTTCTTTATTTTGATTAATTAAACTTTCAATTTCTTCTATTAATAGTTCATAGTAATTTTTGGACATAATTTTAATTATAAAATACTATTTAAACATTTGTAACGTTAAAGATACTTTTTCTTTCATTTCTTTCAAGAAAGCAAAATCTTCGTTTTTAATATTGTCTAGATATTTTGGAAAATTTAAATAATTCAAGAAATAGAATTAAATGTTAAACTTCTTTGCAAAATCGTTTAAAAACATTTTTCGATTTATCAAAAATAAACTATCAAAATTATTTTTTATGATCTTTTCAATTTCTTTATGGTTTTGATATTGAATACTATTGTTTTTAATTTCAAATAGTAGTTTTTGCTTTTTTTGTAAAACTAAGCTATTGTTAAATTCAAAAATTTTAATTTTTGCTATTCTACTAATATTCATATTTTCATATTCATTGATCATACTATCGGAAATAATGAATGTATTATTAATATTTTCATTTTCACAAAAAAAATCATTTTTAAAATTATTTTTTTTGTTTTTGATATCTGCATCTATTAGTATTATTTTAAAATCTTGTTTTAATTCAATAAGTTTATTAGTTTTAAAATTAATGAATTCTGAGCTAATTTTTTTAGGAAAATATGTAATTTTCTCAATTTTTTCTTTGTAAAAATTTAAATTAAAATTTTGACTAAATAAAATTTTGTAAGCTCTAGCTAAAATTTCGGCGTCAATTAAGGCATTATGTTCTTTGTTGAATTTAATATCCAAAATTAACGCTATATCATTTAGACTATATGTTCGTTTCTTTTTGTTGACACATTTTAATTTTTTACTCATTTTATTTTGAATATTTATTATTTTTATTTTTTTTACGTTCTTTAAACTACGATTATTTCTTTCAAATACTTTTTCAATGATTTTTTGATCAAAATCTCCAAATGAAAAAATTTTGCAATTTTTGGAAAATTTAAGAAAATTTTTTATAACTTGATCTTCGCCTTTGTAATTTGTATTATTAAAAAAATCTTTCTCTTTTTTCAATAGATTTGAAATTCTTGTTGATATTTTTTTGCGATAACAATATTGATTAAATTTTTGAATTTTTCCATCTTCATCAATTTTAATTGCGCCAACTTGCAATAGAAACGAATGATCGCTTGGACTATCTGCTTCAAGATCAATAAAGACAGTATTTTTCAAATAATTATTAAGTTCCATATTTATTCAATTTAGTATAAAATAATTTTGTGAGATTAATTGTTTTTTCTCATGTTTGACTTATGAAAAATAAAATCTCATTAATTGAAATAGTTGATAAAAGTATTGATTGAAAAAATGCAATTAAATTAGGTGTTGATTTATTAGTTAAAAATAACATTGCAACTTCTGAATTATCAAATGCTATTATTGATAGTACTTTAGAAATGGGTCCGTATTATGTATTAATGCCCAAAGTTGCTTTGGCACATACAGCCCCTGGTGAGTATAACAAAAAAGTTGGTCTATCATTAATTCTTTTTAAAAAACCAATTAAGTTTAGTGACAACGAGAGACACCAAGTTAATTTGTTGTTTACTTTATCAGCAATTGATAGTGATTCGCATATGAATATACTAGTAAAATTTTCAGAATTATTTTCTAGTGATTCCATCTTAGAACAATCTTTAAGATGTAAATCAAAAGAAGAATTAGTAAACATTTTTGGAGAGTTGTTATAAATTATGAAAAAAATTTGCACAGTTTGCGGACAAGGATTAGGTTCATCTTTAATTGTTGAAATGAATATAAAAAGTATTTTAGACAATTTAGGATTATCAGAAGATGAAGTTAATATTACTCATAAGAATCTAAATTCATATTCACCAAGCGATAATTTTGATTTTGTTGTTTGTGGTGTTGATTTGTCTGATTCAATTGACCCTGGGAAAGGGCAAAAAATTGTTTTGAATAATTTAATGGATAAAGTAGAATTAACAAATAAATTTAAAGAAATATTCAAAAAATAGAGTTTTACAATTTATATGTTTAAAGTAAATGCAGGTGATTGGTTTTTATCATTTTTCAAAGATTTTGTTGGAACGCCAGCAATTTTAGTGGGGCTTTTTGCTACATTGGGAGCAATTTTGCTTAGAAAAAAAATATCCGAGATTATTATTACTTTATTTAAAACTATAGCCGGTTTTTTAATTCTATCAGGTGGAGCCGGAGTATTATCAGGGGCATTATCTAATTTTCAAATTTTGTTTGAAGATTTATTTGGTTTATCAGGAGCAATACCAAATAATGAAGGTCTTGTGGGAATATTAAGCGGCGATTTTCCTAAGATAGCTCAATTAGGCTCAATTATAATGGTTTTGTCAATTGTTTTAAATATAGGCTTAGCATATGGATCTAGATTCAAATATGTTTATTTGTCAGGTCATGTTTTATTTTATATGTCGATAGCAGTTGCTGCTGTTATGACTCTTGCAGGTTTTGATTTAAATAATGCTAGTGATTATGTAATTTCTTTGATTTCTTCAAGTTTAATAATGAGTTTATATATGGTTCTTTCTTGTGCATTATTACATCGTTGAACAAAAATTATTACTAAAACTGAAGATATTACTGTTGCCCATACAGGAGCATTAAGCTACGCAATGGGTGGAGTTATTGGTGATATTTTTTACAGAATTAAAAAAGGAAAAAATATTAAGTCAACAGAAGAAATTAAATTTCCTAAATGATTACAGTTTTTTAGAAACACATTTATTTCAATGTCAATTACAATGATTATTGTTTTTTTGATTGTTTATATTCCAGAAGGAGTTATGTATAACACAGGAATTAAAACAATTGAAGAATCTTCTTCTAATTTTGAAGCAATAAAAAATATTTTTGGACAAGGGACAACTAATTGATTAGTGAGAGCGATTATAGAAGCGTTTACTTTTGCAGCTGGTGTTGAAATTATATTGTTTGGAGTAAGAATGATAATTGGTGAACTTGTTCCTTCTTTTAAAGGTATAAGTGATAAATTAATTAAAAATGCTAAAGCAGGTATTGATTGTCCAGTTGTCTTTCCTTATGCTCCTAATGCTGTTTTGATTGGTTTTGTTTGTTCACTAATTGGAGCATTGATTGGCTTAGGAATATCAATAGGTATTTCAAACGTTAATAAAATAATTCCAATTATTATTCCAGGAATAGTTGCTCAATTTTTTTTAGGTGCTACAACAGCAGTATTTGCTAATGTTCGTGGAGGTTTATGAGCTGCAATAATTGCTTCTTTTTTAAATGGGGTCATAATTACATTAGCTCCAATAATTTTTTATGCAACAGGAGGGATACCAAAAGATAATTCAGGGAAATATGTTTCGAGCGTTTGAGGAGATACAGATTATTTAATTACTCTAATCCCTCAATTACTTGTTCTACCTAAAGGAGTAACAGGGAGGGCGCTTGTAATAATTATTCCTGCTGCAATTTGAGTAGGTTTAATTATTGATGGAATAATAAAACAACAAAAAGATAAACATGACAATGCATCATCATTAAAAGTAGACTAATTTTATATAATTGTTAGATATGACTTTAATACAAATAACAATTTATGTTTTGATTGTAATTGGTGTCATTGCTTGTATTTTTGCTTTGGTTTGGACAAAGATTATTAAACCAAATAAGTTTGGATATACAAATAAAAATTTTCTGGTTAAAAAAGAATTTACGAATTTAATTAAAAAAATGGAAATTCATTCTAAGACTAAAATTTATGAGAATTTATATTTAAATTTTGACAAAGTAAAACCAATTTATATTGAAAGAATGGTTGTTACAATTCAAAATGTATATTTAATTGCAAATCCATTAGAAAGCAAAGTGATTGATATTAGAGAAAATAATGGAAATATCAAAATGATTTATAAGAATAAAGAATTAGATTTACCTTTAGATGTTGATATTCTTTTAGCTAGCGCAAAAATTTTAAAAAAAGAAATGGAACAAAAAAATTTAAAAATTATTGTTCCTGTATCTAATGAATATTTTGTATCCAAAATTATTCAATCAAATCACTTTGTACAAAAAGATGATTTATTTAATTACTTAAATAAATTAGATAACGAAGTATCAAATTTTGATTATCAACAATTTATTCAATTAATCAATTTAAAAACAATTAGAAAAAAACCAAAAAAAATATTTGATATTAAAAAAACTTCTTAATGAAGTTTTTTTAATTATTAATTTTTCAATTATATTTTTTTAATATTTATGTAATTAATGTATTTGGTTCGATCTTCTTTTGAAGCTAAAAATCTAGTGCATGATGTACCAATAGATAATGATGTCGCTTCTTTTAAAGATTGAATAGCGTTATTAGTTTGACGATAAATAGTTGTAAATGATGAAATTAATGTATCTCCAGCTCCAACAGTTGAAACAATATCAAATTTTTTGTCTAATGTAATTTGGTAACAATTATTATTCTCGTCTAAAAAATAAGAACCCTTACCCCCATCAGATACTAATAAATTTTTTAAACCTTTTGATTTTAGGTTATTCATAGCATTTTTCATTTCTTCAACTGTGTTTATTTTTACACTTAAAAGAGATTCTAATTCACTACGATTTGGTTTAATAATAAATGGTTTATATTCAATTAAATCAAGAACAACTTTTGAATCTACATCTAATGCAAATTCAATTTTTTTTGAATGAAGTTTTTCAACTATTTTTTTTAAAATATTTTCTTCACAAATTCCCATAATAAAAACAAAGTCATTTTTATCGATATTATTTTCAATAAAATTGATTAATTTTTCATATTCATTATCATTGATTTTTGCTCGAGCACCATTAATTTCATATGTTGCATTATTAGCAAACATTTTTACATTAATTCTTGTATCATTCTCAGCTTCAAAATCAATTAGCTCAACTTTTTCATTAGCTACTAAATCTAAAAATAATTTTTTAGTACTTCCACCCAAAAAAGTTATAGCTTTATTTTCATATCCATTTCTTTTTAGTATGATTGAAGCGTTAATGCCTTTTCCACCAGGTAAAAATTCGTAATCTTCAACTCTATTTAAATCATTTTGATTAAAATCATTTTTTGTATTAATGACATAATCAATTGAAGGAGAAAATGTTATTGTATAGATCATACTAAATTAGAATCAAATTATTTTTTAGTACTAAATTAGAGTTAAAGTTATTTTTTATTTTTTGTATATTTTGTTTAGAAAATTCTTTTTTAATTGATTTTTTAGCCTTTAATTCATTATCTTTTCTTTGGTTCCCATTTCCAATTATTTTTGTAAATAGAAAAATACAAAACATCGATACAATAGATCCAGCTAAAACGGCAGTGATAAAGAATACAACTCCTAATCCTACTGATAATCCTTGGTTACTAAAGTAGTTACATTTAGCAAGAGCAACAGTTAATACCCCCCCATGTGGTGCAGAAATTTTAACTCCAAGAGCTCCTATTAACAACCCTGTAACAGCAGAACCGATAATATTTGAAGGCATCATAACTTTTGGATTTTTAATTGTTAATGGAATCGCTCCTTCAGAAATAAAAGTTGCTCCCATTACATAATTTACCATTCCAGCATCTCTGTCTTCTTTTGATCATAATTTTTTAAAGAATGTAACACTTAAAGCAATACCAAGTGGTGCAGACATTCCACCAGCCATAGATGCAGCCATAGCAATTGTTCCACCTTCGCTTGGTGCAACATTGTTTAATGAAGTTGTTGCGAAAACATAAGCAGCTTTATTAATAGGACCCCCTAAATCAACTGACATCATTGCTCCTAGAATTAATCCTAGTAATCAAGCAAGATATTGTTTACCTTCAAATAATTCTAAAAATTTAGTAAATGCTCAATTTAAGTAAATTAAAGGAATGTTAACGATTCAAAATGAAATAGCAATAAAGAAAGTACCAAATAATGGAATAATTAAAATGTTTTTGATACCATTCAATGTTGTTGGGAATCATGGTTTTCTACCATGTTTAGTGTTTACTTCAAGACTTAATAATTTTGAAAAAAGAATTAAAATTGTTGCTGCTAGGAATGCGCCACCAATTGCCCCGAACACTCCTGAATTAGCGCCACCTTTTCCTAATCATTGAACATCACCTGTATTAGGATTTAAATAAAAGAAAAAATCTCCTTTAGCAATTAAACCAACAATAAATCCAGGCAATAATCCTTGTCGACCAACAATAGCGTAAGCAATGTATGCTGCTAAAATTGGCACCATCATTCCAAATGCTAAATCTCCTAATCCTTTTGTTCATTTAGATACTGAATTTCCACTACCAAAATTACTTTCACCAGCATTTTTCATATCAAATAAAAATGCAAGAGCAATAAGTATTCCACCAAAGATAACAAAAGGTAGCATATAAGAAACACCAGTCATTAATGATTTATAAGCTCTTTTTCCAAATTTATTAAATGACATTTCTGCTTCTACATCTGAAGAATTTTCTGATGTTTTTGCTTTGCCCGCAAATTTATGTCCTTCACCATTTAATGATTTTTGAATTTCTTTTTGAGCATCTTTAATAACTGGTTTTGTTCCCATTTCTAAAACGTTTGGATGCCCTGCAAATTTTGATAAATCAACAACTCGATCACAAGCAATAATAACACCTTTTGCATTTTTTATATCCTCAGGTGTTAGAGTATTTTTAATCCCATCAGCGCCCTGAGTCTCAACTTTAATTTTTATTCCCATTTCTTTACCAGCTTTAACAAGCATATCTCGAGCCATAAAAGTATGAGCAATACCTGTTGGACAAGCAGTAACTGCTACAACATCTCAATTTGTTGTTGTATCTGTATCTTCACTTTTTTCTTCTTCATTGTATTTATTCATCACTTTTATTAATTGAGATATAGAATTTACTTTTTTAAGTTCTTTTTTGAAATTTTCATTCATAAATAGTTTCATTAATGCTGCAAGAATTTCAATATGTGAACCACTACTATTTGGATTTAAAGCAATGAAAAAAACATAATCTACAGGGTTGCCATCTAAAGAATCTCAATTAATTTGATTAACTTTTGCAAAGAAAATTACTGAAGTTTTCATAACTTCATCTCTTATATGAGGAATCGCAATTCCTTCACCAATTCCAGTTGAAGATTCTGCTTCACGTTTAAGAGCCATTTCTACAACTCTTTTTTCGTTTGAAGCATAACCTCGTTTAACTAGAACTTTAGCAAAATCTTTAAGAGCTTCTTCTTTAGATGAATAATTTTTATCTAATAAGATTAGATCTTCTTTAAAAAAATCATTAAAGTTCATTTCTCTCCTTTGTATTTACTATTTGAATATTTTTATTTTTTAAATTTCTAATTTTTGCATTTGTGACAATAATAATATTTTGATTTTGAGAATTAAAATTAAAAGTAGATTTTGTATTAAATTTTTCTTCTTCAGCTAAGATAATTGTTATTATTGATCTTTTGATAATATCATTTTTAGCTTTAGCTTCTTTTTTTTCAGGTGTATAGAGATTGCCTAATTCATCAATTGCATTTACTCCAATAAAAGAAATTGGAAAATTGATTTTTATTAATTCTTCTTCGTTTAAATTAACTATTGCTTTAGTATCTTGTTTTATTTTTCCGCCAATAATGTTGATATTTTCAAATCCTAAATCAATCGCTCTTTTAGCGTTTGATAATGAATTTGTAAATAACTCAATTTTTTTATCGAGATATTCTAATAAAAAATAACATAAGCTACCAGAGTCAACAAAAATTGTTTTGTAATTTTGAGCAAGTTTTGAAGCATATTGAGCAATTTTTCTTTTTGTATCAACATTGGAGTTAATTTTTTCATCAAAATCTTGATCTCTAAAACTTTGAGATTCTTTAAGAATAACTTCACCAAACAATCTTTCAATTAATCCGTTGTTTTCTAGTTTAATAAGATATCTCCTAGTTGAAGATTGGGTTAATTTGAACTTCTCTTCTATTTCTTTAGTTTTAGTTATCTTTTTTTGTTTAATAAATAGCAGAATTTTCTCTTGAATTATTTTTGACATATTTATTAGTTATTAACTCCGTTAATAATTATATAAATAAATGAATAATTTTGAATAAATATGAATAATTTTGAATAATTTTTAAATTAATTTTATTGAGACTAAAAAAACCAAGATGAATTGTGATATTCATCTTGGTTTTTTTAGTCTCAATAGATAATAAACTATTTTTCCTTATTTAAAGAATTATAGTTTGTAAATTCCTAATGCATTTAATCATAATAGAATTGCAGGAATTCAGAATAATCAGAAAATTGTTAAAATACAAACAACCAATTCTAATACTGAGTAATTTCCTTTTAGTAAATCGATTAGATAGATAACAAATCCAACAATTCCAATTACAGGAAATAACATTAAAATAAGTGCAATAAGTTTTTTCTTTTCAATATCTTTAACACCTTTTGCCATAAGTGACTCCTTATTAAATAATTTTTAAAACATAATTATAACAATTTAAGACCTATTTTTTATTTTTTTTGCTTGATGATGCATTCTTAATTGCTTTTCTAGCTTTTTCAACTACTTCTTTTAATTGTTTAACAGATTTATCAAATTGTTTTTGTTCTGTGGTACTAATTGGTAGCTCAATAATTTCTTGAATTCCGTTTGCTCCCAAAACTGCAGGCACTCCTGTATAAATATCTTTATTTTTATATTGCCCTTCTAAAAATGCTCCAACAACAAGAATTTTTTTTGAATCTCTAATAATATTTTCACAAATATTAGCTGTATTTACACCAATACCATAAAATGTTGCCCTTTTACGATCAATTATTTCATATGCTTTTTTTCAAACGTATTCATGAATTTTTGGATATTCTTTTTCATTAATTCTTCCTTTTTTAGCAAATTGAGATAAAGGAACTCCACCTACTGTTGCAACAGAAAACGCTGAAACAGAAGAATCTCCATGTTCACCTAAAACATAAGCTTGAATTGATTGAGGTGCAACATTGATTCTTTTTGAAATTTCTCTAGTCAATCTAGCTGAATCTAAAGATGTTCCTGTTCCAATAACTTTTTTTCTTTCGAAACCTGTTACTTCTTGATAAACAAGTGTTAATATATCAACTGGGTTTGAAGCAATAACAGTAATTCCTTTAAATCCTGATTTTTTGACATTTTCAGCTATATCTTTCATAATTAAAGCATTACCTTCAACCATATTTAACCTTGTTTCTCCAGGTAATTGTGGTCTTCCTGCTGTAATTACAACTAGATCTGCATCTTTACAATCTTTGTATGTTGCTGCAAAAACATTAAACGGATAATCCATTGGTGCACTACCATCTTCAAAATCTAAAACTTGTCCTTCAACATTTGTTTTGTTAACATCAATAATTCCATATTCTGATGCCAAGCCTCTGTTCATTGCTGAATATAAAAATGAACAACCTACAGCTCCAGCTCCGATTAAAATAATTTTTTTAGCTTTCATAAAATTTTCTTTTTTTCTCCTATCTTTTTTCATACTACATTATAGAACAAAATTTAAAAAACGCTTTTTGGCAAAGCGATCAGAAATTTACAAAAAATAAATAATGTTGTGAAAAGAATCGTGTTCTAATGTTGTTGAATTCTAAGTTAAAAATGATATAATTTATAGAACAATTAGACAGACAAAGCAGAACTTAAAGGAGAAAAAAATGGGATTGTTTAGTAATAAAGATATTATTTCAAAACCCAAAAATCTAATTAATGCAAAAGAGATGGTAAAAAAAGCATATGAAGGTAAGTATGCTATTCCTCATATCAATATTAACAATTTAGAATGAACAAAAACTATATTGTTAGCAGCTGAAGAAGCAAAATCACCAGTTATTTTAGGAACATCTGAAGGTGCAGTTAAATACATGGGTGGCTATAAAACTGTTTATGGAATGGTGACAGGATTAATGAATGATTTAAATATAACAGTTCCTGTGGTATTACATTTGGATCATGGTTCATTTGAAGCAACAAAAATTGCTTTAGAGAATGGATATACATCAGTTATGTATGATGGTTCTCATGAATCTTTTGAAAAAAACTATGAAAATACTAAAGAAGTAGTTAAATTAGCTAAAAAGTATAATGCATCAGTTGAAGTAGAAGTTGGTTCAATTGGTGGAGAAGAAGATGGAATTATTGGAGAAGGAGAAATTGCAAATCCAGAAGAAGCTAAAAAAATGGCAGATTTAGGAATTGATTTTTTAGCAGCAGGTATTGGTAATATTCATGGACCATATCCAAAAGGATGAAAAGGATTAAAGTTTGATGCTTTAGAAAATTTATCAAAAGCATGTCAAATTGGAATGGTTTTACATGGTGGTTCAGGAATTCCAAAGGATCAAATTCAAAAAGCTATCTCATTAGGAATTTCAAAAATTAATATTAATACAGAATTACAACAAGCAAATGCAAAAGCTATATGGAAATTTATAGAATCTGGTGAGGCAAAAAAAGGAAAAAATTTTGATCCTAGAAAATTATATGCATCTGGTATTACAGCAATGAGAGAAACAGTATTAGAAAAGATTGAAGAACTTGGTTCAAAAAACAAAGCATAAAAAAGCTTTGTTTTTTTTACCAGTAATGAGTTTCTCTTTTTTTTCTATTTCATTTACAAATTCTTGTAATCTAGTATCTCATTATTCTTCAGAAATCTTTATAGAAAACGTAATTGATGGAGATACATTTTTATCAAACGATAGTAAATATAGAATTTTAGGAATCGACACTCCAGAAACTTATGATTCATCTAGTAATTTTAAACCAACTAGTGGTCCTCAATATTTTTATGGAACTCTAGCAAAAGAAAAAGCAAGAGAATTATTAGGTCAAACAAAAGTTGATATTGAAGCTTTAAAAAAAGATAAATATGATCGTTGAATTAGTAAAGTAACAATGAAAAATGGACTGGATTTTAGCTCTTATATGATTAAAAATGGGTATGCTATTGTAAGATATATTTCGCCAATAAAATCAAGTTATTTTTATTATTATGATAGTGATTACATCGATCATTTATACGATTTACAAAATTATGCAAAAATAAATAAAATGGGTTTTTGATCTGAATCTAATGCGGTGTTAAAAAAAATATATCCAAAATAATATTTTTGATAAAATTGAAGCAAAGATTATTGTAGAAAGTTTAGATGACAAACGTTCAAATATTGATATTAACAATTTCAATTATTTCTTTATTCGTTGTAGGTATTCCGTTATTATGTGGAATACTTTTGCCTATATTCAAACCAACAATTAGCAAGAAAACAAATCGTTATTTATATGCTTTTTCTTCAGGTTTTTTCTTAATAATGTCAACAGTTTTATTTATAGGAGAATCTAAAGAACATTTAGATAGTTACTTCAATAGACAATTTCCTGGTAATGAAATAGCTTCAAAAGCAATAGTTGCTTCCATTCTTACTTCTGTTGTTTTATTTGGATTATTATTATCAGTTGGTTTCAAATATTTCTTTGCAAGAACAAAAGGAGAAACTGAAATTCATACTCACAATCATGACAAAATGATTTTTAATATTAGTGATTATAATCCTAAATCAAAAGCATTTGCAATATTCTTTTTATTAACTCATAGAATTCCTGATGGTTTAATTATAGGTTTGCTGTGTTCTTCGATTGCCCATGGTGATTTTAACGTCGTTAACATTGTTTTTTTATGTTCTTTTGTAATTCATATTTTTCCAGAAGAATTAATTATTTACTATAGACAAATTGACATGGGAATTAAAAGAAAAAAAGCAATAATTAATAGTTTGATTGCTATTTCTTTAGTCATTCCATTAATTATTATTGGTTCAATAATAGGTTGATTTTCATTAGAAAATGAAATAGCTATTCATATTGTTCAATTAATTGCCGCATCTTTTTTATTATTTATTTCTATCGTTGAATTTTTACCTGAATTTTTACATGATCAAAAAATGGTTGGTAAATCATGATATACAACTATCTTAATTTTTATTATTGGTATTGGTTCGGGATTATTTATTCTGTGTTTTCACGATCATAGTCATTAGTTAGAAATATTACTAATGTTTATTTTATTAATAATAATTTGCATTATTAAATCGTGTCATATTACTAAATGCACTAGATAAGATCAAAATACAATTTGTAAAGAGAATTATAATTTATAATAATGTAGTTGTAATTAAAAGGAGATTGAATATTTTATGAAGAAATGACTTAAATTTAGTGCTTGAATATCATTAGCATTATTTTTATTTGTTGGAGCAGTTTTATGCTTTGTCAATTATGACTACTTTTCAGATTTTAGTAAAAAATACCCTAGCTCTGATAGTCCTTCTGTAGTTCAGGCATATGGATATGTAATTGGTATTGGTTTAGCTTTATTTTCAGGATTTATTGCTACTACAATTATGTCTATTGTTACAATACTGCCAGATAAAAAAGAAAATAAGATAAATAAAGAAAATAAAGAAAAAAAATCAAGCAAACAGAAGGAAATTGACGAAAAAAAAGAAGTAAAGAATAAATAATTATATTTTTATTTGATGTGTTATAAATCAAGAAGCCTAAATTTAGGCTTCTTATTGTTTTTAATTTAGTATAATGGTGGTTTTATGACTGATAAAGAAATTAGAATTAATAAATACTTGTCAATTGCAGGAATTGCTTCACGTCGTGAAGCTGAAGAATTAATTAAAAAAAACAAAATAAAAATTAATGGGAAAAACGCAACATTAGGTCAAAAAATTTCTCTAGATGATATTGTTGAAATAGATGGAAAGAAAATTTGCTCCTTTCCTAAAAAAAAGTATTATCTTTTGAACAAGCCCAAAAAAACAATTTGTACATTGAAAGATCGATTTAATCGAACATTAGTAACTTCATTGATTGATGATAATAATTATTTATTTCCAGTTGGTCGTTTAGATTATGATACGACTGGAGTTCTAATTATTACTAATGATGGCGAACTTGCTAATCGTTTAACTCATCCTTCTAATCAAATCAAAAGAATTTATCGCGTTAGAATTAATGAATCTTTAAGCAATAAGGAACTTTTATATTTAAATTCAAATAATATTTACATTAACAATAAAAAATCAAATCATATAATCGAACAAGTTAATAAAAAATCTTATTTGGTTACTTTAACTCAAGGTTCTTATCATCATGTAAAGAAAATATTTGAACTTGTTAATAAAAAAGTTTTAGATTTAAAAAGAGTTGAATTTGCAGGTTTGACTTGTGAAAAAATACCTATTGGTTCATATAGAGAATTAAAAAAGTATGAAATTAAAACTTTAAAAAACCTTGTTAATCTTAATTAATAATAAATTATTTTATAAAATGTTAATATCATGAATTCTTTAGAAGAAAATAATGTTGATAAAAATTATTATCAATTATTAAATTTAAATCGAAATGCTTCTGTTGCAGAAGTTAAAAGAGCCTATTTTAAACAAGCTCATCTTTATCATCCTGATATAAACAAAGAAAAAGATGCAGAGAAAAAATTTATAGAAATAAAAAAAGCATATGAAACATTGTCTGATGAAGAAAAAAGAAAAGAATATGATTATTATCTTGATTATCAAAAATTAAGTGAGAATTTTATTATTTTTGATGAAAAAGAAGAGATATATGCAAAACGATTTGGTTTTGATTTAACTTATTTTTCTGATTTATTAAAAAGAGATTTTAATAAATCAGAGTTTGATAAATATATTAATTCTTTATCAGTAGATCAGGTAATGACAATTTATTCTTTTTTTTGAAAAACATTTTGAAGTACAAATTCAATTATGCAAACCATGATTAAAAATAACTCTTTAACTTATTTTTATCAATCTTTCCTTAATTATTTTTTAACAATAGATTTATTAAAAGAATATAAAAGAATTACAAAAAAATCAAGAGAAATAGATAAAAGACTAGATTATTATAAATCTTCTTTTTTAGCAATTAATAAAGGAATAGAAATTTTAAATAATAACAATGCATATGAATATATAATGGATGTAATAACTAAAAGTAAAATATTTGATGATTCAGATTTTGTTTTTTTCTCTATTGAATTAAAAAACGAATTATTATATATTATGAATAAATTAATAGATCTATCTTCAAATATTAACAATAAAAATCCAACAACAATAAAGAAAATTAAAAAAAATAAAAAACGTGTAGATAAGAGTAAAAAATTTTTTATTTCAATTATCGCTTTTATTACTATAATTTTTATCGTTTTTATCGTTTTTGTTGTTTTAAAACTTTTTGATATTATCGAATAATTGTTTTCATAATTAATTTAAGTATTACTAAATGTTATAATTTTTAAATTAATGAAAGATGATGACAAAAAAATTGAGTTAATTAAAAATAAAATTCAAGAAGATATTAGTTTAACACATAAAAAAATGAAAATAAATGTTGTTTTTTCAACTTTTGTTTCTTTTTTTATTATGTTGTTGAACGCATTAATTATTGGTCTCTCAATATGGGCGCTTATAGAATTAGTTAAAGAAATAGTTAATAAAAAATCAGAAGTGAATGTTATTATCCTTCCTACGATTGTTTCTTTGTTTACTATTTGCTTATTTGTATTTTCAATTTTAATTTCTATATACAAAATTAAAAGCAAAGTTTTCTTTTATAAAACTACACTAGAAGAATATCAATATTTAATAATTAAAATAAAAGAAAAAAATATTGAAATTAATGAGGCTGTTGATATATTAAATGAAATTAATAATAAAAAATTTGAATATAAAAAATTAAGTTATAAAAAATTAGCTAAAAAAGTTTTGGGTGGATAAATATGAATTGAGTAACAAAAAATTTTTTAAATCCGATTGAAGATGGGTATCAATATGCGATTAATAATCGAAAAATAGCTTTATATAAAAAATATTTTTTCTTTTTATTATTTGTTTTAGTTTCATTAATTGCTTTATTATCTACGCTTATTTTAAGTATTTTATCAACATTAAAATTAGCAAAACTTTGAATATTCGAAGCTAGTGCAGCAGAAGGGAATGAGCAATTATCACAAATATTGGATAATTATGTTTATATTACAAATACTATTTCAGCTTGTGTTGCTTTAATAAGTACTATTTCAGCTTTTTTTGCTTTTAAAGATGGCTATTTAAAAAATAGAACATTATATCGCAAATTAGATTTTGAAATATATCAATTTGAAAATGAAATGGGATATTATTACAAACAAATAGAAATAAATAGAAGAGCTTTGTTTGTTGATCGGGTATTTTTGATACTAGATGAAGCATCAAATATTAATAAGATAAATAAATTAAAGGAAAAAAATGATTAATAACAAAAAGAAAAATGAAAAAGATAAAACATTATTAGTAAGTGATTTTAATAATTCTGTTGAACAAATTGTTGAATATTATTTATTAAACGAATATACAAATTTATCCAAAAAAATTCTTAAGTCTAAAGTTATTTTTATATTTATGAATTTAATTTCTTTTTTAATGAGCACAACAATTGTTATCTTAACAATGTTTGTTATTGGAAAGGAAATTGGTGGTAAAAATATTCAAATGATTTTTGTTTCTATTTCAATAATAACTTCAACAATTACGTTTATTGTTGGATTAGATGGAATATTTAGATTTAAAAAAAGAAAAGAAATTTATTTGAGAAGAATAAGTGAATTAAATAACTTTTTGGATTATATTGATAAGAATTATCAAGACAAAAAAAATGTAAAGGAAATTGTTATTAAAGTAAGCGAAAAATTACATGAACTTGAAAATGATCAAATAACTTAAAGATAAAAATTTTTTATTTTTCATCCAACGAATCAATTCTATTTTTATGTCTTCCACCTTCAAATTTATTTTTAAAAAATTCTTCAATCATTTTTTCTGCTTGTTCAATTGTTATTTGTCTTCCACCAAATAATAAAATATTTGCGTTATTGTGTTCTCTGGCTAATTTTGCGTCTTCAATTGAAGTAATTCTTGCTCCTCTTATACCTTTAAATCTATTTACTGCAAAAGAAATACCTAATCCAGTACCGCAAACACCAATGCCATAAGAACCATTATTTTGCAAAACGTTTTTAGCCAGTTTTTTTCCATAATCAGCATATGAAACTGAATTAGTATTATTATCAGTTCCTAAATCTATAACTTCATAATTATTTTTTTTTAAATAATTTTTGATATTGTTTTTTAAATCATATCCAGCATGATCACTACTTAAGTAAATTTTTTCTTTCATCTATCTTAACCTCATTCCTGTTTTAGTATCTATTATTATTGAAGGAGTTCCTGAACCTTTACCAAAATCAAAATATTTTAAATTTGGAAAAATTTTTTTTGCCTCGTTAATATCTTTAATTATACTTTCATTTGATATGTTTGCTGAACTTAAATAAAAAGGCCCTTCATTTTCAATAAATTTTAATAATTCTTTATTATTCGGCATTCTATATGCATTATCATTAATAATCAAAGTAACATTACCTGGTCAATATTTATTAATGTATTCTAAATGAATTTTATTAATATTTTCTATTTTTTTTAATTGTTCAATTGATGATACAACAATAATTAATTTTTTAGATAAATCTCTCTTTTTTAATTTATAGATTTTATTTTTAACTTTGTCATTAACTTTACCACCAATACCTAAAACAGTATCAGTAGTCACTATAAAAACATCATAATCTTTTAACAATTTCATTTTTATATAAATAATAAATAAAATAAAAAAAATATTTAATTTTTCTTTAATTAATTATTAAGAAAGAATGAATTTTTTTAACATATTTCTAGTAGAACCAAATTCATTTTCAATATCTTCTTTATATGCATCCACAATTATTTTTTTGTTTGCCAAAATAATAATTCTTTCAGCCATTTCTTCAATTGAGTCTACATCGTGACTTATCATTACAAGTGTAATTTTATTTTTTTTGCAAAAATCTATAATATATTTCTGAAGTTTGTTTTTTACTGAAATATCTAATCCTGTGGTAAATTCATCTAAAAATAATATTTTTGGTTTTCCTATAATCGAAAGAAAAACATTAACTCTTTGCTGTTGTCCTCCTGAAAGTTTGGACATTTTTATGTTTAAAATGTCATCTATTCCAAAAGCTTTTATTCCTTCGATTATTTCTTCTTCATAGTTTTTGGAATTAGTTAATTTAATAGTAAATTCAATTAAATCTTTTGGAGTTAATGATGAAGGAAATTGAAGATCTTGAAATTGTACAGAAAGTTTTTCATAAGGTTTTTTATTGTAATTGAATAAATAATCTATATTTCCACTTTTAGGTTTTATAAAACCACAAATTGTAGATATCATTGTTGTTTTTCCTGCTCCATTTGGGCCTAAAAAAGCAACTTTTTCATTTTCATAAATTTCAAAATTTATATTTTTATAAATTACTTTTGATTTAAAGTTATGTGATAGATCTTTAACAACAATAAGTGCATTTTGAGACGAATATGCATCTTTCTTGATGAAAGATTTTATATTATCATAAGGATTTTCTTTTTCGTTTTTTACTAATTTTTTTCATTCAATCATATATAAATCCTATCTACTTGTTCATTTAAATTGTTTAATAGAAATTATTATTGCTAAAATCGAAATTAAATATGGCATGATAACATTTAAAATATTTTGCCATGGATCGAAAATTGGAGTTATCACAATTTTAGAAATAAATGTTTTAACAGAGTTATTTTCATCTTGTAATATCTGAGTTGTACTTCAATCAAATATCTTAAAAGTGTGATTGAAATCAAATATACCATGATATTTGTATGATTGGATCTCTAAAATTTTTTCTTCCAAATTCGTATTAGGAAGCAAACCTATTGTTTCATTTAATTCCAAAATAGTTTTACTATTATTTGGCAATAAAACAATATTCATTTGATTTAAACAATAAGATACAGGTGATAACAAAGAAATATAACTAACTGCTTTTGTGCGAAATAAAACAGAAATTGGAATGAATTGTCCTGATAGTATGACTGAAATCATGATAAGACTAAAACCAATAATTTGTACAAGATTATTTTTGTTTATTAAAACACCCAATAATAATCCAATAGATAAACAACAAATATAAACATTTAGAAGAGAATAGATTAGTTCATATCAATTTATATATTCAAATCCTGCTTTTGCGTTGACATTAAGAAAAATGGCATATAACAAAATTATTAAAAATGTCACAGACAAAATCATAGTAAAGTTGTATAAAATAACAATTAAAATAAATTTAACGGATGTTATTCTAGAGTTTGCTATTTTTCTAAGGATAATGGATGTTTTAAATTCAACGATCATTTGAGGCAAAGAAATAAAACATAAAGGTAAAATCGAAAAAGAAAAATATGATGGTAATCCGCTAATAAATAACGAACTTTCGTTCTTACTTAGAATTTTATATATCACCATAAGAAACAAAGGGATGATTAGAGCTGATAAAGGACCTATTTTAGATTTCCAAAAATGTCTATTAACCAACTCAAGAACTGCAATCTCTTGTATTTTTTGTTCTTTTTCCATATCAACCACAAAATTTTACAACAAAAATAAATGTTGTTCTTTTTAAATAGTGTGAACTTTAACTTTCTAAAACCTCATTACATCTAATACATAATTCGTTTTTTATTTCTTTTTTTTCGAAATGATTTCAACATCTTTGACATTTTAAAGAATCAAATTTATTAACTTTATTTTCATTTGAAAATTCTATTTTACCTACCATAAGCAACATTTTTAAGTTTAATGATTTGATAAAATCTGAATTTGTATTCAAAGTAACAAACGCTTCATTTGATCTTTTTATTATGTTTGATTTAATGCTTTGTTCAATTAATTTATAAATTTCGTTTTTTAAAATAAAAAATTCTTTTCATTTTTCTTCTTCTTGATATTGTTCGATTTTGTTTACTTCGTAAAACGATTCAAGACAAATAGATATTTTTTTATTTTCTTTATTAAAAAATTGATAAGCTTCTTCGCAAGTTGTTGGTATTATGGGATACAAGGATATTAAAATAAAATCAAGAATTTCATAAATAACAAATTGAACTTCTCTACGAATTTTGCTATCTGGTTTTTCTACATAAAGAATATCTTTTGTAATTGATAAGTAAAAAGTAGATAAGTCAACAACAAAATTATTAATATCTTTTACAATGTTTATGAATTGATAATCGTCATAAAATTTTTTAACTTTAATTTTTAAATTTTCTAATCGTTCTTTTATCAATAAATTTATACCTGTTAATTTTGTTTTTTCGTATTTATAATCATATAAATTTGACAATAAAAATCTTATTGTATTTCTAAATTTACGATAAAGTTCTCCTGTTTGATTAATTATATTTTTTGAAATTGAAATATCATTTGAGTATTCACTATTTGCTGCTCAAAGCCTTAATATATCAGCGCCATTTTCATTAATAATATCAATTGGATCAATTCCATTACCTAAAGATTTAGACATCTTTCTTCCTTTTTCATCTACAACAAAACCATGAGATAAAAGTTCTTTAAAAGGGGCATTATTTGAATAAGCAACAGAATTAATTAATGATGAATTAAATCAACCTCGATATTGATCACTACCTTCAAAATATAAATCAAATGGTGGTTGAATACCATCTATATCCACTCCTAAAAATGAAGTCCCAGAATCAAATCAAACATCCATAATATCATTTTCTTTAGTTCAATTTTTATTTCGATAATTTTCAGGAAGTAATTCATCAACTGATTTTTCGTATCAAATATTTGTTCCATGTTTTTCTACAAGATTAATTACATAGTCAAAAATTTCTTCTTTCATAACAACATTCTTATTTTCGTCATAAAAAATAATTATTGGAACACCTCAAGCTCTTTGTCTTGAAATTGTTCAATCTTCTCTATTTTGAATCATTGTTAATAATCTTTTGTAACCTCATTCAGAATAAAATTTAACTTCTTTAAGAGAATTGATAATTCTATCTTTTATTTTATTTATCGAAACAAATCATTGTGGTGTACCTCTAAAAATAATAGGTTTTTTTGTTCTTCAATCATGAGGATATTGATGTTTTATAAATTTTAGTTTAACTAGATAATTATTTTCTTCTAATCATTTCCCAATATTTTTATTTGCATCTTCATAAAAAATATTTTGATATTCATTTCCTGACTCGTTAATTGTTCCATCATCATTGATATGCATTATCATATTTAGATTATTTTTTTTACCAATTATGAAATCGTCTTCTCCAAAAAGCGGAGCTATATGCACAAGTCCAGAACCAGCTTCTAAAGTTACATGATGTCCAGAAATTACAGGACAAATATTATTGTTTACAATTGATAGATATTCAATGTTTAAAATATCTTTCCCTTTAAAATTTTTGATGATTTCAAAATCTTTTCATTCAAAAGTTTTGGTTAAAGAATCTACTAGTTTAGTTGCAATAATATAATTTTCGTTTTTATACTTTAATAATGAATAATCAAAATCATTGTTAATAGCAATACCAGCATTTGCAATTAATGTTCAGGGTGTAGTTGTTCAGATTAACAAGTTATCATTTTTCTTAACAATTTCATTTCCTTTTGTTACAGGAAATTTTACAAAAATTGATGGAGATCTATGTTCTTGATATTCAACTTCTGCTTCAGCTAGAGCAGATTGAGAAGAAGGAGATCAATAAACAGGTTTAAGACCGCGGTAAATTAAACCGTCCAAACACATTTTTTTGAAAACTTTTAATTGTTTAACTTCGTAAGATTTATCAAGTGTTTTATAAATTTTTTCAAAATCACTTAACATCTGTAATTTTAAAAATTGTTTTTTTTGAATTTCTATTTGACTTAAAGCGTATTTTGCTGCATTTTTTCTAAGGTCAATTACAGAAATTTTTTTATGATCTACATTCATTTCATTAAGCATTTTATTTTCAATAGGCAAACCATGAGTATCTCAACCAGGAATATATGGTGTATAAAAGTTGTTAATAGACTTGTACCTAATGATAATATCCTTAATAATTTTGTTTAAAGCATGACCTGTATGCAGGGAACCATTTGCATAGGGAGGGCCATCATGAAGAATAAAATTGGTACTATTTTTATTTTTTTCTAGAACTTTTTCATAGATATCATTATCTTTTCATATTTTTCTGAAATAAGGTTCTTTAATTTTTAAATCAGCTTTCATTGAAAATTCTGTATTTGGCATGTTTAAAGTTGATTTATAGTCTTTTTTTTCTTCCATAAAATCGCTTTCTTGTGTAAACTAAAATTATTATCATTATTTTATTAAGAAAAATTTTAAAATTGAGTAAAATTAGTGTAATTCTTAAATAATATAAAGTTTTGTAACAAAATGTCAAGAAAGTGGTAATTATAGTGCCTTATATCGTTAAAAAATTAGAAACTCAAGAAATAGAAGTCGGAAACAGAAAAACTCTTATTTTAGATGTTGAGAAAACAATGGAATTAACTGAAGAAATGAGTTTAAATGGAGAATTGGGTAAAGGTTTAACTTACAAAGAAGCGATTCAGATTAAAAATAATTTTGGTGATTTGACACTTTTCAAAGATTTAGTAAATAAAAGTGATTCTAAATGAATTTCTATCATCAGACAAATTGAAAATATTGATGAATTTTACAATATTGTTTGAGAAAAAACAATTTTAGAACTTATGTTTATGTCTCAATACTATATTTCATTAATTTCCAAATTAGAATCATTTGAACAAGTTATTAAAGGTGGAGCTGAATTTGATTATTGATTTTTGAATAGTGTTAAATACAATATGCTTGAAAAAATAAAAGATTTTTATTTAAAAACAACACAAATTTATGCAAATAAAGTTTCTATTGATGTTTATGAAACTGATATTGAAATAAAAGTAAAAGAGATTTTAGATGAAATTGAGAATAATCATTTATTACAAGTAAGAGATCTATTAAAAACAACTTGAAACAATACAATGTCCAAATTCAAAGAATGAGAAGTAGTTCAAAATAAAAAAAGAAGAACAATAATATTTGATTAGTTGCTAAGTTAAGGAATTGTTGCGATGAGTTCAAGAATTGATAATAATAAAATCATTTTATTTGGTCTTTCAAATCAAGTTAGTTTAGCTAAGTTGGTTGCAAAATCTTTAAAAATAGATTTGACTGAAATTGAAAAAACCGTTTTTGCAGATAAAGAAATTCTTGTAAGATCAAGTAAAACAGTTCGCAATAAAAAAGTTTATATAATTTGTAGTATTAATAGTCATGATGCATTAATGGAACTTTTGTTGTTTGTTGATTCTTTAAAAAGAGCTTCAGCTTCAAGCATTATGGTTATTTCGACTTATTTAGGATATTCTAGACAAGATAGAAAAGCATCACAAAGAGAACCGATTGGAGCTAAATTAATAGCTAGATTATTAGAAATTTCTGGTGTAAACAAATTAATTACATTTGATCTACATAATCCATCAATTCAAGGATTTTATGATATACCAGTTGATGATTTAAGATGAGTTTATCCTTTAACTCATTCTTTGATTAAAGAAGAAAAAAAAATGAAGTTTACCATTGTTTCTCCTGATCATGGGGGTGCGGTTAGAGCAAGAAAATTTGCTGAGTTAATTACAAAAGATATTGATATAGCTATAGTTGATAAACGAAGAACCGGTCCTAATAAGTCTGAAATTGTTGGATTACTTGGCGATGTTAAAAATAAGAATTGTATTATTATTGATGACATAATTGATACAGGTGGAACAATTGTAAAAGCAGCAGAATATCTTAAAAAAATAGGAGCAAAACAAATTTATTTGGCAGCAACCCATGGTTTATTTTCAAAAGGTTTTGAAATTTTTGATGAGTCAAATGCAATTGATAAAGTGTTAATTTCAGATTCAATTCCTAACGTAGATAGGATAAATTCTAAAAAAATTGAAATTATTTCATTACAAAAAATGATATCTGCTGCAATTGATATTGATTTTAATTCTAAGTCAATGTCTGATTTATATTCGTTTAAAAAATTGAATTAATATTATGTTTGAGTGAGAAAAGAAAACATTTGATTATGTTAATAATAGTTTAATTTATCAAAAGTTAAAAATATACGTTGAATTAATCAATATTAATAATGATAATTTTAATTTAACAGGTTTTGATGAAAAAACAATATGAAGAGACGGAATATATCAATCTATTGTTTTATTGGATAAATTTATTAATTTTAAGTCACAAAAAATTAAATTATTGGACATAGGTTCAGGTGTTGGATTTCCTTCTATTCCATTTTTTATTTTTGCAAATAATAAAATTGAATTAACTATTTATGAACCAATTAAAAAAAGAATTATATTTTTGAATTTAGTAAAAGATAAATTAAATTTAAAAAATATAAAAATTGTCAACAAAAGAATTGAAGATGAAGAAAATTTTTCTGAAAAGTTTGATTGTATTACAGCTAGAGCAGTTATGCCTTTAAATATGTTGATTGAAGTTTCTTCAAAATGTGGTAATCTTGGCTGCAAATATGTTTTCTTAAAATCAAAAAATATTTATCAAGAATTAAAAGAATCAGATTGAATTATTAATCGATTATCAATCAAAGATATAAAAATTACAAAAGTAGATTTAGATGATAAAAAAGAACATAATGTATGCACTTATACAAAAATGGTAGAAACACCAAAACAATTCCCTAGAAAATGAGCAGAAATTAAAAGAAATAATAAAATTAGATAATATTTATGAATAAATCTAGCATAGTTATTTTTCATATAGATGTTGATTCATTTTTTGTTGCTGCAGAAGTTTCATTAAGACCAGAATTAAAGAATAAAGATATCGCAATTAGTCATAATCGCTCATCTTCAATAGTTACCTCTTTATCTTATTCAGCTAAACAAAAAGGCGCTAGAGTTCCAATGAAATTATTTGATGTCAAAAAAATTTGCCCTAATTTAATTAATTTAAAACCAAATTATTTTCTTTATGAAACATTATCTAAAAGAATTTTTAATTTTATAAAAAAAAATTACTCATTAAAAATTGAAGTTGGTTCAATAGATGAATGGTATATTGATGTTTCAAAATATGTAAAAATATATAATTCACCAATTGTACTTGCCAAAAAAATACAAAATGATATTTTAAGTAAATTTAATGTTAGTGTCTCAATTGGTATTTCATATAACAAGTTTTTAGCAAAAATGGCAACCGATCTTAATAAACCTTGCGGAATTACTTTAATTAGAAAAAAAGATATTAAAGAAAAAATTTGACCTTTAAAAATAAATTTGTTTGTTGGTATTGGAGTTTCATTAGCAAATCAATTAATGGAAGAACACATTTTAACAATTGGCGATTTAGCAAAAATAGATAAAAATAATTCTAAATTTATCAAAATATTTAAAAACAAAATTGATTATTATATTGATAATGCCAATGGAATTGGTGATAACAAAATTAATATTGCAAATGATATAAAAGAAACCTCTTCTATTGGATCACAACATTCATTTGAAAAAAAAGAAGAAAGTGACATTTTAGAAATTTCTTTGTTAATGAAAAAATTGTGTAAAAGAATTTCTTATGATTTAATTAAAAAAAATTTAATTGCTCAAAATATTCATGTTTCAATCAAATATGTTAATAAAAAAAATTTTTCTTTCTCAAAAAAAATTTTAATGCCAACAAATGATTTTATGGATATTTATAATCATGCTTTAAAGTTATTTCTTAAAATGTGAACTGAAAAAGAGATCAAAGTACTTTCTGTCTCTGTTTCTTTATTAAAATCAACATATAATGAAGATAGATATAGTTCCTTGCTAGAATGTAAAAACAAAAATGAAAATAATAATGTAGTTAATATAATTAACAAAATAAATAGTAAGATGAAATTTAATAATTTAAAATTATTATCAGATAAAAAGTAGGTTGTATGAATAATATAGTAAAAATATTAGTTCTTTCTGATATTCATGGGAATACGAAAATTCTTCAAAAAATAATTGATAATGTTGAACATGATTATTCAATAATTGCTGGTGATTTTACTTGTGATGATTCAATAATTAATAAATATATAAATTTTGCAGTTAGAGGGAACAACGATTGAAATTCTTCTTTCAAAGATGAATTAGATTTTGAAATTAATGGTATTAAATTTCATTTGGAACACGGACATTTAATTGGCTCTTATTCTCAGTTAGATAATTATGAATTTATGCACAAAGTTTTAATTGATCAAAAATGCGACATTTTAATTCATGGTCATACTCATATTCCAAAAATATTTGAATATAAAGAAGGGTTGGTTATGAATCCAGGATCAACTACATTTCCTCGAGGAGGGTCAAACGCTTCTTATGCTATAATAACGATTAATCAAAATAAAATTGTTGAATGTGAAATAATTGATATTAAATAATATTCTTGAGAGGTTAGTATGTTTGATTTTATTGGTTCTAGAATGCAAAAAGCAATTGAAAAGGCAACCAAAAAAACTCAACTTAAAGAAACAGACATTTTAGAAATTACAAGAGATATTAAATTGGCTTTGTTAGAAGCAGATGTTAATTTGAAAGTTGTAAAAAGTTTTATTGATTCAATTAAAGAAAAAGTTGTTGGTCAAGAATTAATGAAACAATTAAATCCAGGACAACAAATGGTAAAAATTGTTAAAGAAGAATTGACTAATATTCTTGGTAATAAAGTTAGAGAATTTCAAATTAATAAAAAACCTTTCATAATTATGATGACAGGATTACAAGGTGGAGGTAAGACAACAACAACAGCGAAACTTGCTGCTTATCTTAGAAAGAAACAAAATATTGAAAAAATATTATTAGTTGCAGCAGATGTATATCGTCCTGCAGCTATTCAACAATTAATTTCTTTGGCTAAACAAATTAATGTTGATTATTATGAAAAATCAAGTTCGCAGAATGTTGATTTAATTGTAAAAGAAGCTATCGATAAAGCTTATAGTGAAAAATATGATTTAGTTATTATTGATACAGCTGGTCGTTTGTCAATTGATGAAAAATTAATGGATGAATTAGTAAGAGTAAAATCTATTGCTAAACCTAATGAGATTTTCTTTGTGGCTGATGCTCTATCAGGTCAAGATATTATTAATGTAGCAACAACATTTAACGAAAAATTAAAATTGACAGGATCTATAATTACCAAATTAGATTCAGATGCTCGTGGTGGAGCTGCTTTGTCAATTAGATATCTTTTAAATGTACCAATTGTTTTTATTGGTACAGGAGAAAAAATTTCAAATATGGATTTGTTTTATCCAGACAGAATGGCTGAAAGAATTCTTGGAATGGGGGATGTTCTTTCATTGATTGAAAAAGCTGAAGAAGTAATTGATGAAAAAAAATCAAAAAAAATGTTGCATAAAATGATGAAGGGTGAATTTGATTTGGATGATTTGTTGGATAATTTGAAGCAAGTTAAAAAAATAGGTTCATTACAAAAAATTTTAAAATTTTTGCCTGGCAATTTAAAGGTAGATAACACTAAAGCTGAAAAAGCTGATGAAAAGTTAAAATTATTTGAAATTATTATTTCATCAATGACATTAGAAGAGAGAAAAAATCCGAGATTACTAAAAAACGCTTCAAGAAAAGAAAGAATTATTAAAGGTAGTGGTCGAAGCGCACAAGAGTACAATATGTTAATAAATGAATTTGATCAAATGAAAAAAAGGATGAAAGAATTTTCGACAAAAGCAAAAGGCGGACAATTTGATCCTTCAAATTTTGGGATATAAAAAATCTTGCTTTTAGCAAGAAATTTTATATTCTAATTTCAAATGAATAAATTTTATACAATTTCATGTCTAAATAAGTTCATTCAAAGTTAAAATCTACTGAAGAATTTGTATACCTAGTGATTGAAAATTTAATTGTTCCTTTTGATGAAGCTACTCTTGAAATAACATCTTCAATTACTTTCATTATTAATTTATCTCCTATTATAGGTTGTGCATTACTATCAAATTCCACATAATCGTAATAATCTGTTACTGAAAGTTTCGGAAAAAAATCATCAGCAGTTATTACTTCATTAGTTTCATCTGAATTAATAGAATCATTGGTTTTGACATTTGTACATGAAACAGATAACGACATAATTGGAACAATTAAAAAAATTGAGATAAAAGTTATGGCAAATATTTTTTTAATAAAGCATCCTTTAATTATTATTTTCTTTTGAAATTAATCATTGTTTTAATTCTTCAAAAGTGAAGTTATACTCTTTAGCTTCGTTAAGTAAATCGCTAGAAATTGTTATTCAATCAATATTTTTATCAACATTGTATGAATTATTTATATATATTTTATTTAAACCTTCATTTTTTTTAAAATATGGTTTATCAAAATTTTCTTCTCATGAAATTTTGAAATTTGAATTATTTATGTTTATAGTTATTATTGGAAAGAAAATACCCGAAAATTCAAATGGCGGGATATAACCTGTATTTGAATTTTCACCAAATCCTTTAATTGTTTCTTTTTTTTGCAGATCATAATAAGTATTTTGACTTATTTTCACATAAATATATTTTGATTCATTTTCTAAATATGAATCAAAGGAAGATTTAGTATTTGAAGTAATTGGCAATCCTTCAAGAGCTGATAATTTAATATAATTTCTTTCAAATATATCATTACTTGATTGTTCTAATTTTAAAATTTTTTTATTTCAAAATCCTTGTTTTATATTGATTGGACTAAATGTTAAACTAGAAAAAGTTTCTTTTATTTCTTCCCCTTTTATTATTATTGAATTTTGAAAGTTTAGAGTTAAGGATTTTTCTCTAGGAATAATAAAATCGTATTTTGTATTTTTATAATTTCCTAGAACAATGTTAATCATTTTAGTAATAGAACCTTTTAAGTATATTTGAATAGTTTTAATATTTTGCATATTAAAAGATTTGTTGATATCGGTACTGTAAATTGTTTGATTATACATCTTGTTTTCATAATGAAAATTAGGTTTCATTACTACATTTTTTTCGTTATTTATTTTGAAAATTATTTCTCTAATTGCATTTTTTTCAAGAAAAGAAAAATCAAAAGCAAAAATATTTGTTTTATTATCTCATTTAAATTTAATTAAACTTTCATTTATGAAATTATCTTCTCATAACTCATTTTTTGAGGTAATATCTTTGCCATTTGAATCATAATAAATATTTTTAATTTCATAATCTTTTTTAACTGTATAAGCATTATTTAATTGGTTTTCTGATTTATTTTTATTTATTTTTATATTTTGAATAGCAGCAATCTTGTCAGTACATACAAGTTGATTAGAATTTGGAATATTTATCATAAAATACCTTCTTGTTGTCTTATTTTTAAATGTCTAAAATATAAATAAATTATTAATATTGGTATATTTTGATAATTAATTTAATGACTGAGTTTTATCGTTTTCATAATTTGTACCTCCTATTAATTAATGCGAAAAAATGTTTAAAAATTAGCAAAAAGATTATAAATTCTTTTTTTATTGAATTTTTTCCACAAACTTCTGTGGAAAAATAGTGGTTGTGGAGATTTTTTTGTAAAATAACAACATGTCAAAAATTATTTTAATTGCCGGTCCTTCAGGCGTTGGCAAAGGAACTATTGAAAAAGAATTATTTAAAGATCCTGCACTTAATTTGTCTTTTTCAATTTCAGCTACAACAAGACCAAAACGAGTAAATGAAATAGAAGGTGAACATTATTTTTTTGTATCAAAAGAAAAATTTGAAAAATTAATAGAAGAAAATGCTTTTTTAGAATATAACAAGCATTTTGATAATTATTATGGAACTTTGATGTCAGAGATAGAGACAAAATTAAATCAGAATAAAAATGTTTTGGTTGAAGTAGAAACAAATGGTGCTGTTAATATCATTAATAAGCTAAAAAAAGAAAAAAAAGAAAATATTTTAATTTCAATTTTTATTGATCCACCATCATTAAAAGAATTAGAAAGAAGAATTAGGAAAAGAAACACAGATACTGAATATCAAATAAAAAAAAGATTAAAAAGAGCAAAAGAAGAAATGTTATGTAAGTCATATTTTCAATATATTGTTAAAAATGATAATATTGATATAACAATTGATAAAATAAAATCAATAATTGTTGATAAGTAGGAGCAAATATGAAATATATTGTTGAAACAAATATCGGAGTTGTAAGAGAAGAAAATCAAGATCGAGCAGCTGTTTTTGAAAATGATTATGTTTTGGTTGCTGTTTTGTGCGATGGAATGGGCGGTCATTTTGGTGGTTCGTTAGCTTCTTCGATTACTATCGAAACATTTAAAAGTAGAATGAATTATTTAATTTCAGATTCAGACAATGTTTATGAATGATTTAAAGAAACAATTAAACAATCCAAACAAAATATGATTATTGAAGCAGGAAATGATGAGAATAAAAAAGATATGGGGACAACAGTTACTTCTGCTATTGTTTTTAAAAAAACTAAAAATATAATTATTTTTAATATTGGTGATTCAAGAACTTATATTTTTGATGGACAATTACATCAAATTACCATTGATCATAATTTAATGAACTATTACATTAAAAATGAAGGTATGTCAAGTTTTGAAGCTTCAAAAATTCCAGGAGCTGCAGCTTTAACATCTGCTTTAGGGCCATCTAAAAAAACAAATATTGAAGCATTCAATATTGATGAAAATTCTTCTTCAAACAAAAGAGTTTTAGTTCTAACATCTGATGGAATTCATGACTATATTGAAAAACCAAAATTTGAATTAATTATGGCTCAGAATATGAATATGGAAGAAAAAGGAAAAACACTAATTGCAGAAGCTATTAAAGGACGATCAGCTGACAATTTAACAGTTGTTATTGTGGAGGTTGAATAATGTCTGCATTTAATATTAATCTTCCCGAAAAATATATTATTAAAAAAGAAATAGGTTCAGGTGGAATGGCTAGGGTTTTTTTGTGTGAAGATAAAGAATTAGGTAAGTATGTTGCTGTTAAAGTTTTGAGTTTAGATCCTTCAACTCCTACTTCTAATCAACAAAGATTTAAAGAAGAGATGCGATTAGTTCAATATATTAAATCCCCTTATATTGTTAAATTTTATGAAGGAAAATATGATAAGCATATAAAGTATCTTTCAATGGAATATGTTCAAGGAAAGATGTTGAAAGAAGTTATTGAAATGCAAGGTAGATTGCAACCAGATCGTGCTGTTGATTTTGCAATTCAAATAGCAAAAGGTTTTTCTGAAATTCATGCTCAAAATATTGTTCACAGAGATTTAAAAACATCAAATGTTATGATTACAAATACTGGTCAAGTTAAAATTATTGATTTTGGAATTGCAATATCAGATGATTCAGCTCGTTTTACGCAGACAGGTAAAGTTATTGGATCTGTTCATTATTTAGCTCCTGAATTAATTGACAAGCAAGAAGCATCGCCACAATCTGATATTTATGCTCTAGGTATTATTATGTATGAAATGTTAATTGGTCATCCTCCTCACAGAGGTAAAACTCCACTTGAAACTGCCTTAAAACATCGTACAGATCCTATTACACCAGTCAATAAAATTTATCCAAATATACCACAAGCTTTGGCAAATATTGTTACTAAAGCAACTGCAAAGAAAAAAGAATTGCGTTATCAATCAATGAGACAATTAGAAGCTGATTTAGCAACTTGTTTAGATCAAAAAAGAGTAACTGAAAAACCTATTGTTTTAGAAGAGAGAAGTTCATTAAGAAGATTTAGTTTGTTTGGCAGAAGAAAACCTTAGTAGTATGAATGATCAAAAATTTATAGTAAATATAGTTCAGTTACCAAATAAAATTTTAAGAGAAAAATCACAAGATGTGGTTTTACCTTTGAGTCCAGAAGATGTTCATTTAGCTGAAACTATGATTTATCATGTTGAGGATAGTATTAAACCAAACTCTAAGTTTAGACCAGCTGTAGGTGTTGCTGCAATTCAATATGGTATACCAAAAAATATGTTTTATGTTTACATTGAAGATGGATTTGGTAACGTTATTTTTAGAGATTTATTAATTAACCCTAAAGTTATTTCAAAATCGAATGCTTTGATAGCACTAAAAGAAGGTGAAGGTTGCCTTAGCGTTAAAGAAAGCGATCCAAATCAAAAAGGATATGTTAAAAGAAGTTTGCGAATTATTGTTGAAGGATATTCATATTTTGAAAAAAAAGTTGTTAGACATGATCAATCAAATTATGTTGCTATTGTACTGCAACATGAATTAGATCATCTTGAAGGAAAACTATTTATTGATCGGATTGATCATAAGAATCCTTGAAAAAAAGAGAAAGATTTATATACTATTTAATTCATTAATTTTTTTCAGCAAGATTTTCTAATCTTTTAATACAATGTTCGGGAGAAAAAAATAATTTATCTTGAGAATATAATCATAGAATGGTTATGTAGTTAACTAAGATTTTGTGTTTTTTTAAAATATAAGAATCATAATTATTATAAGCCTCTAAAAATATTTTTTCTTTTTCGCTATCAAGATTAAAAGCTTCAATGATGTATGCCAATTCAAAATGAATATCCCCCATATGCGAATATTCTCAATCAACAAGATATATCTTGTTTTCTTTTGTTTTAATCATATTCACTTTATATAAATCGCCATGAATAGGTTTAGTTTTATCTATATTTTTTAAAATAACATTTATTTTTCGATAAAGTTTCTCAATTATTTCAATTTTAATATTTTTTTGTTTTATTATCTTTCTATATGTTTCAATTCTTTTTCTAATATTAGATTTTGTGAATTTGACATTGGAATTATGTAATTTAAGTAAAATTTGCGCCAATTGTTCTAGATCATTTTTTGATGGGTTTATGTCTAAATGCTTCCCATCAATTCATTCTCATTTAGAATATTCATCATTATCTTCAATTAGTTTAGGAACAAAATCAAAATTTTTTAATTGTTTATAGTCACTTTTATGATTTAAACCATTTTTTTTCTTTATTTGAAAAAAAATATTGTCTTGTTTATATGATTCGTTTGTGTAACCAACTTCAATTTTTTTTATTTTGTTCATAACTATAAATTATTATATAATTTCAAGTTAAATTTAGAACAGAACGAAGAAACAAGAAGTTAATATTTATGAAAGAATATAAAGAAAATTTTAAAAATGCAATAAGATATGCTACACACAAATTAGAAAACACAGCTTTGCGAATGATTGTTTTAGGTATGCTTGGGTCAATTTATGTTGGAATTGCATACATGATATTTATTATTATTTTAGGTTCTTGAGATGGTGTTATTGAAAAAACTACAAATGATCTAGGTGAAATAACAAACTTTAAAATTCATATTCCAGGAGTTGCTTTATTTACTGCAGCGGCTTTATTTCCTGTTGGAATTATAATGATTTTATTTTTGGGAGGATCTTTATTTACATCCGATAATTTAACAATGTTGGCCTGAATTACAAAACAAAAAACAAGTGAAGGTCATGGTGTTCAATTTAAAAAAATATTTATTAAGTGAATGTATACATTATTAGGAAATATTTTGGGCGGATTAGTTATAGGTGGATTGTGTAGAGCAGCAAATTTTTTTGCTAATGAAAATTATCAATATGTTCTTGGTTATTTATGTGGCAAAAAAATTTCGATGGCTTGATATTTCACTATTTTTTCAGGATTTTTGTGTAATATTTTGGTAGCAGGATCTGTTTGAGCCTCTTTAGCTGCAAGTCATTCAACAGCAAAACTTCTTTTAATTTATTTTCCAATTTGGATGTTTGCTATTTCTGGTTTTCAACATGTAGTAGCTAACGGAATATTATTTTCAATGGGTCTTTTTTATATGATTGAACCAACAGAACAAAATAATTTTTTAATTGCTCTTAATTATCAGGTAAATCATAATTTTCATGATTTAAAAGAAACAACAATTGATAACGTTAAGCAGTTAAGTTCTTGAATCAATCCAGGAAAATTTATTTTTGCTTTGTTCTTTATTAATATTATTCCAGCTGGTATAGGTAATTGGATTTCCGGTTCAATATTCTTACCATATACATATTACTATTTATCAGGTCACTATAAAAATAGAAATACAAATATTCATAATTTATAAATTTATTTTTGTTCTAGTTAGATTAAATTAAGATGTTAAAGTGCTTACAAATTTTATTTCTTGCATTATTTTCGATTTGTTTTAATTTTATTTTAGAAATATTTAATTTTTTAGCAATATCTTTTCTTTTTAATTTATTAACGTATATTTCATAAATTACATTAAATTCTTCCGATGTTAAAAAATTAAATATTTCTTCATAATTATAATTTTCTGTTTTTGAGTCTAATTCAACATCATTATTTTCATTTGTAATGCTATTATTTAGTATTTGATGATTTTTGCTTTTATAAATATTGCAATAAGTTCACATATAAGCGCTAACTCTGGATTTAAAAAATATTTCAATATTTTCATTTTTATTTTTTAATTCAAAATATTTTAATTTATTTTCGGATTCAAGCATTTTAAAATAAGAAAAAGAAATAAGATCATCAATTTCTAAAGGTATTGAATAATGAATTTTTTTAATTTTGATTGCTTTATTTCTAATAAAAAATTCTTGATTTACAAAAAATTTGTGAATTTCTAACTCATATTCACTTTTAATTTTCATTTTTAAAAAAATATTAAATAGTGCAAAGAAATTTTATTTGTTTTAGTCCATCAATACTATTTTTTTCGGCCTAGATGATATAATTTCTATTAGTGGGTTACTTTCGAGGAAGAAATTATGTTTTCAATAATTGTTTTTTTAGGTAGATATAAAAATGAAGCTATAGCAAAAAAATTTTTTAATAAATTATCAAATTTAATTCAACAACAAAAGAATATTGAGATAATTTTTATTGTTGAAGGTAAAGAAGAATTTTTATTAAATATAATTCAAAATTTTCAAGAAAAAAATTTAGATGTTTTCGTTAAGTTCATATATATTTCTAAAAGAATTTCATTTGATAAAATTATGTTAAACATAAACAAATTAATAACTAATGATTATTTTTTTATTTTAGACAATTCAATAACTATGGATAATAAATCATTAAACACATTATCAAAAATTTTAAAAAATAATGAATTAGATATTTTAGAATTTAGACCAGAATTTAGCAAAATTTTAAAATGGAAGCCCATTGATAGATTAGAGCAAAATAAAATAAACAAAAAATTGGAAATAAATAAAAATGAAAGCGTTATAGCGTTTACTTTTCCTTTTATTTATAATAAAGTAATTTCTTCAGACTTATTGGATAAAACACTTAAAATGAATGTTATAGAGAACAATAATGACTCTTCTATTTTTTTTAGTAGTTTAATTTATTTATTATTTTTAGAAGCTTCTAAATATTTTTATTTACCAGAAACATTGAGCAATATTGAAATAATCGAAGAAGATATTCCAAATTTTAATAAATTAATACAACAATGGAATAGTATTCAAAGTATTTTTAAAGAAAAAAACAAATTTGTAAAAGAAATAAATTATGCTAAATTTTTTTATCTGAAAATAATAATTTGTTCACTTTTATCAAATAATTCGATTTTAAATTTGATAAAAGCAAAAAATAATTTGATACAAAAAAAATATTGTGATAAATTAAAACAAATTAAAAAAGATGAATTTCTTCATTTTGAATTAGAGAATTCATATATGATTATGAACAATTCAAAAGAAGTACAACTATTGAAGACATTTTATCCAATTTCAAAATGAAATAAAATATTTAAAGAATTGGAAAAATAAATTGTGTCAAATAGAATGAATAAAAAAGCTGGTTTTTGAGTTAGATTTGGTTCACTAATTATTGATTTAATATTATTTTGCTTAATAGGGATTTCATCATCTTTATTCTGTTTAAAAAAAGAAATTGTATTAGATGATCCTAAAATAGATATTTATCAAGTTAAAAATGATTTTACTTATTTTCTTTGATTATTATTACTAATTATTTTAATAACAATTCAGTTTATTTTAATTCCATTGCTTTCAAATGGAAGAACAATAGGAATGATTATTACTAAACTGGATATTGATTTTTATGACAAAAATAAATATAAATCAATATTAAAAAAAATTGAAATCGGTCCATTTATTTGAATTGTGTTAATCTGTTTGTTTATGTGTTTTGTATGACCTAAAACAATTAATAAAATGGTTATTTTTTCATACATAAAAACTAATTTTAGTGAATCTGATCAAAAAGTTCAAAACTTAAAAGAATTATTAGATACAAATAAATGAACATTATTAGAAACCATATTTTATACGATACCATCAGCATTATCGCCAATGATTCTGTTGATACAATTGTTCTTTTTAATTTCAGTTGGATTTAGAGGTAACAAAACAAGTTTAGTAGACAAATTTTCAAATTCTCAAGTTATATATAAAAATAAATTTATTAATGTAGAGAATAATGAAATTAAACTTGTTAAACCTATTAAAAATGAAGTATATCAAATTAATTGGAGGGATTAGTTGTGAAAGATAAAATTTTAAAAGATTTAAATAAAGAACAAAAAGCTGCAGTTGTAAAAATAAATTCTCCCGTTAGAATTCTTGCTGGTGCTGGATCGGGTAAAACAAAAGTTTTGACAAGAAAAATTGCTTATTTAATAGAAGTGGCTAAAATAAATCCAAAAAAAATTATTGCTGTTACTTTTACAAATAAAGCTGCTAATGAAATGAAATCTCGCGTTGAAGCTTTAATTGGTGATAAAGCTAATAATATGATCGTTTCAACATTTCATTCACTTTGTTATAAATTTTTAAGAGAGGAAATTTCGGAAATTGATAATTTTTCGAATAATTTTGCAATTATTGATAGCATAGATCAAGATAATATTTTGAAAGAAATATATAAAAAATATGAAATTTCAAAAACTTTATTACCTTATAATCAAATGAAAGATTTTATTTCATATATCAAAAATAAATTTATTAGTATTGGCAAATTGGAAGAAGAGATGGTAAATTTAGATGATGAAAATCAAATGTTAAAAATTAATATTTTCAAAGATTACCAAAAAGCACTAATAGATTCAAAATCTTTGGACTTTAATGATTTATTAATTTATACAAAAAAAATATTGACCGAAAATACAAAAATAAGAGATAAATGAAGAAAAAGATTTGAATATTTTTTAATTGATGAATTTCAAGATACTTCTAAAATTCAATATGAAATTATTGATTTATTAGCACAAAATGAAAATATCACAATAGTTGGAGATCCTGATCAGACAATTTACAGTTGAAGAGGAGCAGATATTTCTTTTATTAATAATTTTGATAAGTTATATAAAAAAGTTCTAACAATTACACTTTCACAAAATTATAGATCAACCAAAAATATTTTAAAAGCTGCAAATAATTTGATTATGCATAATTCAAATCGTATTCCAAAAAATTTAATTACTGAAAATGAAGAAGGTTCCAAAGTAGAGTATTATGAAGGAGCAAATCCAGAAAAAGAAGCTTCATGAGTTACGCTTCAAATAAATAAACTAAAAAAAGAAAAAAATCAATTAAAAGATATCGCAATTTTATATAGATCAAATTTTTATTCAAAACCTATTGAAGATGCTTTGGTCAAAGAATCAATACAATACAAGATTATTAACGGACAAAAATTTTATGAAAGATCTGAAATAAAAGATGTTTTGGCTTTTTTAAGATGTATTTATGAACCAACAGATATTAGTTTAAAGAGAATAATTAATGTTCCACCTAGAAAATTAGGTGAAAATACTGTTGAAAAATTAATTCAATTCGCCAATGAAAAAAATATGAATTTATGAAATTCTTGATTGAAATACATTAATGTTATTAATATATCTCATGATAAAAAACAAAATTTATTTAAATTTATAGAAATCTTGAGAAAATACAATTCTCTAATCAATCGCAAAGAACCTTTGCATCAAGTTTTAGAAAAATTATTAGATGAAATAGGATATTTAAAAATGTTGGAACAAAGCGAAGATTTAAATTTAAATAGATTAGAAAACGTTAAAGAACTTTTAAAATCTATTAAAAATTGAGAAAGTCAAAATCCAGAAAAATATATTAGAGAATATCTAGATTTCATTTCTTTAGAATCATTGAACATTGAGGATTCAACAAATATTAATTATGTTTCACTAATGACAATTCATGCAGCAAAAGGTTTAGAATTTAAAAATGTTTTTGTTATTGGGTTAAATGAAGGTGTATTTCCCTCACAAAAAGTGTTGAAGCAAGATGATGAAAATGGCGAATCATTTTTTTTAGAAGAAGAAAGAAGGTTAGCTTATGTTGCTTTTACAAGGGCTAAAGAAAAACTTTTTCTTTCTTCTTCTAAAGAATATTTTTTAGATTATAAAAATGGAATAAATTCTCCGTCTAGATTTATAAAGGAAGCAGATATAAAAATTAGTGATATTTATAAAACTGAAGAAATTTTATTGGATTCAAGAATGCATAAAAATACTAGACATTTTGAACCTGGCGATAAGATTATGCACATTAACTTTGGTGTAGGCGTAGTTTTGGATATAAATGGTGATTCCGTTATAATAGAGTTTAAGAATAAAGAAATTGGTATCAAACAGTTACTAAAGAATCACAAATCAATCGAAAAGGTGAATTAACAAAAATGGGAAATATAATTCTGCTTTTTATTTTGGTTTCATTATGTTTAGCAATAATTGCTTGTTTTTTATATTTTAATTTCAAAAAAGATAAGATGATTGATAAATATGAACCTATTTTATTTTTTTTAGAATTAGACTTAAAAAAATGAAGAATTAAAAAAAGTCACTTGTTAATAAATGAAATGTTTGAAAAATATAATAAAAAAGCTATTCAATATATTGACAAGAAAATAGGTAATGGATGGATTAATATTTCTCAGTTATTTGATTCACTTGAACCTGTCAACAGAGATAAATGAAAAAAAGCTATTGAATATTGTGTTCAAAATAAATCTAATTTTTTTATTAATCAAAAAATAAAAATTGAATCATTTGAAAATACAAAAAATACAATTATTTTTTTTAAATTAAAATTTCAATACGTTAATGATAAAAAAATTGTTATTGAGTATCGTTCACAAAACAAATTAGAATCTGAACGTTTATTTAACAAAATTATTACTAAAGATCAACTGTTTAATACTAAACATAAATATAGGTTATTTATTGCTTTTTCAGTTATTAAAAATTCGCTAGATACATTTATTACTTTTATTGATTTGTTTGATAAATTAATAAAAAATAAAAATATTCGTTATTTTAAAACAAATGCAATTATTGTTGCAACAATAACTAATGAATCTTATCGAAAAATAAATAGAATAAAGAAAATTATTCAATCAAAATTAAAAAAATCATTAAATAAAAATAATATTAATAATTTTTTTGATGGATTAACTTTTGTTGAATGTCAAAATTTAGAGACTGAAAATGATTTTTCAAAAATAATGACAAGAATTTCTTTTGGATTAATTAAATCTAAAACAATTCAATCATCAGTACATTTTAATTTGAAAAATATTCAATTTAACGAATTTGAGGAATTCAAAGAAAAAATTATCAACATTAACAATATGATTGAGTCAAATAGAATTGAATTTGAAAAATTATCGATTTATTCTTCTAAAACCAAAAAAGAAATTTATAATTTTTTAATTCCAAAATTTCAAATAGAAAATGATTACTGAAATGAAAATATATTAAAAATCAACAATTTTGATAAAAAAATTGAAGATCAATTTGTTTCTAACATTCTAAGTTCAAATAAAAAATTAAATAAAAAAACATTAATAAATATTAATGATTATCAAATAGAAAAAATATTTGAAAATATGAAAAACAATAGGGAATTTATTTTCATTATAAACCAAACTAAATATAGCGAAACAAAAGAATTTATTTCTTTATTAAAACTTTTAAATGTTTCAAAAATTAAATTTGGATTTTATGTAGAAGAATTTAGTTCATCATTTTTTTCTGTTATTACAAATGTAAAACCAAGTGTAATCGTTTTATCTGAGAAAGTAAATTCTAATCTTGAAGAAAAATCTGTTGTAAATAAATTAAGAATTTTAAATTCAATAACTATAATTAGTCGTTTAAAAATTCCTTTAGTTTTTACAAATGTTAACGATAAAGTTATAAACGAAATTGAGTTATTGCCAAATGAAGATAAGTATTATATGGATAGATCTATTAAAATTTTGTTTTAAATTTTATAATTATTTAATATCAGATTTAATAAGGAAGTTATTATGTATTCAAATATAAAAATAAATGATAAATCAATCGAGAAAGCAATTAATAAAGAATTAAAAAGACAGCAAGAACAAATTGAACTTATCGCTTCAGAAAATTATGTCTCTAAAGATGTTTTAATTGCAACTGGTAGTGTATTAACTAATAAGTATGGTGAAGGATATCCGAATAAAAGATATTATGGTGGTTGCGAAAATGTTGATGTAGTTGAAATGCTAGCAATTGAAAGATTGAAAAAATTATTTAATGTTAAATTTGCAAATGTTCAAGGTTATTCTGGTTCAACTGTAAATGCGGCAGCTATTGCTGCTTTAGTCCCTAAAGGATCTAAAATTTTAGGAATGGGCTTATCTTCTGGTGGTCATTTAACTCATGGGTATAAAATTAATTTTTCTGGATATTTTTATGATGCTTATTCTTATGATGTTGATAAAAATGGGTTATTAGATTATGATGAGATTTTGAGTTTAGCAAAAAAAATAAAACCATCTTTAATTATCTGTGGGGCTAGTGCTTATTCAAGAATTATAGATTTTAGAAAATTTAGAAAAATAGCAGATGTTGTTGGCGCAAAATTGATGGCTGATATTGCTCATATTGCTGGTTTGGTTGCTGTTGGATTACATCCATCACCCATTAAATATTGTGATGTAATTACTTCAACAACTCACAAAACATTAAGAGGAGCTCGTGGTGGAATAATAATGACTAATAACGAAGAAATAGCTAAAAAAATTGATCATTGAGTTTTTCCTGGTTATCAAGGGGGACCTTTATTTCATCAAATAGCAGGTAAGGCAGTTGCTTTTTATGAAGCACTCAAACCATCTTTTAAAAAATATCAAGAACAAGTTTTAAAAAATGCAAAAATATTTTGTGATGAATTTAAAAAATTAAATGTTGATATAATTTCAGGGACTACAGAAAATCATTTATTTATGATTAATGTAAAAAAAACATTTAATTTAACCGGGAAACAAGCTACAGAAATATTACATTCAATTAATATAACTGTTAATAAAAACACAATACCAAATGAAACTGAGTCACCACAAGTAACAAGTGGAATTAGGTTAGGAACTCCTGCCATGACTACAAGAGGTTTTAAAGAAAAAGAATTTGTTAAATTAGCAAACATTATTTACATTGTTTTATCTAATCATCAAAATAGAACATTACTAAAAAAAATGAAATTAGAAGTTATTAAATTAACTAAAAAATTTCCGATAAAAGGTTAATAATGATCAGAAATTTCACAAAAATAATAATTAAAAATAATATAAGAATTTATCTATCAGATTTTACGGATAATGTCAATCAAGTACTTGCTTATCATAAATATAAACCATTCCCTAATTTAATTTTAGCTAATGCTATTGTTGCTTTTAGTCCTTTAAGATTTTTATATGAATCAGACAATATATTAATAAGAATAGAATCGAATGGTGCAATAAAATCTTTAATTTTAGAAATCAAAGATGAAAACATTAGAGCATTAATTTCTAATCCTAATATTGAAACTGAATATGATAAAAGTAATTTTAATTCTATTCCTTTAATTTTAGGACTGGGTGATAATGGTTTTTTAGAAATTTCTCGAGAAGTTAAAAATAATTTTTTTAGATCTAAGACATTATTAGCAAAATCTGATATTGTTACAGATTTAGCTTATTTTTTGAACAAATCAGATCAGATATATTCAGCTCTTATTAATGATGTAGAATTATTTGATGATAATCCAAATGTTGCAAAAAAAGCTAAAAATGTTATTTTTCAATTATTACCAAATCATACTGAAGAGGATAAAATTTGAATCGAAGAATTTATCAAAAAATATGAATTTGACAAATATTCACTTTTAGATTATGAAAAGCTTATTGATGGGAAATTATTGGAAATAAAACAAATTGATGCATCTTGTTGATGTAGTAAAAATAAAATAATAAGTACATTAAAATTATTAAAAGAAAAAGAAATAAATGATCTATTTAAAAAAGATAAAAACATAGAAGTGATTTGCGAGTTTTGTTCAACAAAGTATATTATTTTCAAAAAAGATGTTAAATATGATTAAAGCAATTTTTCCAGGATCGTTTGATCCATTTCATGAAGGACATAGATTTGTTGTTAAACAAGCTTTACAAGATTTTGATTTTATATTTATTGTTGTTTCTTGAAACGAAAATAAAAAAAGACAAAATACTTTTGTTAAATCCAAAGAAGAAATAGAAAAGATGTTTTCTAATGAAAAAGATAGAATTCAAGTTTTAATAAACGAAAAAGAATTAACTACGGATTTAGCAAAAAAATTAAATTGTTTCAATATTATTAGAGGATGTCGCAATGAAGAAGATAAATTTTATGAAGAAAAATTAAAATATAAATATTTGTTATTAGAAAAACGATTAAATTTTTTTTATTATTTTGCTAATGAAAACACTAGAAATATAAGTTCATCAAATTTAAAAAATAAACAATAAATATTTGTTATTCATCCTCTCAAGTAAATTGATAACCTAAGATTCTAACTGTATCTCCTGGTTGAATTCCTTTATCAATTAAAGCTTTTCATAGTCCCATATCTTTAATTTTTTTATTGAATCTCAAAATATTTTCATAGGTATTTAGCGGATTTCTTAAATAAACTAATTCAATTTCTTTTCCACTTATTTCGTACATTCCTTCATAGAGCTTTGTTACAACAAAATCTTCTTCAAATTTTATATATTCTTCTTTAATTGGTTTTTCTATAACGATATCTTTAGATTTTTCATACAATTTATACATTTTTTCTTTTAATAAAACCAAATTTTGAAAATTTAATGCGCAAATATCAATAATTTCCAAATCTGGATATTTTTTAATAAATTTTCTATAATGAACTTTAAATGCATTAAGATCATTTTTGTTAGCAATGATTAAAAAAGATTTATTTAAAATCTTAGGATTAAATAACTCCAATTCTTTTTTTAATATTTCAAAATCTTGAATTGGATTTTTATTCTCATCACCAAAATCAATTACAAAAGCTATAACGCGACATCTTTCAATATGTTTTAAAAATCTAATTCCTAATCCTTTGCCTTCTGAAGCGCCTTTTATTAAACCTGGTAGATCAGAAATTACAAATGATTTATCTCGATATTGAACTAACCCAAGTTGTGGAACTAAAGTTGTAAAAGCATAATCAGCTATTTTTGGTTTTGCGTTTGATAATAATTTTAATAAAGTTGATTTACCTGCTGAAGGTAAACCCACTAAACCAATATCAGCCATTACTTTTAGTTCTAATCTAATATTTTTCTTTTCACCAGGAGTTCCGTTTTCACAAATTTTTGGTGCAGGATTAGTTGAAGATTTGAATTTAGAATTACCTCTTCCACCTTTTCCACCTTTGCAAATTAAATATTTGTTATTGTCAACAACATCACAAATTAATTTTTGCCCCTCATAAACAAGAGTCCCATAAGGCACTTTAATTATTACATCTTTTCCTTTTGCCCCATACATATTTTTAGTCATTCCATTACCACCATCGTAACCTCTTATATGTTTTAAGATGTGAATTGGTAAAAGAGTGTTCATACCTGAGTCTCCTTGAAAATAAATATCTCCTCCATCTCCTCCATCTCCTCCAAAAGGCCCGCCTTTTTCTACACGATGTTCATGTCTAAAAGAGATGATGCCATCGCCACCCTTACCTGCTATTACTTCGATATTTACTTGATCGATAAATTTCATATTTGTTATTATATAACTCCTTTTTATAAAAAAAACTATGTAAGTAGTTTTTATATTGTTAGTTTGACATTATAAATTTATAATTTTAAGTATAATTAAAATCATTCGGTTAAAAAAAAGAAAAAAAACATTTTGTACATAACAGTTATTATTTTTTGAATATTATTAGTATGTTTTGATATTTGATATTTTCTAGTGATGCCTCTCGTGAACAATGATATACAAAATAGCAAAAATCCAATTGTTGTAAGTATTTTTCTTGCAATAAATTTTATTTTTATTACCGTTTTATTTTGCAATTCAACTAAAGATTTTATTTTTATTATTTTTTACCATTTATTCATCAAAAGAAGAAAAAACAAAAATTTTTATTCAACTAATTCCTCTCTCTCTCTCTCTCTCATCTCTATGAGACAAAACCAAAAGTTATTTTGTTATATACAACTTGTAATGATTTCGATCAACAAAGTTTAATAAAATCAGCACAACAAAATTATGAAAATTATGATGTTTACATATTAGATGATTCTTACGACAAAAAGTATATTAAACAAATAGATGAGTTTGTTAAAAAGTATAAAGACAAATTTAAATTGATAAGAAGAGAAAATAGAGAAGGGTTTAAAGCGGGAAATATTAATAATTTTTTGAAAAATTATGACTTAGAATATGATTATTTTGTTTTGTTAGATAGCGATGAGATTATTCCAAATAATTTTATTTCAGAAACTTTAAAGTATTTTGTCGATGAAAAAATTGGTATTGTTCAAGCTAATCATAAAGGAACACGAGGACAAAATTTATTTGATAGTATAGGAGAATTAGGCATTTATCCGGCTTGAACCGCTTTTATTAAAGTCAAAAATGAATATGGCGTTGTTACTTTAAATGGTCATGGAGCCATTATTTCTAGAAAATGCTATGAAGATACAAATGGATTTCCTCCGCTTGTTGCAGAAGATTTAGCTTTTACAATAAATCTAATGAATAAGGGTTATAGGGTGTTATTTGCAGAAGATGTTATTTGCGAAGAAGTTTTTCCTATTGATTATTTGGCTTTTAAAAAAAGATCAATTAAATGAACTCAAGGGAATATTCAATTTTTTAAAGTAATGTGATTAAAAATGTTGAAGTTAAATATTTCTTTTTTTAAAAAAATAGATTTATGATTATCAACTACTTCATTGTCTTTAAGTGTTTTTTCTATTTTTGTTGTTATTATAAATTTTTCAATTTTATACCCATTAGGATTTAAATATTCTCATTTGTATATTTTATTAGTATTTATGATAGTGTTTTTAATAACGCCATTTATTAATGATTTTATTTTTTTAGTTAATAAAATTAAATTTTGAAAGTTGTTATCTTATATTTTATTTTGTTTAATGTTATACACTTCAATGATAGTTTGTTCTATTAAAACTTTAATATTGACATTATTAGGAAAAAAGCGAAGTTTATAATAACACCAAAAAATGAACAAAAATATTCTTTTTGAGAAGCAATTAAAATTAATTGACTAGAATTATTGATAGCTAATTTATTAGTAATTTGAATGATTTTAATTTGGATATATTTACCAGAATATAAATTTTTAGGAATTGCAATATTATCAATATTAACAATATCACTTTATTCAACTATTTTTTTAACATTATTGAGCAACAAAAAAATAAATCAATTTTATAATGAATAAACTTGTTTATAAAATTTAATAATTATTTAACTACAATAACAATTGCAGGTTTCAAAACACGATCGTGTAATTTATAACCTCGTGATATTAATTTTGTAATTTGATCTTTTTTAAATCTTTGATCTTCAACAACTTCCTGAGCATGATGAATTTCAGGATTAAATTCATCGCCTTCTTTTGGCTCAATAATACTTACTCCATTCATTTCTAAAGTGTTGAAGATTTGTGAAGTTAACATTTTAAATCCTTTAACATAAGCAGCAACATTAGGATCATTAGCTTTTTCCCCTGCTTCTACCGCCACATACAAATTATTTAAGGGGCTTAGTAAATCATCAACAAGTTTTTGAGTAGCAAATTTAGTTTTGTAATCAACATCTTCTTTAGCTTTATTTTTAATTTCTTCTTTTAATATTTCAACTTTTGTAGCGGCATTTTTTGCCATTTCTTCAGCTTTTGCCTTAAATACTTGTTCTTCAAGTTGTTTTTCAAGTTCTAATTTTTCTATTTTTGATAATAAATTTTCTTTAATTTCTTCTAATTCTTTTATTTTTTGTTTATCATTTTGTTCGCTTTTAATTTTTGACATGTCTATTTTTTCTCTTGAATTATGCTTAATAATATCGCGAACTTTAAAACTAAAAACATAAGAACCTGATTCAATTTTTTCTTCAAATATATTTGTTTCTTCATTAATTTCAAAATTGAATTCAAAAATTTTGTCTTCAGATAAATCTATTCCAACAATATTTTCGTCTATACCCGGTAGCACCTCTTCTTTACCTAAGGTTATTGTTTTATTTTTAAATTTAATAATTTTCTCTTGATTTTCTTGATCCAATTTTTTAATTTTTAAGTCAAATGTTAATATATCCTTTTTTTCAATGATTTTGTTATTTTTTTCGTTCATTTTACTCCTCCTCAATATCTACATTATTTTTTAAATTTTCTTTTGCATATTTTTCAATTATATTTAAAAGATTTTTTGCTTTTGAATAATCCATTCTTGTAGGTCCAATTACTGAAACATCTTTTACTGAACCATTAAGTAATAAGCGTTTAGAAATTATCGAAGTATTTGAAGGTAATATTTCTAACTTTAAATTTTCATCTAAATAATTTTTTTCATTAATAGACTCTCATATTGATTGGTTTTCAATTAATTCGATAATATTTGCTAGTTCTTGTCTTTTAATATCTTGTGATTTAATCAAATGAGATTTCCCATAAATTTTGTTATTAGCAATATTTTTGTAATTTTGAAATACACCAATAACAAATGTTTGAATTAATTCTTCATAATTTTTAATATGTTGTTTTAATATTGGTTTTAAAGATTCAATAGATTTTGGTATATCAACTAATTTAACATTATGTAATCTTTCTTGAAAGATTCTAATTGCTATTTTCAAATCATCTAAATTTAAACGTTTTGATAATTTTAGTTCTTTTGTATCAACTTTTCCGCTAGATGTTATCAAAACAATAATTGCGATTTCATTACTTATTGGTGTTAATGTTATTGATTTAAGTAGTTCATCATTTTTATTTTCACTTGTAACAAGTGTTAGTTTAGATGCTTCTGAAATAATAGATACAGCTTCATCAATAATATTATCAATCGAACTTCTTCGACTAGCAAAAATATCTTTTATTTTTGAAGCTAATTTATCTTCTTCGTTAATTGTTAAATACTTTGCATAGTATTCATATCCTTTTGGAGTAGGAATTCTACCGCTTGATGTATGAGATTTTTCAATCAAATTTTCTTTTTCGAGAATAACCATAATGTTTCTAGCTGTTGCTGAAGAAATATTCATTTTATATTTATTTATTAAATAAACACTGCCAACAGGTTTAGAATTTGAAACGTATTCATCAACAATATATTTAAGAATTTGGTTTTTAGTTTCAACATTTCTCATAGTTTTATTATAGCATTTATTTATTTTAATTGCTAAATGATTGCTAATTTTAAAATAAAATCAAAAAAATAAGAGTAATTTGCTTGAATTACTCTTATTTTTTCGGTCATTTTAAATGAAATGGTGGCTCCGGCAGGAATCGAACCAGCGACACACAGAGCTTCAATCTGTTGCTCTACCGACTGAGCTACAGAGCCATAATGGCGGTCTAGACGGGGATCGAACCCGCGATCTCCTCCGTGACAGGGAGGCGTATTAAACCACTTTACCACTAGACCTTTGGTTGCGGAGACAGGACTTGAACCTGTGGCCTTCGGATTATGAGCCCGACGAGCTACCAACTGCTCTACTCCGCGATGTTAAGATGTTTGTAAAACATCTTATTTTGGCAAGAAACATTATTTGTCTGTTCCTTAAATGGCGGGCAAAGAGGGATTCGAACCCCCGCGGGCCGTGAAGCCCCTGCTAGTTTTCAAGACTAGTCCCTTCAGCCAGACTTGGGTATTTGCCCTACTGGTGGTCCCACCAGGACTTGAACCTGGAACCTACCGGTTATGAGCCGGGTGCTCTAACCAATTGAGCTATAGGACCAAACCAAGATGAACAGAATTCATATGGTAGCACCGAAGAGAGTCGAACTCTTGACCTTTCGGGTATGAACCGAATGCTCTAACCAACTGAGCTACAGTGCCATGGTGGAGAGGAAGGGAGTCGAACCCTCTACCTCCTGCGTGCAAGGCAGGCGCTCTAGCCAAGTGAGCTACCCCCCCAAAAAAATAAATGGTGAAGAAGACAGGATTTGAACCTGCGACCGCTTGGTCCCAAACCAAGTGCTCTACCAAGCTGAGCTACTTCTCCTTTTTATCTTAAAAAAAGAAAGCATTAATTAATGCTTTTTAATTATATAAAATTTTGTGATTTTTAAAATAAATTATTATTGTTCCTAAATATATGTATGTAGTAAATTTAAAAGATATTTTTGTATTGTAATTTTTGAAATCATGAATTATGTTAAAGTTAAACTTTAATTTCAAGTTAAAAATACCAAAATATGATAAAATGAGAAAGACATTTGCATGAAACTACTTTCATTTAGAAAGGGTTTATGAATAATAAAATTAGCACAAATAATATAATTGAATTAGATTATTTCGATGAAATTAGTGTCAACGATTTAATTTATGCAATAGATAATGCAAACGATTTTTCCCTGTATGAAATCAATAGTGATGAAAGCACAGAAAATGGAGAAAAAAATATTTTAATAAAAATCAAAAAAAATAAGTAGAGGAGTTTAGTAATATGCTTTATAAATTGGGTAAAGTCATTTCAAAAACTAAATCAAGTTTGATATTTGAATCAAATTACACAGGATATGCAATTGTTGTTACAAATGTGGATCGCTTTGAAATAGACAAATTTCAAAAAGTTTTTATTTTTGATTATAAAAATGATTATGGAAGAACATATTATGGTTTTAAAGAATTTAGAGAAAGAATATTTTTTGAAGATTTATTAACTATTCCAGGTATTGGGCCAAAAACAGCAATGTCTATTTTATCTTCGAATTGAAAAGAAGTAATGGATATGATTGCTGCAGGTGATTATGATGGATTAGCAAAAATACCATATGTCGGACTTAGAACAGCAAGACAAATTGTTTTTGATTTTCAAAAAAAATATAAAACAATTTTGTCTAAAAAAACAGAAAGCAAAAATAAATTAGAAGTTTATAAAACATTGAGAACCTTAGGATTTAATGAAAATCAAATTAATTTGGTTTCAACAAAATTACAAGATACTAATGATGTAGATCAAATGATAGAAAATGCAATTGAAATAATTTCACATGAACAACAACACATCTCTAAGACCCAATAACTTTAATCTTTTTATAGGACAAGAAAAAATAATTAAAACTATAAAAGTTGTTATCGAATCTGCAAAGAAACAAAATAAAACATTAGATCACATAATTTTTTATGGCCCTCCTGGTAGAGGCAAGACAACATTAGCAAACATTATTGCAACTCACTCATGCAGAAAAATAAATTATGTTCAAGGTGCTTTAATGGAGAAGAAATCAGATATTTTATCTCTTTTTGCAAGCATTGAACCTAACGATATTATTTTTATTGATGAGATTCATTCAATGAATAGTGGTTTAGAAGAACTTATTTATTCTGCAATGGAAGATAATTTAATTGATATACCTATTGGTCCTGAAGGTGAAAAACGAATAATTAGAATGAAAATTAAACCATTCACTTTAATTGGTTCTACAACAGAATTTTCAAAAATTTCTCAACCAATTAGAGATCGATTTGGATTAATATTTAAATTATCAAATTATTCAAATGAAGAGATAACTAAAATTATTGTTCAATCAACAAATATTCTTAACCATAAAATAAGTGAACAACAAGCTAGAATAGTTGCTACTTTTTCACAAGAAACACCTAGAATAGCCAATCGCTTGGTTAAAAGAATAATTGATTTTGCAGATTATTATAATAATGGAATAATTGACGATAAAATTATTTTTAAAACATTAAAAAGTTTATCGATTTATAAAGATGGTTTAACTGAAATTCATATTGAATATCTAAAATTATTGTTAGAAGTTTTTGAAGAAAAAAGTGTTTCTTTGGATGTTCTAGTTTCATTGTTAAATGAATCTAGAACAATGATTGTTAATGAAATAGAACCTATTTTATTATCTAAAAAATATATTATAAAAACATCAAAAGGAAGAAAAATAACCACATTAGGAGTTGATTATATTCTCAAATATAATCTAAATCCTTTTAAGATTTAAAAATATGTATAAAAAAGAATCCTTTTAAATCTGAGAGGATTCTTTTTTAATTTATTAAATCCATATAAAACAAGTTAATATCTTTATTTTTTTTAACTTTATTAATAATAAATCTACAATTTTTTTTGATTAGTAATTGATTATCATGATTTGTTGTATTAGCAAATTTATAATCTGCTAAATAAGCTGCGCCTTGATAACCTTTTTTAACATTAATTTCAAAAACTACTTTTTCTTTTAATGGTAAATGAAAGTTTTTGATTTCATCTCATGATCCTTCATTGTTAAATATAGCTCCATCACAGTATTCAAATGCTTCTTCTTTTGAAAGAGAAGTTGAAAAAAATCCATATGATTCAATTTCTTTTCCTACAATTTTTGAATAATCATAAGTTCCATCTGGATTTTGAATTATATAATCTTTTAATTGATCTCAAAATTCATTTTCTTGATATTCAACTCCATGTCAAACCACCAAATTTTCTGGAACAATTGCTCTAGATAAAACTTGAGAAATAAATTTATAATCATCACCTTTAATTTCATGTTTTTTATCGTCTAAACTTAATTTTATAGAAATGTTTTTAGGTTCTTCTTGTTTATGCAAAGATTCATTTCAGAATCATCCTCTAAAATTTGCATAAAGAGCAATAGCTTGCTGTTCAGATGAACAAAAATAATTTATAAAATTGTTATTGGAATCTTTATTTCATTCATCTGAAGATAAAGATTTATATCAATCATAGTATTGTTTTTTTAGTTTTTTATTAATTTCTTTTTGATTATTTTTTGAAGAACAACAAGATAAAGAAACTAATGATATTGAAGTTCCTACAATTAATAATGGAATGAATAATAAAACGTTTTTTTCATATAATGAAGATTAAGAGAAAAAACTCAAAATAACAATTTATAATTGTTAAATGTATTAATTTTTCTTAATTTTCAAAGAAGAAAATATACAAAATTATGGTTATTTAAAAAGTTTTATAATCTAATAATATTCCTACTATAATGTAAAAAAATACAAAAAATTTCTCTTAATCTTCATTATGTGAAGCATTATTTTATAAACTTATTTTTAAAATTGTTTCAACTTCTTTTTTTGTTACAATCTTAACATTAAATTTTTCGGCTTTTTCTTTTTTAGAACCTCCATTATCTCCTAGTAGTAAAGCATCTGTTTTCTTAGAAATGTTAGATGAAACATTTCCGCCATTTATCTCTATAATGTTTGTTAACTCATTTCTTGAAATATTAAAGGTACCACTAATAACAAATGTTTTTCCTTCAAAAAAAGGAATTTTGTTAGTACTATCAGTTTTAACTTCGGGATTAATATTGATTGAAATTAAATAATTAATTAAATTAATATTTTCTTCTTTTTTTATGTACTCATTAAATTCATCAATAGTTATTTCGCCAATATCTTTTATCGATAACAAACTTTCATTTGTTAAGTTAAAAATTTGATCAAATTTTTTAATTTTGTTTGCAATCATTTTTGCATTTTTAGACCCTAATTGTGGAATACCAAGAGCAAATATTAAATTACTTAGTTTTACTTTGTATGAAGAATTTATTCCATCAATTAAATTTTTCCAAAATTTTTCTCCAAATCCTTTTTTACTGATGATGTCTTTTTTATATTTTTCTAATTTATAAATATCTTCAATTTTTTTTAAAAAACCAAATTCATAAAATTTTCTAACAATTCCTTCTCCTAATCCTTCAATATTCATTGCGCCCTTAGAAGTAAAATGAATAATTTTTTTAATGTTAATTTCTGGACAATTATTGTTAATGCACATTTGGTTATTTAAAGTTTTAGTATCAATTAATGGTGAATTGCAATGAGGACAAGTTAAAATTTTATTGAACACACCTTCAGATTTTTTTTTACTTAATGAAACAACTTTAGGAATAATTTCTCCGGCTTTTTTAATTGTTACTTCATCATTTATATTAATCCCTAATTCTTCGACATAGTTATAATTGTGTAAAGTTGCTGCTGAAACAATTGTTCCTTTTAGTAATATGGGCGTTAATTTAGCATTGTATGTAACAATACCAGTTCTTCCTATAGTAATAAAAATATCTTCTAAAATAGTTTGCACTAATTCTTCGTCAAATTTGTATGCAATTGCGTATTTAGGAAATTTTGAAGTATAACCAATATCTTCATAATATTTCATTTCATTTAATTTAATGACAATTCCATCAATGTCGTATTCAAGATGATCTCTTTTATTTTTTTCAAAATCTAATATAAAGTCAAAAATTTTGTTTTGATTTTCTAATTTTTCAATTAGATAATCACTTAAAAAAGAAAAATTATATTTTTTTAAAAAATTAATTAATTCTTCTTGTGTATAAATTTTGTGTTTTTCACAATCAACAATTTCATAAATAAAAGAAGAAAGATTTCTTTTTTTAACAATATTGCTATCTAGTTGTCTCAAAGTTCCAGATGCTAAATTTCTTGCATTTGCATAATTTGCATTTTCTTCTTTAACTATTTTATTGAAGTTAGTCTTACTTATATATATTTCGCCTCTTACTTCCAAAGGATTTTTATATTCAATATTAGTAGGAATATCTTCAATAACGTTTTTTATATTTGATGTAACATCTTCTCCGATTTGACCATCTCCTCTCGTAACAGCTTGAATTAAAATTCCGTTTTCATATTTTAAAGAGATAGATAAACCATCAATTTTTGGTTGAACTAAAAATCTAATATTTTTATCTAAGTTAACTTGATAAACATCATTAAAAAATTTTTTTAGATCGTTAAAATCATAAGCTTTGTTTAATGATAGCATTAATTTAGAATGAATAACTTTTTTGAATTTAGATTTTAAAGAAGCTCCAATTTTTTGTGTGGGAGAATTTTTTAAAATAAATTGAGGATATTGTTTTTCTAGTTCAGTTAATTCTTTTAAATGAGAATCATAAACACGATCACTTACTGAGGGTGATTCGTTATCAAAATACTCTTTGTTTCATTTATTTATTAGTTTAACTAATGTTTTAATTTTTTCTTTGATCTTTGAATTCATAATTTTCTAATTATATTAATTAAAAATACACTTTGTTGCTAATCACCATTGCGGAAAATTAAAAATATTATTTGGATTAGATAAAATTAGTGCACATAGTACAATAATTACTATTGTAAAAAACAACGATACAACATTAAATCATCAAAATGTTCATGTTCTATAAGATGTTCTTTTGCCATAAGGGTTATAACCTCTTGTTTCCATGGCGTTTGCAAGATCATCTGCTTTAGTAAATGAAGAAACAAATAAAGGAACAATTAAAACAATAATAGATTTAATTTTAGTTTTAAATGAACCATTTTTAAAGTCAACTCCTCTAGAAGCTTGTGCTTTGAAAATTCTTGAAGCTTCATCAACTAAAGTAGGAACAAATCTAAATGCTATTGAGATAATCATTGTAAAAATATGTGTTGGAATTTTTATTAATTTAAGTGGATAAAAATAAAAATCCAAAGCTTTTGTAATTAATACTGGTTGAGTTGATAAAGTAAATACTGTCATTGTCAACATAATGGCATAAATTCTTATCATTATTAATATTGATGTCATTGTAATTTGATAATCAATTTTTACAAAATCTTTTAAGTGTCATCAAACATGTACTTTTCAATCAAAAATTTCATTTCCAACAACTGGTTTTGATGGTGTTTTAAGCACGAACATATTAATTATCAATATGAAAACACCAACCATAATTGGCATAACTAACATTTTTAAAAGATGTAAAGGTTTTTTGGTTGCAACAATAAAAGAAATTAATATTGGTAATAATAAAAGTCCATTCAATATAAAAGTATTAGCTAAAAAAAACAAAATAATAAAAGCAACATTAGCAAAAAGTTTTACTCTTGCATCCATTTTATGAATAATTGAATTACCAGGAACATACCGCCCAATATTAATTTTCATTTATCTAACCTCTTTCTTTAATTTTATTTATTAATTCTACAAATTCATCAATAGTTTTAGTATAAGGAATACTTGTTTGATATTTTTGATTTAATTTATTAGTTAAAGATATTAATTTTGGTACACTCATTTTATTCTCTAATAAAAATTTTTCGTTTGAAAGAATATCTAATGTATTTCCATCTTTTATTATTTTTCCTTCTTTTATAAAAATAGTTCTTGAAGCATGTTCTAAAACATCATCAAGATTATGTGTAACTATAACGATAGTTTTTCCTTCTTTATTTAATAAATCAAATAATTTTAACATTTCTTTACATCCATCTGGATCAAGACCTGCAGTTGGTTCATCAAAAACTAAAATATCTGGCATCATTGATAAAATTCCAGCAATCGCCACTCTTCTTTTTTGCCCGCCTGATAATTCGAATGGACTTCTTTGTAAAAAAGATTCGTCAAGACCAACCTTAACAATCATTTCCTTAGCAATTTCTTTTGCTTTTTCTCTTGGTATACCCATATTAATTGGACCAAAAATAATATCTTTTTCTATTGTTTCTTCAAATAATTGATATTCTGCAAATTGAAAAACAATACCAACAAGTTTTCTAATTTCATTTATATTTTTAATTTTTCTTCAAGATTTTTTTATAACTTTTATTTTTTCTTTTTTGAATAGTTTATTTGTTTTTTTATCTACTTCTTCTATAAAATATTCGAATTGAATTTCACCTTTTGAAGGAATTAGTAAACCGTTTAGATGCTCTATTAGCGTTGTTTTACCACTACCTGTAGGACCAATTATTCCAATAAATTCGTGTTCATTTATATCAAAATTAATATTAGAAATAGCATCAAACTTTTCATTAATATTTGATTCAAATGTATGAGAAATATTCATCAATTTTATTTTCATATTTTCTCCAATAATTCATTAATGTCGTATGTAGGTTCTATATTTTTTAATCTTGATGAAATTTTGTAAATAAAAGGTGAATCAATTTTGGATTCTTCTAATATTTTCTTATTGTTTAATAATTCTTTTGGATTACCATAAGCAATTACTTTCCCGTGAGAAAAAATTAAGCAATAATCTGCCATAATAGCTTCATCCATATCATGAGTAATAGATATTAGTGTTTTTTCTCTTGTTTGTTGAATATTTTTAATAATTTGTAATACATCTTCTTTTCCTTTAGGATCAAGCATTGAGGTTACTTCGTCAAATATAATTATTTCAGGATTTAATGCTAAAACAGATGCAATTGCAACTCTTTGTTTTTGTCCTCCCGATAAAGTGTTAGGTTCTCTATCTATAAATTTTTCCATTCCAACCATTTTCAATAAATCTTTAATTATTTTTTTCATTTCATGTTGAGGAATATTTGCATTTTCCAAACCAAAAGCCAAATCATCTTCAACAGTTGAACCTATAAATTGGTTATCAGGATTTTGAAAAATGATACCAATTTTATTTCTTATTTCTCTAAGCGAAGATTTTTTAATCATAATGTCATCAATATAAATTTCGCCTTTTGTTGGTTTGTATAGACCTGAAATTAGTTTAGAGAAAGTTGACTTTCCACTTCCATTATGTCCTAATATTGCAATATATTTACCACGAGGAAGTTCCACATTAATGTTATTTAGAGCGTATTTGTTAGATCCTTGGTATTTAAATTGCAAATTTTTAACTTTAATCATTCACCGATTCCTTTAATAGTAACTATTATATATAAGATTTAATGTATATATTGTTGAATGAATTTAATTTTGCTTTTTCGTTTTTATTTTTAGTTTAAAAATAATATATAATGAGTACATAAAGTACAATTTTCTTATGTTTGAAAAATTTAGCAAAAAATTAAAAAAAATAATTCTTCCGTTAGTCATAATTTTTCTGACTATAAGTTCATTAGTAACTATCTTTTTTTTAATATTTTTTGAAAATAAAAATAGCAAAGATTATCTTTCTTCACCAATTAGCATTTTAGTTTACTCATTATTGATTTTTATTGCTTTTTTAATTATTGTTTTTATTTTTATTACAAAAAAAGAACAAAAGAATAGTCGAAAATTAATTAGTAAAGGAATTAATTATTATGTAGAAAATTTAGTTTCGACATTGTCAATAGGAATAGTTGTTTTTCGTCCTAATGGAGAAATTTTGTGGGTTTCTGATTTCATTGAAAATAGGTTTGGCGAAAAAATAATAAACAAGGATATCAATTTCTTTAATAAAGATTTGGATTCGAATAAAAAATTTGTCGATTTTCAAAAAATATTTAAATATGATGAGTATGTATATCGTTTAAATTTTGTTGCTAAAGAAATGATTTTAGTTATCAAAGATATAACACAAGAATATTCGGCTACTTATTTTTATGAAAAAGAAAAATTAGTTATTGGAGAAATTGAAATTGATAACTATCAATTATTTAGATCTTCTTTTTCTGATGAAGAAATATTTGCAATTCAATCATATGTAAAAAATATTTTGGATGAATTGTCTAAAAAATACAATTTTATTTATAAACAGTACATGGATGGTAAATTTTCTGTAACAACAAATAGAGATAATTTAAACAAAATGATTTTGTCAAATTTTAAAGATTTTGAAAAATTAGATGATTTTAAAATTAATCGTATGAGATTATCTTTTTCAGTTGGTTTTGGTGCTGATGCTTCAAGTTATTCGCAATTAGTTGAAATGGCAAAAGAAGCTTTATACCAATCGCAAACAAGAGGTGGAGATCAAGTCACAGTAATGTCTTCCATTGAAAAAATTAAAAGATTTGGTTCAAAATCAGAAGTTACAACTGTTAAATCTAAAACAAAAATCAAAAATGTTGCTAATAATCTAAAAATTAGATTACAAGATAAAAAAATCAAAAATGTTGTTATTTATGGTCATAAATTTTCAGATTTAGATGCAATTGGTGCTTCTTATGCCTTATATGAAATTGCAACCAAATTTGGTAAAAAAGCTGTAATTCAAAATATAACATTTGATCACACAGGTAAAAAAGCTATTGATAAATATTTAAAAAATTGAGAAAGTATTTTTGTTTCGAATGTTAAAATCAAATCTTTTAACAAAGAAGAAACAATTGTCATTATTGTTGATTGTGCCGAAGATACAAGAGTTGAAAATCCATTAGTTTTTAATAATATTGAAAAAGAAAATTTATTTATTTTTGATCATCATAGAGTTTCTGAATTAAATGATGTTGTTGATAACTTAAATGTTTATATTGAATCTACAGCTTCATCAGCATCAGAAATTATTGTTGAAGTAATTGAATTTAACGAATTTCAAAATTATATTAGTGCTTTGGGAGCGCAAATGTTATTAAATGGAATTTGTTTGGATACAAATCAATTTAAAAAATCAACTTCCTCAAGAACTTTTGCAGCAGCTTCTTTATTAGAAGATTGGGGAGCAAGCGTTGAAGAAACATTATCATTAATGAAAATTTCTGCTGAAACAAATGAAAAAATTATTCAAATAATTTCTAAATGTAAAGAGATTAAACCTGGATATTGATTATCGTACACTAGTGAAATAATTCCAATTGATGTTGTTTCGATGGCAGCAGATGAAATTCTAAAAATAGAAGGGAGAAAAGCAGCATTTGTTGTTGCTCAATTGCCAAAAGCATCTGAAGCAAGCGCTCCAATTTATAAATTAAGCGCTCGTTCAATTGGAGTTAATGTTCAATTGATTGCTGAAGCTGTTGGTGGTGGTGGTCATTTTAATGCAGCAGCAGCAGTAAGTGATGCAAAAGCAAATGAAACTTTAGAAACATTTGTTGATAATATTACTCAAGCAATAATTTCTTCTAAAGAATAGGAGTATCAATGAAAGTGATAATGATAAAAAAATATCAAAAATATAATGTTGATGAAGTAGTAGAAGTGTCAGATGGGTTTGGAACAAATTTTTTAATTAAGAATGGTTATGCTTTACCACTTAATGAAAATAATAGAAAAAAATTAGAAATAAAAAAAGAACAACAAAAAAAAGAATTTGAAATTAAAAAAAATGATGCTTTGAATTTAAAAACAGAAATAGAAAAATTAATTCTAAATTTTGAGTTAAAAGTAACAAACGATATAATTCACGGTTCTATTTCATCTAAGAAAATTTCTCAGGCTTTAGCTGAAAAAGGTTTCAAATTAGAAAAACATACAATACCTCATGTTTTGATTACTTCATTAGGAATAACAAAAATTAAAATAAAATTATTTAAAGATGTGGAAGCAGAATTAAGAGTTAATGTAAAAGGGATATATGGAAAATAATATCAGAGATATTGAAGAAGCTTTGCTTGGATTAATATTAACAAATCAAAAACTTGATGATAAATTAAGTCAAGTTTTTGTTTTTTTAGATAAATCTTATTTTTTGACTAAACAAAATCAAGAAGCTTTTGAAATGTTTAAATATTTTTTTGATAACAACATTAAAGAATTTGATATTTTAATAATAAATAAGTATGTAAAAGATTATCAATTAACAAATGTTTTAACTCATGAATACTTAAATACTTTACTAAATAAAGCAGGCTTTATTTCTTCACTTAATTTTTATTTATCAACAATTAGCGAAAATCATGCAAAAATTCGTCTTAAAAATTCACTAGAAAATTCTTTAAAAGAAATAAACGCAAACAATTCTGATACTTTGATTGAATCTTTAAGAAATGATTTGTTTAAAATTGAAGATCGAAAAATCTCAAGTGAATTTCAAAAAGGTGGAGATGTAGCTAAAAAAGTTATTGAAGAAGTTTTATCTAACAAAAAAGAAATTAAAGGATTAAAAACCGGTTTTCCTAAGTTAGATGAAATAACCACTGGTTTACAAAAAGGAGATTTAATTATATTAGCTGCTAGACCATCTGTTGGGAAAACTGCATTTGCTTTAAATCTTGCGATGAATATAGTTTTATTAGCAAATAAATCTGTGGCTTTTTTTTCTCTTGAAATGCCAGCAGAACAACTTATTCAAAGAATGTTATCAGCTATATCTCATGTAAATAATTATAAATTTAAAGAACCTCAACATTTAGTTAAAGAAGAAAAAGAAAATATTTTAATTGCTTATGATAAATTAAAAAATAAAAATTTTTTTATTGATGATTCTGGATCAATTAAATTAAATGAAATTATTTGAAAATCAAAAAGATTGAAAGATAAAAACCAACTAGATTTAATTATTATTGATTATATGCAATTAATCCCAACTGATTCATATAATGGGAACAGACAACAAGAGGTATCAAAAATTTCTCGTTCTTTAAAACAATTGGCTAGAGAATTGAATATTCCAATTTTGGCTTTATCTCAATTAAATAGAAGAGTTGAAGAAAGAGAATCTAAAAAACCAATGATGTCTGATTTAAGGGAATCTGGTTCTATCGAACAAGATGCTGATATTATTGCCTTTTTATATCGTGATGATTATTATAATAAGAATAATTCTGAAGAAGATAAACCAAAAAACAAACATTTAACAGAATTAAATATTGCAAAGCATCGTAATGGTTCTATTGGAACGATAGAATTTTTATTTGATTCGGCAACAGGGAAATTCACAACATTTAAGCATGAAGAGTTAAATAATTAAAATTACATTAATGGTGAAGTTAATTTAAATAAAAAAGTTTTAATTAATTTTTTGAAACAAGTTTTTTCATAAGTTTTAATAGTTGAAAATTGAGCATAAGTATCAAATATTTTGTTTAGATGTTTAATTACTTCTTTACCAAATAAAAGATTAATAGATTCGTGATTTGTATATAATGATCTCATATCTAAATTATTTGTTCCAACATAAGCAAAATCGTCAAAAATTGCAAATTTAGAATGTAAAAAAGTATTATCATAAATAAATATTTTTGCACCATATTTAATTAGTTTGTTTGAATAAAATAATGTTGCTTTGTATGTAAATTTTTTGTCAGGCTTACCTGGAATATATATTTCTATTTGAACACCTCTTGTTAATGCATTTTTTAACGAATTTAAAATTGAATCTGTAGGAATAAAATAAGGTGTAGCGATTCTAATAATTTTAGTTGAGTTATTAATTCAATAGTTTAAAGAATCTTCAAGATATGATGTGTTTAGAATAGGACCTTCTTGAAAGTTTAAAATTGATGCATTAGTTTTAGTCTCATTAATGTTGTTTTTATATTGATTTTTATTTAATTTTTCTTTAGTTATTTTAAATCAATCATATAAAAAAATACTTTCATAATCATTGATAACTTTTCCTGTCATTGAAAAGTTAGAGTCTGCTCAATAACCATATTTTGTACTAAAAGAACAATATTCATCTGAAATATTTAATCCTCCAAAATGGATTATTTCTCCGTCGATGATAAAAAATTTTCTATGCAATCTTCTGTTGTCCGTATTTCTTACATATGGATAAATAGGCACGTTAAAAAAACACAATTTAATACCATGTTTTTTTAAAGTTTTAAATTCATCAATAGGAACTTTTCATGAACCAAAACGATCAAAAATAATTCTAACTTCAATACCTTCTTTTGCTTTTTTAATTAAAAGATGTTTTAATTTTTCATATATCTCAGATATTTTCAAAATATACATTTCAATATGAATGTATTTTTTTGATTTTTTAATATCTTTTAATAATTGATCATACGCTTCATAGCCATGATTAAAAATTTTTAAATTAGTTTCATATAAATTTTTTTTAACTAATGAAGATTCTCATCTAGCTATATGATTAATTTTTTGATTTTGTTCATCAACAAATTTATTAATTCTAAACTCATCAAATTCATTATTAAATTCTTCAATTGAAATACCAACTTGTTTTCTAATTCTAAAAAGCGAATAAAAAATTAAGCCAATACATGGAATGCATATCATAAAAAAAATTCAAGACAACTTTTCTCTTGGATTATCATTATTTGCAAGAGAAAAAATTACGAAAATGGAATTGAGAAAATAACTAATAATAAAAAATATTGAACATCATTTTCAATCTCATTTACCTAAAGCAACAAATATAGTAGTTATGCTAATGATAAAAGATATAGTTAAAAAATCTACAATTAATCATTTGTATTTTTTCATGGTTAAAATTATTATAAATTATTTATAATATAACTAAAACAAAACATATTTTGTTAAAAGTGATAATGAAATTTTGATAAAATGATTTTCAAATTTAGACATTTTGTTTTAAAAAAATAATTAGAAAATCTTTTAAGGAGAATTTATGACTGATGTTAAGTTTTTTGCATTAGGTGGTTTAGATGAAAATGGTAAAAATTCTTATGTTCTAGAGATTGAAAATGATATATTTGTTGTCAATTATGGAACTAAAGTTCCTATCGTATCTTCATATGGAATTGATACTTTAATTCCAGATTATGATTATTTGAAACAACAATCCAAAAGAATAAAAGGAATTTTTATTACAGATACTAAAAATGATTCTTTATCAGGTCTTCCGTGATTAATGATGGAAATTCCAGATATTCCTATTTATTGTTCTTTCTTTTCAAAAGAACCAATACTAGAAAGAATGTCAAAATATAATATTAATCCTAAACAAATTAAAATAAACATTTTATCTGAGGAAGGAATAAAAATTAACAATACAATAATTAAATCTATTCCACTTGCTGGAGCTTTGCCTGGAACAATAGGTTTTAGTTTTACTATTAAAGAAGGATCATATTTATTTTTATCAAATTTTGTAGATGGTGATTTAGGTGTTTATGGAAAAACGGATTTAAACAATATTAAGAAAAATTATCCAAAAATTATCGGTTTATTTTTAGATTCTGGAATGTCTAATTTTAATGGTAAATCTTCGCAAAAAATTGATATCACTAAAGAATTAGAACAAATTTTTTCTGAAACACCTAAAACAGAGAGAATTATTATTGGTGCTTATGATCAAGAAATGGCAACGCTACATCAAGTTTTAGATATGGCGTTAAAATATGATCGTGATATAGTAACTTATGGTCGTTCTTATCATCAATTGTTAGAGCTACTTCATAAAAATAATCCTAATTTAAAATTACCTAAAATCTTAGATTATAAATATATTTCAAAACACGATAATAATGTAGTAATTATTGTTTCTGGTACTGTCGAAAGATTGTTTAAAAGATTTGTAAGAATCACTGAAAACAATGATGTTTATTTGAAATTTAATAAAACTGATCATTTTGTTATGATTGCTCCACCAATTAATGGTCAAGAAACCGAATCTTCTTATGTTCTGGATGAAATAGCAAGAATAACCCCAAAAATTACAGATATTTCTGAAGATAAGTTTTATCAGTGTCGACCAACTAAACAAGATATTATTGATGTTGTAAATATTTTAAAACCTAAATATTTTTTGCCGATTCAAGGATTGTTTAGATATTTGTCAGTTGCAATTAGAGAAGTATCTAATTCAGGTTTTTCTCAATCAAGATGTGTAATTTTACAAAATGGAAAATTAGTTCATTTTAAAGGAGATGAGTTAGTTTCACAAAAAGGAAGAATTTCAAATGTTGGTGATATTATCATTGATGGTTTTGGAATTGGAGATATTTCAAGAGAAGTAATTTTTGAAAGAGAAACACTAGTTCGTGATGGAGTTATTATTGTTTCAGTATTGACAAACAAAAAAAATAAAAAAATATATGATGATATAGATATTAAATATATTGGTGTTATTACAAGCGAAGAAAGAGATGAAGTTGATGAAATAATAAAAAATAATTTGGTAAGTATTTATAATAAAATAATTCTAAATGATGATCAGCAATTAAAGGTTAATTCAACTCAATTTCAAAATTTATTAAAAAAATCAATACGTAAAAAAGTTTTTGAATTAACCAATAAAGAACCTATGATTGTTGTTTCGTTTACTGAAATTTAAAAAACAAGAAATTGCTACATATCAAATAAATCGTTTTAATGCTTCACTAATTGTAGGATGAGTAAAATTTGATTCTTTATGTATGTGTATTTAATTTTATTATCCATTGCTTTTTTAATAATATTAATAATTTCAAAAGATTCTTTAACTAATAAATGAACACCTAAAATTAAGTCCTACTATTGCTTTTAAAACTAGTTTTTTATTTTTTATTTCAATTTCAATTGAAATTCCATTTTAGCAAATTAATTTTTGTAATTTTGACACTAGTTATAAGATTAATTTTTTTGTTTTCAAAATGTTTTTTAATTGTTTCTACGATAATTTCTTCTTCTTTTGGTAGAAAATAATCTGATATTTCTATTAAAGTAATTTTTGAACCAAAATCACTGTACATATAAGCAAATTCACAACCAATATAACTCGCACCAATTATTTAATGCAATTTTTTCTTGATAATTTTTCGATAAATCAAAAGCAAGAGTTTCTCCTGCTTTACCAAAAACCAATAATTATAGAATTATATTTTTTCAACTTAGATATATTCTTTTCAATTTTTTATAATAAAAACTAGATACTATTTTCAAAGTAAAGTTTGGTTTTTTGCTATATAAAAAATGTAGCAATTTAATTTTTATTTAAGTATAGTTAAAATAAAAGTTGGATTTTCTTATCCAACTTTTATTTTATAAAAAGTCAATCAAGTGATATGGTGCGCGAGGAGGGACTCGAACCCTCACACCGAAGGTACAAGTGCCTAAAACTTGCGTGTCTGCCAATTTCACCACTCGCGCATTGCTATCAAAATATTTTTTGATAGTTTAATACGGTGTTTTTCAACAAATGGTACGCCCTAGAGGATTTGAACCTCTGACCCACTGGTTAAAAGCCAGTTGCTCTACCTACTGAGCTAAGGGCGCCTAAAATGGTGCCGTTTATAGGACTCGAACCTACGACCTACTGATTACAAGTCAGTTGCTCTACCAACTGAGCTAAAACGGCAATGGTAGAAGTTAGGGGACTCGAACCCATGACCCTCGCCTTGTAAGGGCGATGCTCTCCCAGCTGAGCTAAACTTCCAATGGTGACCTATACGGGACTCGAACCCGTGAATCCATGGATGAAAACCATGTGTGTTAACCGCTTCACCAATAGGCCATAAATGGCGCCGACAACAAGGATCGAACTTGTGACCAACTGGTTAACAGCCAGCTGCTCTACCGCTGAGCTATGTCGGCATTTTTTGAAAAAATTCAATTTTAGCTTTTAATTCAAAAACCAAAATGTTTTCTAATTATACAATACGAGTAAATAAAAATCAAAAAAAATTTACTTTAATTGTCGCCTTTTATGCTAAAATGTAGGGACAAAATCAAGCGGGAGATTGTGAGGACAGAAAATGACAAATATGGTCATTCTTTGTTTTCTAATCTTTTTGTCTTTAAATTAAGATTATTTTTAAGGGGTTTTGATGAGTAAAGAAAATTATAAAGTGTCAAAATATGGTCCAATAACTGAACGTAGAAATTATTCAATTACAAAGCATGAGTTAGAAATTCAAGATCTTTTGCAAATGCAAAAAGATTCTTTTGAATGATTGTTAAAAAAAGGTTTGGAAGAAACATTTAACGAAATATATCCGATTAAATCAAATAATGACAAAATTCAAATTGAATACATTAAAAAATCTATAAGAATTGATAAACCTAAAAATGAATATACAATGATTCAAGAGGCAAAACAAAAAGGTTCTACTTATAGTGCTAAAATTTTTGCTAAATTAAGAAAAACAATTATTGAAACAGGCGAAATTAAAGAAGACGAAATTTTATTTGGTGAAGTTCCATTGATGACTTCTTCTGCCTCTTTTATTGTAAATGGTTCTGAAAAAAATATTGTTTCTCAATTGATTAGATCAGCAGGAGCTTATTATGGTCTATCTGTTAGAAATAAACAAACTGATGACTTATTTAATAAACTAGAATTCATACCTAAAATGGGTGCATGAATTGAAATTTTTCATAGAGTGACAGGGTATTCAGTTGATTCTGTTAAAGTAAAAATAAATAAACAAAAATCAATCTTCTTAACAACTTTTTTAAGAGCTTTAGGACTTGAAAAAGAGACAATTATTAACTTATTTGGAAAATCAGATATTCTTCAAGAAACTTTTAAAAGGGAAAAAACCAAAACACAATATGATTCAGTTGAATCAATATATCAAATAATAAGAAAAGGTGATCGTGTAACAAAAGAATCTGTCAATTCATTGTTACCAAATTTATTTTTTAATGAAAGAAGATATAACTTATCAAAGACAGGAAGATATGTTTTAAATAATAAGTTAAGACTATCAAATAGAATTATTGACACAATCTTAGCAGAAGATTTAAAAGCAGATGAAACAAATGAAGAATTTGTGGCTGGACAAGTTATTTTTAAAAAAGGTCATAAGTTCAGTGCTAAAGATGCTCAACTTGTAGATAAATTATTTAAAGATAAGATTATAAAACTAACTACAATTCCTGATATTAAACCTGAAGTTGTTTATGGGAAAATGTTAACTAATAATCCAAAATTAAAGAATAAAGTAAAAGTTGCAATGATTAAAGTTCATGCAAATGAGCAAAAATATCAAAGAAATGAAGAACCAACTTTAGTTATTGGAAATAATCAAAATGATGACGATCTAATACTATTGGTTTCAGATATTATTGCTTCGATATCATACTATTTCAATTTAATTCAAGGAATTGGTATGGATGATGATCCAGATTCATTAATTAACAAAAGAATCATACTTATTGGAGAGCTTTTACAAAATCAATTTAAAATTGCGCTAACAAAAGTCGAAAGAAATACAAAAGAAAGAATGGCGTCTAAAGAAATTGATAAAATTACACCTAAAAACGTTACAAACAATAAACCAGTTTATAATCAATTTAAGTCTTTCTTTAATTCATCAAAATTATCACAATTTATGGATCAAATAAATCCATTATCAGAAATTTCAAACAAACGTAGAATTACTTCTTTGGGTCCTGGTGGTCTTAATAGAGATACTGCTCAATTTGAAGTTCGTGATGTTCACCCAACTCATTATGGAAGGATTTGTCCAATAGAAACTCCCGAAGGTCCAAATATTGGATTGATTTTGAATTTAGCAGTTTATGCTAGAATCAATGAATACGGATTTTTAGAAACCCCGTATTACAGAGTTAATAAAGGTGTTGTCGATTATTCAAAACCTATTTATTTAATTGCTTCTGAAGAATATGGGTTTACATTTGCTCAGTCAACTGTAACAGTTAATGAAAAAAATAAAATTACAAATAAACTTGTAACAGTTAGAAAAAATCATGATTTTATTATTGTTAAACCAGAAGAAGTTGATTTTATTGATGTTGCTTCAAGACAAATGACTTCAATAGCAGCTTCATGTATTCCTTTTTTAGAAAACGATGATGCTAATCGTGCTCTTATGGGATCAAATATGCAACGTCAAGCAGTTTCATTGTTAAATCCTGAAGCGCCTATTGTTGGTACAGGAATTGAAGCTTCAATTGCAAGTTTTTCTGCAGGTAATTTAAAAGCAAAAAAATCTGGAAGAGTTGTTTTTGTAGATTCAACTAAAATCAAAATTAAAACTGAAGATTCAGATGAAGTGATTGTTTATAACTTAAAACAATTCGAAAAATCAAATCAAGGAACATTAATTCACCAAAGACCACTTGTTAAATTAAATGATAAAGTAGAAAAAGATGATTTATTAACAGATGGTTCTTCATTTAAAGATGGCGAAATGGCTTTAGGTAAGAATTTACTTGTTGCTTTTTCAACTTGAAATGGATATAACTATGAAGACGCAATCATAATTAATGAAAAATTAGTTAAAGATGATGTATTAACATCTATTCATATTGAAGAGCAAACAATTCAATTTAGAACATCAAAAACAGGAAATGATCAGTTAACTGCAGAAATTCCAAACACTTCGACATATTCAAAAAGATTTTTAGATGAAAACGGTATTGTTGTAGTTGGATCTGAAGTTTCGGCTGGCGATATATTAGTAGGTAGAGTTTCACCAAAAGGTGAACACAATCCTACACCAGAAGAAAAATTAATGGCTGCAATTTTTGGTTCTCGTGACTCTAATTTACAAGATACTTCACTAAAAGTAAAGCACGGACAAGCTGGAACAGTTATCAATGTTGAAGTTCTTTCAAGAGAACAAGGTGACGTGCTAGAAGATGGAATTGATAAGATTGTTAAAGTTTACATAGCTCAAAAAAGAAAAATTAAAGTTGGTGATAAACTAGCCGGACGTCATGGTAACAAAGGAGTTATTTCAGTTATTCTACCAGAAGAAGATATGCCACATTTAGAAGATGGTACACCAGTTGATATTTGTTTAAATCCACAAGGTGTTCCTTCACGTATGAATTTAGGACAAATACTTGAATTACATCTTGGATATGCTGGTAAAAAATTGGGTGTTAAGTTTGCTTGTCCTTCTTTTGATGGAGTTAAAACTGAAGATATTAAAAACGTTTTAAAAGAAGCTAAATTACCTGTATCAGGAAAACAAAAATTATATAATCCAGTGACTGGCGAAGTTGTTGATAATGATGTTGCTGTTGGTGTAATGTATATGTTAAAACTTTCACATATGGTTGATGATAAAATGCATGCAAGGTCTGTTGGTCCTTACTCATTGATTACACAACAACCTTTGGGTGGTAAGTCACAAAATGGTGGTCAAAGATTTGGTGAAATGGAAACCTGAGCTATAGAAGCTCACGGAGCAACAAATATTTTGCAAGAGTTGTTAACTTATAAATCAGACAATATTAGTGGAAGAAACAAACTTTATAATGCTTTAGCAACAGGTAGAGAGTTACCAACTGCTGGTACTCCTGAGTCTTTCAATGTTCTAGCCTATGAATTACGTGGATTAGGAATTAAATTGGATGTTCATGAAAAAAATATTAGTAAAAAAGATAACATGGGAGGAAATTAGGTAATGGCTATAGTTTCAAGAAAATATTATGATATTGAAGAAAATAAAATTGATAAAGTTTCGCTTGGTATTGCGACTCCTGAAGATGTTTTAGAATGATCTCATGGTGAAGTTACTAAACCTGAAACCATTAATTATAAGACTTATAAACCAGAACCTGATGGTTTATTTGATGAATTAATTTTTGGTCCAGTTATTGACTATAAATGTCCAATTTGTGCTAAAAAATATAAAAGATCTTCTGAAGGTTTGTTTTGTGAAGCTACAGAATTGTGTAAAGAAAAAAAACCTGAAATTCTGCCAAAAATATCACGTAGAAGTAGAATGGGTCATATTAAATTAAATTCTCCTGTTGTTCATTTTTGATTCTTTAAAATTGACAATTCAATTATTACTAAGTTATTGGGTCTAAAAGTTGGAGATACAGATAAAAGTCAAACAAGAGTTTCTCTTGAAGGTGTTATTTATTATAAATCGCATATTGTTTTAGAATCAGGTGGTTTAAAGTCATTGCCTAAAAATTTAATTATTGAAATTAATGAAGCTGCTGTTATTTATAGAGATGCTTTAATGGAAATTAGAGATAAATTTGATGTTGATTCAAATGAGTATAAAGAAATAACTACAGCTATTGAAGATCTTGAAGAAAGAGCTACTTCAAAAGAAGGTAAAGATTACGGTATTGATTTTTATGAATTGAATGAAATAATAGAAGAATATTCAGATGCAAGAATAGATTCAGGAGCAAAAGCAATTGAATTTTTATTGAAAAATTTTGATTTACATGAAGCTAGAAAAGAAGTTAAAGCTGAAATTCAAAAATTAACAAAACAAATTGCTGCAGATAAAGAAAAAGGAAAACAATCAAAAATTCAACAAAGAGAAAAATTGTATAAAAGAATTAAAATTATTAACTCTTTTATATCTTCAGGACAACATCCAAAAGATATGCTAATTTATAATCTTCCAGTTATTCCAGTTGATTTGAGACCGCTTATCCAATTAGATGGTGGACGTCATTCAACTTCAGATATTAATGAATTATATCGAAGAATTATCATTAGAAACAATAGATTGAAAAAATGACAAGAATCAGATGCTCCAATTTTAATTCTTCAAAATGAATTGCGGATGATTCAAGAAGCAGTTGATGCTTTGATAGATAATGCAAAAAGAACTTCAAATCAAGTTGTTTCAAAAGATAATCGTCCATTAAAATCAATTGCTGATGCTTTAACAGGTAAAAAAGGAAGATTTAGACAAAATTTACTTGGAAAACGTGTTGATTATTCTGGTCGTTCAGTTATTGTTGTTGGTCCAGAGTTAAAAATGCATCAAGTTGGTGTTCCTCGTGAAATGGCTACAAAGCTATTTGAACCTTGAATTGTCAAAGAATTAATTTCGAAAGATGTTACAACTTCAATTAAAGGTGCTAAAAAATTAATCGATGATTTAAATCCAATTATTTGACCACATGTTGCTAATGCAATTAGAAACAAACCAGTTTTATTAAATCGTGCTCCAACATTACACCGTCTTTCAATTCAAGCTTTTGAACCAGTTTTAATTCGTGGTAAAGCTATTAAGTTACATCCATTAGTTACAACAGCATTCAATGCTGATTTTGATGGTGATCAAATGGCAATACATGTTCCAATTAGTGACAAAGCAATGTATGAAGCTCGTGAGTTAATAATGGCTAATAAAAATATTTTGGGACCTAAAGATGGTGAACCAATTATTAACCCATCTCAAGATATTGTTTTAGGATTGTATTATTTATCTTTAGAAAAAGAAAATCAAAAGGGTGAAGGAAAATTCTTTTCTGATTTTGATTCAATGATGATTGCTTATCAAAATAAAGAGATTGATTTGCATGCCAGAATTGCAATTCCTTACTCATCAATTAAACCTGAATTAGCTAAAGAAAATGAAAAAAGAGCAAGTTCATGCATTATTTCAACAGTAGGTAAATTTATTTTTAATAATGTTATGCCAGAACATATGCCATTTATCTTTGATAATTCTAATGAATCATTAGAAGATAAAAATGATAAATATTTTGTTTCGTTGGGTTCAGATATCAAAGAAGTTATTAAAAAATTAGAAATCAACCAACCATTTACTAAGAAGTCAGTTGCAAAAATAATAAGAAGATTTTTTGAAACTTATGTTGCTAATACTTCTATTAGACAAGTTGCTTCAGTTATTAAACATTTAAATAATGATTTGATTAAAAACTCTTCATATGTCGAAAAACAATTTCAAAAAATTAAATCATTAGTTCCAGATAAATTAATTTCAAAACATCATGCAAAAATTCTTGCAAAATTAGTAATTAAAGATTATCAATTGATTTTAAAACAAATTGAAATTGAAAATAAAAAACAACATAATTTTGAAAGTTCTGTTGTAAGAGAACTTGAAAAAAATGAAAAAGTTGCTCTTACACAAAATGTTTGATTTAATTACACAAATCAAGTTGCTCATGTGTTGGACAAAATAAAAGAATTAGGATTTAAATATTCAACTATTTCAGGTATAACAATTTCTTATTCTGATGTTATTTCAGCTGATAACAAGAAAGAAAATATTGCTGAGGGTAATGCTTATGTTGACCAGTTGAAACAAAAATTCCAATTAGGTTTAATAACTGATTATGAAAGATATACACTTACAATTAAAAAATGAACCGAAATTAAACAAAGAATTCAAGATAATCTTGATGAAAAAATAAAAGAAAATCCTTTTAATCCAATCCATATGATGATAAATTCAGGAGCTCGTGGTAATATTTCTAACTTAGTTCAGTTAGCAGGAATTCGTGGTTTAATGGCAAATAATACAAAACAATTAAAAGCTGATGCTCAAAATGAACGTGGAGTTTATTCAGTTGTTGAAGTTCCTGTTAAATCATCATTTTTAGATGGACTTTCTGCATATGAATTCTATTCATCAACACACGGTGCTAGAAAAGGATTAACAGATACTGCTCTTAACACTGCTAGATCTGGATATTTAACACGTAGATTAGTAGATGTTGGTCAATCAATTGTTGTAAGAGAAGAAGATTGTGGATCAGATTTTGGTTATGTTGTTAAATCAATTATTGATTCAAGAACAAAACAAATTATTGTAGATTTTAAAGAACGTATTGAAGGTAGATTTACAAATAGTCCAATAGTTGATAAAAATGGAAAAATGATTATTGAAAAAAATACATTAATTACACCAGAACTTGTTAAAAAAATAGTTGCAGCAAAAATTAATGAAGTTGATATTCGTTCAATTTTAGGTTGTCACACCAAAAATGGTGTATGTAAAAAATGTTATGGTAAAGATTTATCAACAAATAGAGTTGTTTCAATTGGTGAGGCTGTAGGTATTATTGCAGCTCAATCAATTGGTGAACCAGGGACACAATTGACTATGCGTACATTCCATTCAGGTGGTGTTGCTGGCGTTGAAGATATTACAGGTGGTTTTGGTCGTTTAATTGAATTAATTGATGCTTATGATAAGCCTTGAGGTCGTACAGCAATTATTGCTAATAGAACAGGAAAAATAGTTTCAATTAAACCAGATTATAATCAAGTAAATGTTGAGATTATAGAACTAGAATATACAAATGAAAATGGTATTAAATCAATTGAAAAATATGAAACTACATCTAACGTTAGAAAAAGAGTTAAAGTTGGCGATAATGTTGTTCCAGGACAAAAGATTACAGATGGTCCAATTATTTTAAAAGATCTATTAAGATTAACTTCTCCAAGAGTTGTTCAAAATTATTTATTAAAAGAAATTCAAAGAATTTATCGTATGCAAGGTATTGCAATTTCAGATAAATATATAGAAATTATTATTAGACAAATGTTGTCTAAAGTTGTGATTACTGATGCAGGCGATTCAAGTTTCTTTGTTGGTGCAATTGAAGATATTTTTACATATCAAGAAGAAGCTAAAAAACTTATTATAAAAGGTAAAAAACCACCATATGGAACAGTAGTAATTAAAGGAGCAAAACAAACTCCATTGTTATCTGAATCATTCTTAGCAGCAGCTTCATACCAAGAAACATCAAAAATTTTAGTTCATGCAGCAATTTCAAATCAAGTTGATAATTTAGAAGGGTTAAAAGAAAATATTATTCTTGGACATAAAATTCCTGTTGGAACTTCTTCAAATTATGAACAAGATTCAAAATATGATCTTCTAGACTTGAATGAGTTTTTTAGTGAAAAATAATTTAATTAAATTTAGTGTTGCAATAATTGGTGCCGGTCCCGGAGGATTAACTTGTGCAATATACGCATCTAGAGCAAACCTAGATGTTTGTTTTATTGATAAAGGTGCTCCTGGTGGAAAAATGACAAAAACTTTTACTATCGAAAATTGATCTGGTGATGAGGAAGTGAAGGGTTTCGAACTGTCATTAAGAATGTTGAATCATGCTAAAAAAGTTGGTGCAAAACATATTTTTGGTAATGTAATAAAAGTCAGAAAAGAAAATAACCACTTTTTAATATATTTAGAAGATGGAAAAATTATTCAATCAAAAGCATTAGTAATTGCAACAGGAATGAATAATAAAATACCTGATATTCCTAAAATTGATTATTATGAAAATAAAGGAGTTTCCTATTGTGTTATTTGTGATGCATCACTATACAAAGGGAAACCAGCGGCTATAATTGGTGGTGGAGATAGTGCTTTTGAAGAAGCAATTTATCTTTCCTCAGTCGCTTCAGAAGTTTATATTTTCGTGAGAAAAAATAAACCAAAAGCAGAAATTGGTTTAGTTAAAGAAGTTGAAAATATAAAAAATATTAAAGTTTTATATCAATCTGAAATTGTTCAGTTGATTGGTGAAAAACAACTCGAAGAAATTAAATATAAACAAAATGGAGAAATAAAAAATCTTAAAATTAATCATTTATACCCATATATAGGATCAATTCCATCAAATGAATTTATTAAAGATTTTCCAATTTTTGATGAAAATGGATATATTTTAACTAATGAAAATATGGAAACTTCTATTCCAGGACTTTATGCAATAGGAGATATTAGACAGAAACAAATAAGACAGATTGTAACAGCAGCATCTGATGGTGCTATTTGTGGAAAATTACTAGCAAACAAAATTAAAAAGCATTAATTTCTACAATTTACTCCAATAAAATGATTTAAAAAGTAAAAAATTAAAATGTTATAATTTCTAATCAGTTATAAAATAAATTTTACATTAATAGTGATTGAGAGACAGAAGTATGAGCAAAAAAGTAGTAGAATCCAAAAATATAAAAAGATTTTATGTTCCTAGAACAGCAGTTATTTATTTTTCAGATTCAGATTTATCAATTTTTGATAATTTTACAAAAAGCATAGTTGAATATACAGATTTTATTCAAATTGGTTCAATTGATAAAAGCAAAGAAATTAAAAAAGCGAATGCTTATAAAAAAAGATTTTTCCCTTGACTAGAATTTAAAAAAAATGAAGAAAGAATAATGAAATCATCTACATTTTTTAATACTATTGGTTCAGAAATTACTAAATCTCTAAAAAAAATTGATATTGCAATTATTGTGTATAAATCAAACGATTTAAATATCTTGAATTATGTTGAAGAATTATCAGGTATTTTATGCAAGAATGATGTTTTTTCATTTCATTTTTCTGTTGAAAATTTTATCCAATCTGAAGAATCAAGAAAGAAATATGAAAAACTTATCAAAAATTTTACTAAAAAAAGACAAATTCATGTTCCTATAAAAGAAGAAGCTATTGTTTTATCTTATTCGAATGCAAATATTGCAAATCGTAATTACTATACAAATTTATATATCAATAATTTAATTGATTTATTTGTAGCACCATTTTTAGATCCAAAAAGAAATCCAGATGCTTTTTCAAGAACAAAAGCACTGTTCTATCAATCTAAAAAGAATTTTGAATCAAAAGTTATTACAACAATGGGATATTCAGATGCTAAGATAGATAATGTTGATCTTGCTTTAATTCAAGCGCTTTCAAATCCAATGTTTGCTGCTGCTTTTGACGCTTCAAATACTTTTATTATTGATGTTAAAATGCCTTTCTTTTTAGATTATCATTTAGAAAGAATTAATCAAATTTTAAAATCTGTTGTTGGTGAATGAAAACAATTCTATATTAATTCATATACTGGTTCATTTGAATATGATAAATACTGTCAAATTTCAATTATGGCAATTAATGTAAATGAATCAAAATTAATTAGTGATCCAGAAAAAATTAATGCACATGTTAAAATGATTTTAAATAATGTTCAAAAATCTAGAAATTTATTTGATAATGAAACAAAAGAAATTCTTTTAGAAAAAAGAATTGATGTTTTAGAAGGTTAATAATCGCTATATACAAAGTAAAAATAAATAATTTATTCTATTGAATAGTTGAGTAATTTAATTTCTTTGTTATTAAAGAAAATTTTGTTGATAATGGCTCCACCAATACATTTGTCATTTTCGTATAGAACCAATTGTTGCCCTGGAGTTATTGCTAATTGAGGCTCAAATTCGATACTAATATTTTTTTTGGTTTTATCAATAATTACATTAAAAACTTTACTATCTTCTTGACGGTATCTAAATTTCGCTTTTAAATTTTTAACATTAAAAATACTTGTATTTAAATTTAAATTAATAGCTTCTAATTTGTTTGAATAAAGATATTTTTCTTCTTGAGATAAAGGTGCTACAAAAAGTTCTTTATTTTTAATATTTTTTGCTGCTAAAAAATAAGGTTGATCCATACCACCCAAATTTAAACCTTTTCTTTGACCAATTGTATAATACATCACTCCAATATGAGTACCTACTATTTTTCCATTGCTAATATCAATTATATTTCCTGGTTGAGAAGGAATATAATTTTGCAAAAATTTACTAAAATTTCTTTCGCCGATAAAACAAATTCCTGTCGAATCTTTTTTGTTAGCAACATTTAAATTAATTTTTTTTGCTATTTTTCTAATTTCATCTTTTGTATAGTTTGCTAGAGGAAATATTACCTTCTCTAGTTGTTCTTTTTTTAATTGAGCTAAAAAGTATGATTGATCTTTATTTTTATCGTTAGCTTTGTATAGTTGACCATTAATTAATTTTGCATAATGACCTGTTGCTAAATAATTTCCTTTAAGTTCATTAATAGCATAGTTTAGCATTTTGTCAAATTTAATATATTTATTACATAAAATGTCAGGATTAGGAGTTCTGCCACAAGCATATTCATCAATAAAATTTTGAAAAACATAATCTCAATATTCTTGAATAAAGTCGACTCTTTTTAATTCAATTCCAATTATCTTTGCTGCTTCTAATGCGTCTAAATAATCTTGTTCTTGAGGACAAATTTCTTGATTGATTTTTTCATTGCCTAAAATATCATTATTAGCTATTGAATCTCAATTTCGCATGAATAAACCAACAACTTCATAACCTTGTTGTTTTAATAAATAAGCAGAAACAGCTGAATCAACACCACCTGACATTCCAATAATTACTTTTTCTTTTCTCATCTTTTTAATTTTACATTAATAGAAGTTTATAATTCTATATGTTGCATAAAAATATGTATTTTATTAAGGAGCTTCAATGATTAGAAATGAATTTGATAGAAAAGCAATAGGTGCAATCAGATATATTGGATTAAAAGCAATTCAAATTGCTAAAGGTGGACATGTAGGAATGACTATTTCAGCTGCTCCAATTACGTATACCTTGTTTACAAAATTTATTAATATTAATCCAAATAATGGAAAATGAATAAATAGAGATCGTTTTGTTTTAAGTGGGGGACATGGATCAATGTCTCTTTATCCAATCTTTTATTTAGCAGGATTATTTAATAAAAAAGATATTGAAAATTTTAAAATTGAAAATTCAAAAACTCCAGGTCATCCTGAATTTGAAAATAAAATATCAAATTTTATTGATGCTTCTACAGGACCATTAGGTCAAGGGTTGGCTATGGCAGTTGGTATGGCTTTAGCACAAAAACATGCTGAATTAAAAACAAAAGATAAATATCCAGATTTATTTACAAATTTTACTTATGTTGTTTGTGGTGATGGTGATTTTCAAGAAGGTATTTCATATGAGGCAATGGCAATTGCAAGTAAATACGAATTAAATAAATTAATTGTTTTGTATGATTCAAATAAATTTCAATTAGATTCAGCTGTTTCTAAAGTATCTAATGAAAATATGAAATTAAGAGCAGAAGCTCAAGGATGATTTTATTTAAAATGTTCAAATGATCCAGAAGAAATTGAAAAGTGTATTAAAACAGCCCAAAGAACAAGCAAACCATCTTTGATTGAAGTTGATACTATTATTGCTGAAGGTTTGTTAACAGCAAATAGCAATAAAGGTCATCATGGAGTTGTAAATGATGAGGATATTAAAAAGTTTTTATCTTATCATCAATTGGATTTTCAAGATTGAAATATTGATCAAAATATATTAGATTACTTTGAAAAAACAGTAATTCAAAGAGGATTAAAAAAAGTAAAAGAGTGAGAAGAAAAAATTTCAAAATATAATTTAGATTCAAGTTTTAAAAATTGAGAAAAAATTATTAATGATGACTTTGACTATTCAAAATTATTTAATGAAATAAAAATTGAAAATAAAAATCAAGCAACTAGAGTATATCTAAAACAATTTTTGTCTTCGTTGGAGAATGAAAATCCTTTCACAATTGCAACTTGTGCAGATTTAGTTTCTTCAACAAACGTTGCAATTGGAAATAAAACAATATTAGAAGGAGGACAATCTTTACCTATAGGTATTAGAGAATTTGCTATGGGAGCCATAGTAAATGGTGTTACTTTATATGGAGCAGGTTTTAGAATAATAGGAGGAACGTTTTTGGTTTTTGCTGATTATATTAAATCAGCCATTAGATTAGGAGCAATGATGAAAATTCCTGCTATTTATGCTTTTACACATGATTCTTATTTAGTTGGTGGCGATGGACCAACACATCAGCCATATGATCAACTTCCAATGTTAAGAGCAATTGATAATTTAAATGTTTATCGTGTAGCAGACGAAGAAGAATTAAGATTTGCAATGATTGAAGCATATTCGTCAAAAGAAAATTCTTCAGTACTAGTTTTGTCTAGACAAAATATTAAATCTTTAAATGTCAATTTAACTTTTAAACAATTTAAAAAAGGAGCGTATATTGTTAAAGATTGCAAAAATCCTGACTATGTAATTGCAGCTTCAGGATCAGAAGTTAATTTAGCGCTTGAAATAGCTAAAGATTTAAAAAATGTAAGAGTTGTTTCGGTTCCTTGTCTAGATAAAGTGGTTAAAATTTCTGAAAAAGAATTAAAAGAATTATTTGGGGCAAAAAAATCTTTAATTACATTGGAATCATCTGCAGATTTTAAATGGTTTAGGCTACATTTAAATAATCAAAATAATGTTCATTTAGGAGCATATACATTTGGGAAATCAATGGATGGAGAAAAACTATATAAAGATAAGGGATTTGACAAAGAAATTATTTTAAAACATATTCTTGAAAATAAAAATTAAAGAATAGTTATTATTATGGAATTACTTGTAGCAATCTTTAAAATTGGTTTTTTAATAGTTATTTTTATTGTAGTAATATTTTTTGTTTTATGATGTTTTTTTGGAAAATGATAAAAATAAATTTCTAATTAAATATAGAAAGTTCTAATACACTTTTAATATGGAAAAATTCTTAACACAAATCTTAAAACCAAAAAATATTAATGAAATTATTGGTCAATCTCATTTAATTGGAAAAGATTGTTTGATAAGAAAAATGGTTGAAACTAAACAAGTTTTTTCTTTAATTTTTTTTGGAGCTCCAGGAATTGGCAAAACTTCAATGGCAAACGCAATTTCACAACAGTTAAATTTAAAACATGATTTTTTTAATCCAACTATTGATTCAAAAGCAAAATTAAATCAATTATTGGAAGATAATATCGGTAAAAGTACTAAATATATAATTATCATTGATGAAATTCATCGTATGAATAAAGATAAGCAAGATATTCTTTTATCTTATTTAGAAAAAGGAAATTTAATTTTGTTTGGAACAACAACAGAAAATCCTTATTTTGTTATAAATCCAGCTATTAGAAGTAGATGTCATATTGTTGAATTAAAGCCAATAAGTAATGAAGAAATGTTTATTAGTTTGAAAAAAATCTGCAAAAAAAATGAAATTAAACTAAATGATACTAAGATTCAAATGATTGTTAATAATTCTTTAGGTGATTTAAGATCAGCGATTAATTTATTGGATTTAATACATAAAATTTATCAAAACAATGAACCTGATGACAAAACTTTTTTTAAAATTTTGCCTAATACAAAAATTATGGGATCTTCATACGGAAATGAATTTTATAATTTGCAATCTGCTTTTCATAAATCTTTGCGTGGCAGTGATATTGATGCTTCTATTTATTATTTAGCAAGATTGATTAAAATTGGTGATTTACAATCAATTGGTAGAAGAATGATTGCAATGGCATACGAAGATATAGGATTAGCAAATCCAAATCTTTTGTCTCGAATAATACTTGCAGTAAATTCTGCTGAAAGATTGGGTTTTCCAGAAGCTAATCAAATTTTAGCAACAACAGTTATTGAAATGTGTTTATCTCCTAAATCTAATTCAGGAATAAAAGCAATTGGTTTAGCTTTAAAAGATATCGAAGAAAATGGAACAGGAACTTTAGATATACCTAACCATTTAAAGGATGCTCATTATAAATCAGCTTCAAAATTAGGTTATGGTGATTATAAATATCCGCATAATTATAAAAATAATTGAATTGAACAGGATTATTTGCCAAAAGAAATAAAAAATAAAAAATATTATGAATCAGGAAATAATGAAATCGAAATAAAAATGAATAAAATTTTAGAAGATAGGAAAAAATAATGAATCAAAAGCAATTAAAAAAAATTTCTAAAGAAATTTTGAAAGAAATCAAAAAGCATCAATACATTGTTATTTTTCATCATCTAAGACCAGATGGAGATTGTTTAGGATCACAACAAGGATTAAAATTATGAATTGAAAAAAAATTTCCTAGTAAAAAAGTTTATGCAATTGGTTCAAATGAAAATTTATTTGATTTTCTAAATTTTAAATTTGACAAAATTCCAAATGATGAGATATTAAAAGAATCTTTAGGAATTGTTGTTGATGCAAATTATTCTAATCGAATAGTTCATAATGAAATTATTTTAGAAAATAAATTAAAAACAATAATTAGAATTGACCATCATCCTGAAAAAGATGATATTAATTACAAATTAAGATTTGTTGATTTTTCTTATTGTTCTTCAGCTGAACAAATTAGTCATTTCATTTATTTAATTGATAAAAAATCGATTGATACAAAAATAGCAACATTTTTATATTTAGGGATCTACACTGATAGTGGTAGATTCTTTTACGATTATACAAGTAGTAGAACACATAATTTAGTTGCTTGATTATTTACCAGTAATTTTGATTTTTTTAGTTTACATAAACAATTATCAAAGAGAACAATTGCAGAAGTAGAATTTAATCGGCATGTTTTATCAAATTATAAAATTTATAAAAATGTTATTTATTATTTTTTAACGTTAAATGAAATAAATAAACTAAAGATAAATGAAACGGCTTCTAATCGAGTAGATTTTTTAGCGAATATTGAAGGATATGATATTTGAATATTTTTTATTGAAAATAAGGATGGAACTATAAGAGTAAGGTTAAGATCAAGTGAAAAAGATATTTCAGTTATTGCAAAAGAATATAACGGTGGTGGACATAAAAAAGCATCAGGAGCAATAATTTACAAAAAAGAAGATATTGAAGAAATAGTGAAAAAATGTGCAAATTTAAAATAAGTTAATAAATTTAATTAAATTTTCATTTTTCAAAACTAAATAATTATGTCAAAAACTTTTAATTTGTGTTCCATTAATTTATAATTTTTCATGTATGGAGATACCCAGGCTTTAGTTGATAATTTTTCTACTTTTGATGGAAATTTTGCAAGTATAACAAAATGGCTTTTTTGTAAAAAGGATTGAAGATTTAAGAAATTGAAAAATAAAAACAAAATATAAATCTAAATTTCATATTTGAGGCCAAATTTTATAATGTTTAAAAAGAAATATTGATTTTTAAGAATATCATCAATTGTTTATTTAGTGTTTTGTTTAACATTAGCTGGAATAATGTATTTCTAGTTTTTGGTGAAATGAGCAAATGAGAATCTAAGACATCTGATGGAAGTTATATTGATTTTTTTGTTTTATTAGGTAAATGATGAATTGTATTACCTATAATTTCAATCACTAATGCAATTTTTTGTCCCTTTTTTGTCGTTTCAATTTATTTATATTTTAAATATACAAATAAACGATCATTTTTGAAATATACACGATTTTGTTTGTTCAATACATTTATTGAGAATTTTATATTATTAAGACCAATATTTTTAATATTGTTCATTATCAAAATTTGAAATAAAAATATAACACAGTGATTAATAAAAATAATAATTGCAATCATTTATATGATAAATCAATAGCAAATGGTTTATTTATTGTTGCTGTGATAATATATTTGTTACTTTTGCTTCTTTAAATAACATACAATTTGTCGGTTGAGCATCATTTTGTATGATCATTTATGTGATGGTACTTAAATTGGTTATGAATTTATATATTGATATTAAATTTTCAAACATGAATTTTGCAAGAAAGTGAATCACATCATATTTGATTTCTTCATTTTTAGGTATATTCCCATATTGTTATTATTTGATTAAAAACTCGATTTATATTAATAAATAAGTTCTAAAATTTTTGAACTTCAAATAATTATTATTACACTTTTCTATAATTAACAATTCATAAATTGTTATATGATTAAAAATCTATTTTTAATTGAATTATTGTCATTATTATTACTTAGTAAAGTACAATTTTATTAATTAAAAATGAGAATATTTAAATTAGAACTTCCGATAATAACAATAATATAGCTCAAGATATATGTAGAGAAAGAATATATCGTGTTATTAACGGTAAAGGATCTAAGAAAGAAAAAATAGATTAGGAATATTCAGAAGATAAAAAATCATCGAATAACAAATTCAATGAAATATTTAAAAGTTAAATCAATTAATGATGTAAATGGAGAATATGAAGAAATTAATGCTATGATAGATATTTATAAAAATGAATTTGATAAAGATTTATCAATAAAGGATTTTAAGTAATGAATTTATCTGATGCTCTGGTTGTTACGAATATAGTTATTACAACTTTGATTGGATTTCCAGCCCTTTATTTAGGAACTATTGAAATAATTAGAAGAAGTTTGATTGCAAGAACTTGAGATTATATGGTAGATTTTTTTGAGAAATTGGAAATGATTAATCAGTGAAATAATAATAAATATAAATTAGAAAAATGAAAAGATTACATCGATCAATTAATTCATCAAGGTTTAATATGGTTTTTATCAAAAGATATTTTTGATGAATTTAACGATTTAAAAAGTTTTGATTTAAATTCATTTTTTCAAATAAAAAAATCATTAAAAAATGAAAAATTTAATTCTATTTATAAAATGTATATAAAATGAAAACTTATAAATAAAAAACTTAATTATGTAGTTGATACTTTGTTTTTATATAGGTTTATCACTTTAGAAGATAGAGAAAAACAATTGTTTAGTTATAACTGATGACTTATTAATAATTTAAAAATTGAAAAAACATCAATAACTTTTATAGACTCATTAGACGTTTTGAGATTATGAGGATCAAAGATATCAACGTCTTCATATGATAGTGAAATAATTAGTTTAAAAAAAATAAAAAATAATAAAAATAATATAAATAAAATTTATTTAAATAAATTAAAAAAACATCAATTTATTTTTAATATTGTTTTCAAAACAACAAAAGAAGAAAATAATTTAGTAGAAGATAAAAATCTAAAAATTTTTTCTATTCATTTTAAAAAAAACATAATAGAAAAAATTGAAACTATATATGATTGAGATCAATTTTACCATTTAAAAAATAATAAAAATATAGATATATTTATTAGTTGTTTACTTTTAATTAAAGAAATTTTTAATATTGATTTTATATGTAAATATTTATCTAACATATGACAGATTAATCCCGTTTATCCAAAAATATATATAACAGATCCAGAATTTGAAAATATTAAAAAAAGAGTAAATGAATTAGATAAAAAGGAAAATTTATAATGTTTCCACAAAAAAATTTGATCCAAATAAATGAGATGAATTAAATACATTTAAAGGAAGTTTAAAAATTAAAGAAGGTCTTGATAGCGATAATGAAAGAATTTTTTATAAATCTATTAAAAATAAAGATTTAGAAAATATTCATATATTTAGAAATGGAACTAGTCCGCAAAACGATTATTATATTGAATACATAGATAAAAATGATTCAAAAATTAGAAAGTTTTTTCCCGATTTTATTTTAATAAATGAAAAAAATAAACAATGTATAGTTTTAGAAGCTAAAGGCAATAAAAATGACATAGATCCAAATTCTAAAATTAAATTTCAACAATTTATTGAATGTTTAAAAAGAAATGAAATTAAAAAAAATTACCAATGTAAAAATATTATCAAAGTTTATGAAAATAACGAAGAGCCTGAATATATAAATAAAGAAAAAGAAGAAATAATAAGTTGGAAAGAAATAAGAAAAATATTGGAAATTTAAATTGAAAATATATAAGAAATAATTTCCTAGTGTTTATGAAATTGACTTAATCAAATAGCTAGATAAAAAAATACAAGTTAATTAATTATAATCGGTTAAAAATTTATTGAACAAATTACTTTAATTTAATAAATTGGTTTTATCAATTTTACTATTTTTAAGATAAAAAACAAATTAAAAATATTTCTCAATTATTAAGATATTGAATTAAAATGTCTCATTTCAAAAAAAATCGTAAATTCATTTAAATCAAGCTGTTTAATAATATCAATAATTATTCTCAAAAACTTGTTAAAACACTAAATTTATGAATAGTATAAAAAGATTAGTGTTTATAAACTTACTTCAAATGAGACTTTTGATTTTTGTTATATAATTTTTCTGTTTTTTAAATATTTAAAAAGGTTTTTTATTTATGGAATATTTTAAAAAAGTTTATACAGAAAAAAAAGATTGACCTATTTCAACATTAAAAGATATGATTGAGCTTGGAGAAATAGAATTGCAACCCGAATATCAAAGAGATTACATTATGGATGATAAAAAAGCATCCAAATTAATAGAATCAATTTGTTTAGAAATTCCTCTACCATCAATATATTTGTGTGAAGAAAAAGATAATCATTATAGTGTAATTGATGGTCAACAAAGAATAAAATCTATTAGTCGTTTTTGTAAAAATGAATTTTCTTTAAAAGGTCTAGAGGAATTAGAAGAATTTAATAAAAAATATTTTAAAGACTTAGATAAAGATTTGCAAAGAAAAATTCTAAACACTTCTATTCATTCAATAATCATAAAAAAAGAATCTCAAGAGTTAAAATATGAGATTTTTTCAAGATTAAATCAAGGTTCAACTAAATTAAAACCACAAGAATTAAGAAATTGTGTTTATCATGGTTCATTTAATGATATGTTAGAGAATTTAGCTGAAAGTTATAATATTTTGAAAACAATATTTATTGAAGAAAATAAAAGAAAAAATATCAAGAGAATATTTTAAGATTTTTAGCGCTTAAAAATTATCGTAACATTAAATCATCTTTAAATCAACAATTAAATTTTTATATGCATGAGCATCAAAATGATGATGAAAAAATGATTGAAGAATTTAAGAAAGAATTTAAAAGAGTTATTGATATTATTAAACAAGTTATGGGAAATGATGCTTTTTGTCAATACGATAATGAAAATAAAAAACTTCTAAATAAATTTTCTGGATCAGTTTATGATTCTTTAATGGTAGCTTTTTCATTATTTAATAAGAATGATTTAATAAGAAATGCAGATAGAATTAGATCTAATATATTGTCTATCAGAAAAGAAAATAAAACTTATATTGATTCAACAAGTAGTTCGACAGGAAACAAAGAAAAATTAATTCGAAGAATTGAAATTATCTATGAGAGCATTAAAGAAAGTATTGATAAAATAAATTATTCTGAAAATAGAATATTTGATAGAAAGATAAAAGATGAATTGTGAGAAAAAGATCAAAAATGTTCTTTTTGCAATCAACAAATTTTAGACTACAATGATGCAGAAGTTGATCATATTTTTCCTTATTCAATTGGAGGAGAAACAATTAAAGAAAATGCGCAACTCTTACATAGAAGTTGTAATCGTCAAAAATCTAATAAAGTTAATAACAATTAATTTTTTATATTTTTTGGATATTAATTAAAGTAACAAATTATTCGGATAACACTCTTAAATTAAATTAGTTAATAATACTTTATAAAAAATCAAAACAAAATTCTATAAGATTACAATATTATTATTCACAATAAGTTTTACTAGTCGATTTTTAAAATTGGATAATTACATAAAATAATTTTTTACTAAATAAAAGTTGTTTTCCCATCATTTTGTTATAAAAAATCAATACAATTCTAAACACAAATTCTCAATACTCACCTTCAGAACTAGGTATTTGATCAAACATTATTAATGGTAAATATGATTTTGCTAAATTTACTTAAGAGCTTTCAGGTAGAGATAATGTTGATAGTTTAGAAAAAATGATTAGCGCTTTAGTAAAAGATGAAAATATTTTAGCATTAAGATCAACACCTGATGCTTCGGCGCTAACAGAATTAGAAAAAGTTTTAAAACAGTTATGATGAATTATTGTTGCTCTTGTAGGGGTTGGAGTTTTAGTAGCTTCAAGTATTTCAGTTGCAACAAAAGATAGACAAATAAAACTATCAGCTAGACCGGTATTAAAATGATTATTAATTTCAGGAATTATTCTAGGTTTAACTGTAGCAACATTAGCAATTTTATTTGGAGTTGTTTTATAAAAATTTACTTAAGAGTTTAATTAAGAAAAGAGGTTTGTTATGAAAAAAAGCACTAAAAAGTTATTGGGTTTAGGAACTTCGCTTTTAATTGGTTCTGCTGGTGTAATTGCAGGAATTGGTGCTCTAAAATTAGATCAATCAGGATCATCCATTAATCAAAATAATGCTAGTCGTGCTGTTCAAAACGATGGTTTTGGACTAACTAGTCACGATTCTTTTATTATTGGAAAAAATTTAAATCAAACTGAAATTTACAATAGCACTCCAAACGTAACTAAACCAGTTCCTAATGGATATGTCACAATAAATAAAAATAATCAACTAATTTGTATTGATAAAAACGATCCAAATAAAGTGTTGTGATATTCTAATTATGGTAGTGGCTATAATGTTTTAGCTACAGAATACACTCCTTATGAAGATACATTAGTAGTTTTATACACTGATGAAAAAAGAAATGCAGGAGACAGTGTAAGGATTAAAGTTTGTAAGTATCCAAATATTTCATCAAAAACAGATGGACGAGAATTTACAACATGAGAAGATAAAGTTGTTAACACTTATACTTATGATGGTAATACTTTTAGAAATGATACGTGATGATTATCACCAATTTATAAAACATCAACATCTGATGGCGATAATGCTTAAGTTACTAGTTATCTAATTTATCCAAAGTTACATACAGATAATAATAATCTTGGTAGTTGAGGTTCTGATAAGATTTTTGAATATTCTGTAAAAGATAAATCAGTACAAAATAGAAAATTTAAATACCATTATACCGATAGATATCAAGCTATTATGGGAATGGGTTCATGAATTTATGGTGATAAAATTCATGCAGTTTTACTGATGCTAAGAAAAGGAAGTACGGGTTCATGAATTGAAGTAGAATATTTAGTTCAAGAAGATAACAAAGAATATTTTGCTTCAAAAGGTATTAAAAATCCTGGGAGTAGTGCTGATGGAAATTTCTGATCTGGAAGTTCTTGAGCTATTATATCCGAAGCAGTAAGATCGAATATTTCTGGTGCTGCATTTAGTTACAATTATGATACTTCTGATATGAAAGTTACATTTGCGCTTAATGCATTTGGTGGTTATGATGCATTTGGAAATTCAAATAATTTTCATAAAAATGGTCAATTAATTACCACTTCAGTTTGGTGTGGACTGACAACAATTTTCGGGAACTTCAGGTCCTTGAAGAAATAATTTATGAACTGAAACTTGAGGTGGATATTTTGATAATAGCGTAATTGCTGCAAAAGGAATTAAAAATACTACTGCATCGCCCTTACTTTTAGAAGGATATGATCAAAGAATTCAAGATTCTTCTAAAGGTTATGATGGCCGTTTTACCGCAGTAATTAATAACCCTACATCTTAAGGTAATGATACTTTTAATCCCACAAAAACTCTAAATAATAGTCGCTGAAGAATATATATGCAAACTGATGATGAAGCAGTAAATGCATCAAATTCAACCTACTATAGTAACTTTAGTACTAGTGTTGATATTTCACAAAATTATCGTTTAGGACTTAACCAAGGAGCTTTTGGAATTCCTGTTTTAGAGTATCATAATGACAATAATAACGATAGTACAATATTTAACTTAAACGTCATGTTTATGAAAAATGGTTCAAATAATGGAATTATTATTAACCAAAAAGATTGTGGATTAAATACGCAAAATCCATCAACTTATGGGTATTATACACATGCATCAGCTACTTCAAATACAATTTCAGGTTATGGTGATAGTAGCTATGCAGTTAGCTTAGTTGATAAAGCATATTTATACGATAAATTAAAACTTGGTGGCAATATTTCATATTGATATAGTTCTGATTTTCTATCTCAATCATCAGCTTTAGGTATGAAAAATGTTCGTGATGATGCTAAGTTTTTAATTAAAGAAGATACAATAACTCACAATTATAATGCTGGTTCAGTATCATTTGATTTATATTCAACTATTGTTTATACTAATACAGGACAATTAAATCATAGTAGTGTGACTAGTATGGAACAAAATGGTAATTGATGAACAAATCACAAAATTGGTACTTTTACTTTAACAGGATTTAAAACAGTTAAAGTTACTGAAATTAAAAACTTTAAAATTGATTCAAGTTTAACATTTGGCGGAAAAATAATTGCTCCTTATTTAGTTCCATCTGAAATTGTAACTAATCAATATGGTTCAAACACTTAAAGTTGATTTTAAAAATTTAGTCTGACAATCAATTTGTAGAAGGAGATGTATTTACTAATTTAGTAAGTACTCCAACATATAATGAAAGTTCTTGAGAACAAGACTTTAATGCATTCTTCCCAAGATTTGATATTGAAAGTGATAGTGCAACTAAAGGGCAATTTAATAACGCTGAAGGTAGCGTTACTTTAAGTGTTAAAGTATCAAAAAGATGAGCAGTTCCTGCACCAAATAGTAATGAAGATTTAGTTTCTTTTAATAACTGAACAATTTCAGGATTAAGAAAAGTTGGAGCAACTCAATTTGTTAATAATACTGAAGCAACTGCATTTATTAATCCAAATTGAAGTAATAAAAATATTCCTTATGCTGATGGTTCAACTTATAACAAAGAAATTCAATGACCTGATTATGTAGCACCTAATGTTGAAAAAATTACAGTAGATGAAATTAAAGAATTTTTATTTGAAAATTATATTAAACCAGCTTATGATGCCGCAACTAAAGAAAATCAATACGAAACATCAACTCAATGAGTGAAAAATGTTGCTTATTGTAGAAATTATGGTTGACAATCAGATGGTGATTTTAGTCATAAATTAACTAAAGATAATATTGTTATGATGGCATATAAATATTTTCCAGCTACAGGGAAAATGAGATTAGATATTAGACTTAATGTTTGAAATAAAAATGACCAAGTAGTACACGCAGCTCAAGGAATAGATCAAAATGGAATTGTAGGAACCGAAAAAGAAACTGATGCTCCATTTGGAACTTGATGAATTGGTGGTTTTAGAACAGATAATGTTACAACTTTTGTTGACCAAGATAGAATTTGAGAATTAGATGGAATTGATCAAATTCCAGCAGGAGATGCATACAATCAACAATACTGAACTACAATGCACCAAGCTATTGTAGGACAGGGAGTTCAAAAAGGATATTTAAAATTTCCTTATTGAGTAAATATTGATGATTTTAAAGGACCAAACAATGATTATGGTGGTTTAATTAAATATAATCTAGTTGAAGTTGTAGATGCAGCAAATGGTATAGCTAAAATAAAAGTTACCTTTAGGAATAATTATTGAGCTGCACAAAATGATGGAAAAGTTACAGAACTAGCTGCAGATGCAGGCCAAAAAATAATTACAATTAAAGGATTTAGATTAGCTAAACCAATTAGCATTGATTCTTCAAAATTCTTTGATTTTTCTGCTCAACTATTAACTTCGCCTCTTTATTTAGATCCAACTCAAAGATTAGATGAATTTGTTAGATGATTAAATCAAACTGAGGATAAAATTCTTGATTATATAGTAGCTTAAGATTAAGCAGCAAATCAAGGAGGAGCTCACTCTAAAGAAGAATGAAAGAGAAGATTACAATTTAATTATTCAATTAATAATACAACTAATGAAGCTTTTACATTTACAAGCAATAATGCAGCTGATGCAATTAATCAAGAATTATCAAGACAAACTGGTAAATTAGGATTTATGTATTCTGATAGTTTTACTAATGGATTTAAATTATGAGTAAAAATAACAGATTTAGAACCAGATAGTTTATACGCTTTAGAAGAATCATTCAACAGATAATCAAAAAGGATTTGAATTAAAAGGTCTTTTAGATACACAAAATGTTATCTTGCAATTAAACATGAATGAGTGGATTTATTAATTTAATAAATAAGTGAAAATATTTTATTTTTTATTTTTTGCTATCAAAATAGTTCAACATCGATTTGTTTTTTTTACAATATGTTGAATATATAATTCAAACGAAAGATATAAAATTAATTTTTATTTTTTTTTGCTTTTTAAATATAGAATAAATGTAAAAAGAAGGAGCATAAGAAGATTATGAAATATTTAGTGATTGTTGAATCGCCAAATAAAGTAAAAACAATTCAAAAATATTTAGGTAATGATTATGAAGTAATGTCTTCAGTAGGTCATATTGTGAAAATGCCTGCTTCTGGAGAAAAAAAATTAGGAATCGATTTTAATAATTGAGAACCAATATATAAAATAGAACCTGAAAAAAAACATATTGTTGAGGAATTAAAAAATGAAGCTAAAAAAGCAGAATTAGTTTATATAGCGACTGATCCTGATCGAGAAGGAGAAGCGATTGGTGATAATTTGGTTCATTTTTTAAATATTAACGATAAGTACAAAAGAATTAAATACAACGAAATTACTAAAGAAGCTGTTTTAGCTTCTATTGAAAATCCGACCATCATTGATAATAATTTAGTTAAGGCGCAAAAATCAAGAAGAATGTTAGATCGAATTATTGGTTTTCGATTGTCTGATTTAATGACAAAAAAGATGTCAAATTATCCAGAAAAGCCAACTGCAGGTCGTGTACAGTCAATTGCGCTAAAACTAGTTGTTGATCGCGAAAACGAAATTAGAGCATTTATTCCTACATATTATTCAACTATAGAAGCTAAAATCAACAAAGAAATAAGTGCAACATATTATGATACAAATGGTAATTTTGAAAATAAAGAATGAATTACTAGGGATAAAACAAAACAAATTCTTGGAGAATTAAATGGTCCATTAAAAGTTACTAATGTTAAATTAACTAAAAAAAATGATGCAAAAGTTTCTCCTTTAAAACAAGCTATGCTTTATAAAAAAGCAGATATTTCATCTAAAGCTGTTCAATCAGCTGCTCAGAGATTATATGAAGGTTTTGGTGAAGGAGGTTTAATTTCATATCCTAGAACTGATTCAACTCGTTTATCTGAAAATTTTTTAGTTAGAGCTAGAAGTTATATCCAAAATAAGTACGGGACTGAATATATTGCAAAAGACATTAAAGGTTTTAGCGGAGATCAAGATGCTCATGAAGCAATTAGACCAACTGACATTGCTTTAACACCAGAATTAGCTAAATCAAAATACAATCTTTCATCGTCAGAATATAAAGTTTACTCAATCATTTGAAAGACTACAATGAAAGCAATTATGAGTGTTCCTATTAGAGAAATTTTGAGATACGAATTAGAAAATAACGGACATACTTTTAAACTTTCTTCTTCAAAAATAGTTTTTGATGGATATACAATTATTTCTCCTAAAGAAGAGAATAAAGAGTTGCCAAAATATAATGTTGGAGATTTAGTTGAAGTTCAACAATACTGTTTTTTTGATCACGAAACAAAACCGCCAGCTAGATATACTGATGGATCATTAATTGAAAAATTAGATGATATAAAAGTTGGAAGACCATCTACTTTTGCAACAACAGTAGAAAAAATATTAGATCGCAAATTTGTTGAAAAAGAAGGCTCATCTTTAAAATCAACAGAATTTGGTGAAATTGTTTTATCTAAATTAATTGAAGGATTTCCGAACGAAATTACCGAAGGGTATACAGCTAGAGTTGAAGCTGATTTAGATTTAATTGCCGAAGGTGAAATTGATTACAAACATTTGATGCAATCATTTTGAGATAGATTTGATAAATCACTAAAAACAGCAGAATTAACTCTTGAGAAAACAGTTTTATTAGATCGTTTAGTCGGTGAGAATTGTCCTCAATGTGATTCTCCTTTAGTTTATAAAACTTCTAGAAAAACTAAAGAAGAATTTATTTCTTGTTCAAAGTGACCTGAGTGTTCTTATTCAAGAAGTACAAAAGTTAAACCCAAAAGATTTGGTTTTTTAAAAAATAAAAATTAATGTAATTGGATTTAAGATTGATAAATCTCTTTTGCTAAAATAATATCTATGAAATTAATTAAAAAGATAACTCCAATTGAAGAAAATTTTAGCCAATGATTTATTGATGTTATTACTAATGGAAATTTGATAGAATATGGTCCTTTGAAAGGGACAGTAATTTTCAAACCAAATTCATATGGAATATGAGAGCAAATTCAATATAACTTAAACAAGATTATCAAAAAAGAAGGTGTTCGTAATGTGTACTTACCATTATTGATGCCAAAATCATTAATACAAAAAGAAAAAGAACATGTAGATGGTTTTGCTCCCGAACTTGCAACCGTTACAAAAGTTGGTGATAAAAAATTAAATGAAGAAATTTATATTAGACCAACTTCTGAAGTTTTGTTTGCACAACTTTTTAAATCTGAAATTAATTCATACAATGATTTACCAAAATTATTTAATCAATGAGCAAATGTTGTAAGGTGAGAAAAAACAACCAATCCTTTTTTAAGAACTAGCGAATTTTTATGACAGGAAGGCCATACTTCACATTCAACTGAAGAAGAAGCAGTTAATTTTAGTGAAAAAATGATACAAGTTTATAAAAATTTTTATAAAGATTATTTAGCGTTAGATGTAGTTATTGGCAAAAAAACAGAACGAGAAAAATTCGCAGGAGCCATTACTACTTGAACAATTGAAGCGATGATGAAAGATGGCAAATCATTGCAAGCAGCAACAAGTCATTACTTAGGACAAAATTTTTCTAAAATGTTTAATATTTCATTTAAAAATGAAAATAATCAATTAATTAATGTTTATCAAACTTCTTGGGGTTTATCAACTAGATCTATTGGAGCAATTATTATGGCTCATGGTGATAATAGAGGAATTGTCATTCCACCTAAGATTGCACCAATACAAGTTGACTTAATAGAAGTTTTAGCAAATAAAGATAAAAATGTTATTACGATGGCTAATCAACTTAAAAAAGAATTAGAAGAAAATGGAATTAGAGTTAGGGTTGATAAATCTGATAAAACAATTGGTTTCAAAGCGGCACAATCCGAAATAGAAGGTGTCCCAATAAGAATTGAAATTGGACCTCGTGATATTGAAAATCAACAGGTGTTAATTGTAAGAAGAGATACAATCTATAAAGCTTTAGTAAATATAGACAAAGTAGTTATTGAAGTTAAAAAACTTTTAGAAAGTATTCATAACGATTTATTTGAGAAATCAAGAAAATTAATAAAAGAAAATATTATTTATTGCAATTCTTATGGTAAATTTAAAGAGTTAATTAAAGAACAAAAATTTGTAGTTGTTCCAATAATTGAGGATTCAAAAGAATTAGAAAATAAAATTAAAGAAGAGACTACTGCAACAGCAAGATGTATTCCTACAGAACTAGATTTATGTTTAAAAGAGGATAAGTGCATTATGACAGGGAAATTAGTTAATCATTTTGTTCTTTTTGCAAAAGCTTATTAAAGGAGTAAAAGAAATGAAAAAACAAATATTTGAAGTAAATTCAAAGCAAGAATTATCAGACGTTATAGAAAATAATAAAGGTGTTTTAATTGTTGATTTTACAAGTCCTACATGTCCTCCTTGTTTAATGCTAGAGCCAGTTTTTGAAGAACTTGCTGAAAAAGGTTATGCTTCTATTGCAAAAATTAACGTATTAGAAAATCAAAATTTAGCTTCAGAATTTAATATTTCTGCCACACCTACTTTGATCATTGTTAAAGACAATAAAATAAAAAAATCAGTATTAGGATATCAACCATTGGAATCATGGATAAAATTGATAGAAGAAATTTAAATAATTTTATTATTGAAACTAATAATAGGAAGTTTAGAGTTGAAGCAATTTTTATTGATTTAGACGGGACTTTGTTAGATAAATGACCTAAAAGAATAAGTAAGAAAAATTTAATTTCAATTAAAAAGCAACAGCAAACAACATCTATTATTATTTCAACTGGTAGATCATACGGAAAAAAAGTAAAAAAAATAATGCAACTTTTAGATGTAGAATATGCGATTTGTCAAAACGGTGCAATTGTTGTAAATAAAAATGGAGAGATTTTAAAAAATATTACATTAAACAAAGAGCAAGTAGAAAGAGTAATAGATATTGTGAAAGAAGAAAAATTGGGTTTTACTATTAATTCTGAGTTTTTAATTTACACAGATCATTGATTATGAACTACTTTCACATTTTTATGAAGAAAAAAATGAAAAAAGATAAAAAAATATTCTTTTAAAGAAAATAATGTCAATAAAATTGTTGTAGCTGGATATTTAAAATCAAAAAAAGTTTGAAATCTGGCTAACAAAATGCAACAAACAATTAAGCATACTTCTATAAAGACATCAGGTCAAGACAAAATTGTTGAAATAACTCATGAAAATGCCACAAAAGGAGAAGCGGCTTTATTTGTTGCTAATTTGCTAAGAATAGATATAAATAATACGATTCATATTGGTGATAGCGAAAACGATTCTACTACTAAAGGAAAAGTCGGAGCTTTATTTGCGATGAAAGATGGATCAACTAAATTAATTGATTTAGCTTCACACCTTGGACCCAAACATAAAAGAGGTGGTGTAGCTAAGCTTCTAGATGGCGATTTTACTGAATTAAAAAATCATTAATTTAGAGCATGCTTTTGAAAATAAATTAAATGAAATGAAATCAAAGCAAGGTAGATAAGATGTGTTAATTCCTGAGATAATATAAGGAGTTAGTAAAGGTAAATTATATTTATTGAACTCAAATGAAAAATGTTTGTAAGGCGATAGCAAAGAATTCAAGTAAGTTGCAACAAATAAACAAGCCCAAAAGTTTAGTTGATTTAAAATTGATTGATTAAATAATTCATTATCGCTTATTACTAAAAAAACGGAAAAAATAATAGGTAAAATCGAATTTTGTATGAATAAATAGTTTTCTTTCTCTTTTTCTGGAAAAATATATATTTTTTTTGGATATTTTATTTTTTTTATAAGATAAAAAACTATTAAACTAATGAACATAATTAATGAAATTATTAGAAAACGATAAATCAAAGATAAAGGATTAATTAAAAGGGTAAAAGTTAGAGCCACAAAACTCATTGGTGCAGTGAGAAAAATAGATAAATTAATTTTTTTAGTAATATCAATTTCTTTTTTTGAAATAGAACAATTCTTTGATTTTGATGAATGATAGAAATAAACGAAAAATAAACATATTAGAAAATAAGAAATATGTATCCAGCAAGTTCAATTATTTTTAAATAAAAATTTCATTATTAATTTTAAAAAATAAATAATTTTTAAGTCTACATCTTGATATTTAAAAAAAATATTTTCATTTTGGAACAAATAAATTATTTGTGAAGACAAAATTATAATAAAGCTACAAATTATAATTTTTTTGCTTTGTTCTTTAAATAAATTTTTATTTTTTAAAAATATTTTAACGCTTAAAGAAATAAAAAATGGTAAAAAAATAAATATCAAAAAAGCAAATATAAGAATTGCAATATTTATGAAAATTAAAGAAAAAATTTTGATATTTGTCAAGTTATTTTTGTTATTGAAAAATAGAAATATAAAACTAAAAGTCAAAGATAAAAGTAAAGAAATATATACAAGATATTTTTTGATGATAATTATTTTCTTTTTATAGCTAAAAGGAAAAAATATTAAACTTATTGAAATTAAGGTGATAAAAGAAAATAAAAATAAAAAAAATAAAAACATAATTTACTTATTATTAAAACATATTAATATTATGTTATTCTTAATATTAATAAATTTGTGAGTTTGTGTTTATTTTTTTGGTCTTTTATCTATTTAACTTTATAATTAAAATATGTCTTATCAACCAAGTGATATTATTAAAAATGCTATTAAAAATAATAAATTGTCGCATGCGTATTTGTTTTATGGTGATAAAGGTGTAGATATTGAAAAATATACTTTTGAAGCAATAAAAATTATTTTGCAATCTTTATGCAAAAAAAAAGTGATAGAAAAAAATATTAAAGAATTAAATTATTTTGATTTGCAAATTGTTGAACCAAATTTAGAAAAAAATGTTATTCTTAAGGAAGACGTAGACAGTACGATTAGTAAATTATTTGAAACAAGCTTAGAAAAAAATGCAATTAAAATTTTGTATATTAAAAATATCGATTATGGAAATAAACATTCTTTAAATCGTTTATTAAAATTTGTTGAAGAGCCAGTTGATAATTTAGTTATTTTTATGAATACTAATCATTTTGATAGTGTGATTTCAACCATTAGAAGTAGAGCGCAAAATATTTATTTAAAAACAGAAAATATTAATGAAAAAATAAAAATGATAAAAGAAGTTACAAATAATGAAGTTGTTTTACTTGCAAATATTTATGCTAATAAAAATCAATTAGAATCAATAGATTTATTATTATTTAAAAAAACATATGATCAGATTATCAATACTTTTAAAGAAGCATTAAAAAACAAATTTATTTTTAAAGAAAAAATAAATGAAATTTGATCAAAATTTACAAATGATTTTGTTTTAAATATTTTGCAATTCTTTTTTTATCAATTAATGATTAAAATAGATGAAAACAATCCTTTATTTCCAAATCAAGAAAATTTGATAAACCAATATAAAGCAAAAAATATTGATTGTTTTGCTATTCAATTATTAATTGAAAAATTAAAAAAAGATATTCATAGACACGCAAATTTCACTTTGCAAAAAATAAATTTTTTAAATAAACTTGAAGACAAATTAAAATAAAAAAAGAGCAAAATACTCTTTTTTTATTTTAACCAAACAATCCACAATATCACTTCACCTAATTTTGATCGTAAAACTGAATCAACAGATTCAACAAAAGTTAGCTCTTCATATTTAGATGATTTAATTTCAGGATCAAATATTATTATTTGTATGAAATGAAAACTAAGTTCTCTAGGTGGTTCTTCATTTTTTGCTCATCAAGATGGAAAAGCTACAACTTCAGAATTGTACGAAAAAATCAATACAATTCTAAACACAAATTCTCAATACTCACCTTCAGAACTAGGTATTTGATCAAACATTATTAATGGTAAATATGATTTTGCTAAATTTACTTAAGAGCTTTCAGGTAGAGATAATGTTGATAGTTTAGAAAAAATGATTAGCGCTTTAGTAAAAGATGAAAATATTTTAGCATTAAGATCAACACCTGATGCTTCGGCGCTAACAGAATTAGAAAAAGTTTTAAAACAGTTATGATGAATTATTGTTGCTCTTGTAGGGGTTGGAGTTTTAGTAGCTTCAAGTATTTCAGTTGCAACAAAAGATAGACAAATAAAACTATCAGCTAGACCGGTATTAAAATGATTATTAATTTCAGGAATTATTCTAGGTTTAACTGTAGCAACATTAGCAATTTTATTTGGAGTTGTTTTATAAAAATTTACTTAAGAGTTTAATTAAGAAAAGAGGTTGTTATGAAAAAAAGCACTAAAAAGTTATTGGGTTTAGGAACTTCGCTTTTAATTGGTTCTGCTGGTGTAATTGCAGGAATTGGTGCTCTAAAATTAGATCAATCAGGATCATCCATTAATCAAAATAATGCTAGTCGTGCTGTTCAAAACGATGGTTTTGGACTAACTAGTCACGATTCTTTTATTATTGGAAAAAATTTAAATCAAACTGAAATTTACAATAGCACTCCAAACGTAACTAAACCAGTTCCTAATGGATATGTCACAATAAATAAAAATAATCAACTAATTTGTATTGATAAAAACGATCCAAATAAAGTGTTGTGATATGATGATTTTCAATCAAGTAGAAATATCCTTGCAACAGAATATACTCCTTATAATGATACTTTAGTTGTTTTATACTCAAACGGTAATCGAACTTCAGGTAGTTCCACTCAAGTTTTACTTGCTAAATATAGTAATATTTCTTCAAAAAAAGATGGTGGTCGAAAAACAGAAGATTCAGTTACTACAATAGTTAATTATTCTTATGATGGTAGCACTTTTAGAGAAGATGCTTGAGGATTATCACCAATTTATAAAACATCAACATCTGATGGTGATAATGCTCAAGTTACTAGTTATTTAATTTATCCAAAGGTACATACAAATAATAACAATCTTGGTAGTTGAGGATCTGATTTTATTCGTGAATATTCTATAAAAGATAATTCGGTACAACAAAGAAAATTTAAATATAACATTACTAATCAATATCAAATGATTATGGGAATGGGTTCATGAATTTATGGCGGAAAAATTCATGTAGCAATGCTAATTCTAAGAAAGGGTAGCACAGGAACTTGAATTCAAATAGAATATTTAGTTCAAGAAGATAATAAAGAATATTTTGCTTCAAAAGGAAGAGTGGGATCTACTAGCGCCGGAAGTAATTTAATTGATAATTCTTGAGCTGTTTTACATGAAGCAGCAAGATCAAATATTTCAGGAGCTGCATTTACTTATAATGCTGATACTTCTGATATGAAAATTACCTTCGCACTTAATGTATTTGGAGGATGAAATTCAGCAGATAATTTTCACAAAGAAACTCAATTAGTAAGTACTTCTGTTTGATGTGGAGGAGAAAGATTTTCGGGTTCATCAGGACCTTGATGAAACCATTTATGAACCGAAACTTGAGGTGGATATTTTGATAATAGCGTAATTGCTGCAAAGGGGATTAAAGGCATTACTGCATCACCTCTACTTTTAGAAGGATATGATCAAAGAATTCAAGATGCATCTAAAGGTTATGATGGCCGTTTTACCGCAGTAATTAATAATCCTACATCTTAAGGTAATGATACTTTTAATCCAACAAAAACTTTAAATAATAATCGTTGAAGAATATATATGCAAACTGATGATGAAGCAGTTAATAAATCCAATCAACAATATTATAGTAACTTTAGTACTAGTGTTGATATTTCACAAAATTATCGTTTAGGACTTAACCAAGGAGCTTTTGGAATTCCTGTTTTAGAGTATCATAATGACAATAATAACGATAGTACAATATTTAACTTAAACGTCATGTTTATGAAAAATGGTTCAAATAATGGAATTATTATTAACCAAAAAGATTGTGGATTAAATACGCAAAACAAATCAACTTATGGGTATTATACACATGCATCAGCTACTTCAAATACAATTTCAGGTTATGGTGATAGTAGCTATGCAGTTAGCTTAGTTGATAAAGCATATTTATATGATAAATTAAAACTTGGTGGCAATATTTCATATTGATATAGTTCATCTTTTATGAATGCATTAAGCATGAAGAATGTTCGTGATGATGCTAAGTTTTTAATTAAAGAAGATACAATAACTCATAATTATAATGCCGGTTCAGTATCATTTGATTTATATTCAACTATCGTTTACACTAATACAGGATTATTAAATTATAGTGATGTAAATTCGATGGAAGGTCAAGGTAATTGATGAACAAATCACAAAATTGGTACTTTTACTTTAACAGGATTTAAAACAGTTAAAGTTACTGAAATTAAAAACTTTAAAATTGATTCAAGTTTAACATTTGGCGGAAAAATAATTGCTCCTTATTTAGTTCCATCTGAAATTGTAACTAATCAATATGGTTCAAACACTTAAAGTTGATTTTAAAAATTTAGTCTGACAATCAATTTGTAGAAGGAGATGTATTTACTAATTTAGTAAGTACTCCAACATATAATGAAAGTTCTTTAGAACAAGACTTTAATGCATTCTTCCCAAGATTTGATATTGAAAGTGATAGTGCAACTAAAGGGCAATTTAATAACGCTGAAGGTAGCGTTACTTTAAGTGTTAAAGTATCAAAAAGATGAGCAGTTCCTGCACCAAATAGTAATGAAGATTTAGTTTCTTTTAATAACTGAACAATTTCAGGATTAAGAAAAGTTGGAGCAACTCAATTTGTTAATAATACTGAAGCAACTGCATTTATTAATCCAAATTGAAGTAATAAAAATATTCCTTATGCTGATGGTTCAACTTATAACAAAGAAATTCAATGACCTGATTATGTAGCACCTAATGTTGAAAAAATTACAGTAGATGAAATTAAAGAATTTTTATTTGAAAATTATATTAAACCAGCTTATGATGCCGCAACTAAAGAAAATCAATACGAAACATCGACTCAATGAGTGAAAAATGTTGCTTATAAAACAAATTATGGTTGACAATCAGATGGCGCATTTAATAATAACGAATTAACTAAAGATAATATTGTTATAATGAATTATAAATATTTTCCAGCTACAGGGAAAATGAGATTAGATATTAGACTTAATGTTTGAAATGAAAATGATCAAATGTTACATTGAGCTCAAGGAGTAGAAGTTAATGGCATACAAGGAACTCAAAAAGAAACTGATGCTCCATTTGGAACTTGATGAATTGGTGGTTTTAGAACAGATAATGTTACAACTTCATTTGACGAAGAAAATGTTTATGATTTAGCAGGAGTTACTTGAAATAATTACCAAATTTCATCTACTATTGCTAGTCAATCATTAGTGGATTCTAGTTATCGAACATTAGTAAGAAAAGCAATTATTGAAAAATCTATTGAATATGGATATTTAAAATTACCTTATTGAGTTGATCCAAGTTCTATTCCAACACTTGAAGGTGGTTATGGAGAGCTTTCTCTTGTGCAACTTGTTGAATCAGATAATGGTAGAGGAACAGCATCATTTAAAATATACCTTAAAAGAACTAATTATCAGGCACAAAGTGATGGGAAAGTAGCAAATGTTGGCGAAAATAAAACTTGAACTATTAAAACTTCAGGATTTAGAATTGCAAGCTCAATAAAAGTTGATTCTTCAAAATTCTTTGATTTTTCTGCTCAACTATTAACTTCGCCTCTTTATTTAGATCCAACTCAAAGATTAGATGAATTTGTTAGATGATTAAATCAAACTGAGGATAAAATTCTTGATTATATAGTAGCTTAAGATTAAGCAGCAAATCAAGGACTAGCTCACTCTAAAGAAGAATGAAAGAGAAGATTACAATTTAATTATTCAATTAATAATACAACTAATGAAGCTTTTACATTTACAAGCAATAATGCAGCTGATGCAATTAATCAAGAATTATCAAGACAAACTGGTAAATTAGGATTTATGTATTCTGATAGTTTTACTAATGGATTTAAATTATGAGTAAAAATAACAGATTTAGAACCAGATAGTTTATACGCTTTAGAAGATCATTCAACAGATAATCAAAAAGGATTTGAATTAAAAGGTCTTTTAGATACACAAAATGTTATCTTGCAATTAAACATGAATGAGTGGATTGAAAATCTAAAAACTCATCATGGAACAGTTGCTCAAGGAGCAAATCAACAAGATTCAACAATTCAATCAATAAAACCTCCAGTATTAGGCAACTCTACTTATGGTTCTAATATGGAATTTAGTCAAATTGAAACATTTTTAAAAGCAATAGGTTATAAATTTAATTTTAGTTGACAAAATTCAAATGGAGAAGTACAAAATTCTGATACTTTACCTACAAATTTTTCATACAATTCTGAAAATCCAATTATTAATGTAACAATTTCATATGCAAGTGAAGATACAATACCAAGAATTTATATTTTTGATGATAGTTTACATTCAACTAAGAGTGTAACTACATACTTATCATTAGCTGTTAAAAAAACATTAAAAATTAATTCTTCATTTTTTGAATCAATGTATCAATATCTAAACATTGATGAATCAAATAAAAATATTACTATTAGTTCAACTGGAGTAGGTAACTCTTTAACAATTGATGCTATTAAAACATCATGATCTCAATTTGAAGAACAATATTGAGAATTAAATAATAATGCAAATAAAGATGAATATAAGCAACAACTACAAATTGTTTATTCAGTAAACGGTTCTGATTTTACTCTTGATTTAAATTCGATGTGAGAAAAAATTAATGAGGGTTGAGCTGAAGCAACAAACAATATTAGTAAAATTGGTAAATTAAGATTTTATTCACCAACATTTAAATATGGAACAAAAATTCAAGCTAAAGTGGTATTTAAAGATAGCGCAAATTTAGATGAATATGCTATTGAATACGAAGGAAATTCACAAGTTATTGTTAATCATAAATTATCAACAACTTTTGATATGACTAAGTATGCAGAATTTTGGTCAACAACAAAATCAAAAGCTAATGAAGGATCAACATTTGATAATTTAAGAGGATTTACTCCTGCTACATTTAATAATGTAACATTTGATCAATTTGTGCAAGAAACAGAAAAACAATTAGGATTATTAATCCAATATTCAAATGATGGTAAAAACAATTGAGTTGATTCAAGAGAATTAATAACTTCAGTTGATTAGTTTGATCCTGCAGTTTATATGAGATTTTCTTCAAAAACAGATGATTATACTGATTGAGGTAATAACTTCGAAATCAAGAATTTTAGTACTGGTGTAACTGATACAACTTCAACTAATGAATCATTAAAATGATCAAGTGGTGTTAAATTACCATTAAATTTACCTAAATATTTACAAGTAGAAAAATCATGAATTGATGAATTTATTGCTGCAAATCCTTTATCAGGTAATACTAAATATTTAAGTATTAATGAAGTTCCTGAAAATGAATTAATAGATAAAATTGTTAAAGCTAATCCACCACTGCCAGGAACTCAAGCTCCTACAGTTTGATTAGAATACCGTTTAGGTGCTACTGGTACATGAAATAAAAGAGCAGCATTTATTGAAGCTTTAAAATCTTCAACTAAAGATGCAACTACTAATTTAATTCAAATTAAGGTAAATGTTGACCCTATTGATATAAATGATCCAGTTTATGTAGTTCAAGATACAGTATATAACTTGCATGAAGAAAACATTAGTGATAATGCGGTGATT